>CAJUDT010000020.1 GCA_910585415.1 uncultured Flavonifractor sp.
CACTTAGAAAGTAACCCGCCGGAGGCTGGACCAGAAAACAAAAAGCTAGAGAGAAACGTGGAAGAGGCACACACAAACACCAAAGCCCCCGAAAGCCGCTGAGAGCACCCCCCAAACAGACCACCGCCAAAGAGAAACAAAAAAGGAGCACCCCATGAAAAGGTATTATTTCGCCCCCATGGAGGGCATCACCGGCCATCTCTACCGAAGCACCCACCAAAAATTCTTCCCTGGAGCGGATAAATATTATATGCCCTTCTGTTCCCCCCGGCAGGACCACACTTTTACCCGCCGGGAGCTCTCCGGCCTCCTGCCGGAAAACAACAAAGACATCCCCGCAGTACCGCAGCTTTTGACAAGAAATTCCAGCGACTTCCTCTGGGCCGCTGGAGAACTGGCCGCAATGGGTTACCAGGAGGTCAATTTGAATTTAGGTTGTCCCTCCGGAACCGTGGTTGCAAAAGGAAAAGGCTCCGGCTTGCTGGGCCGCCCCCGAGAGCTGGAAGCATTCCTGGATACAGTCTTTTCCTCCACCCCAATCCCAGTGAGCATCAAAACTCGCCTGGGCCTCAACGACCCGGAGGAATTTGGTCCCCTGCTGGAACGTTTCCGGCGCTACCCCATCCATGAGCTGACCCTGCACCCCCGGATACGAAAGGACTTCTACAAGGGCCAGCCCCGCACTGAATACTATGCCGCCGCCCTCGCAGACAGCCCCTTCCCCGTCTGCTGCAACGGGGACCTGAACACCCCGGAGGACTTTGCCGGGCTGGAGTCCCGCTTTCCGGCGGCAGCAGCCCTAATGGCCGGACGGGGCGCGGTGGCCGACCCGGCCCTGTTCCGCCAGCTCAAGGGCGGTCCGCCAGCCGGACGGGAAGAGCTCAAAGCCTTTCACGACACCCTCTATGAGCGCTGCTGTGAGGCCTTCGGCAGCCGCCGGAACGCTATGCTGCGGATGAAAGAAATTTGGTATTACCACATCGGCCTCTTTGCAGACGGAGAGTGCCTGCACAAGGCTCTGCGGAAGGAACAGGACGCCCGAGCCTATGAGCGCCTGACAGATGAGATATTCCGCACCCTGCCCCTCCGCCCGACGGTCAAGGCAGTTTGGCAGAAGGAAGCGCTGTGACAAAGGACTTTCCTCACCGTTATAAAAAGGAACCTGTATTCATAACCGGAGAAGGCCGGATAGGCGGCAAACGACCCGCAAAGGCGGCGTTCCACGGTTGTGAATACAGGCTCTGAGTACCGGGTGTACGTATTGCCGGCTTATTTCAGCAAGAGCTGCTCGGAGAGTCCATCGGACGGGTCCACACAATGGGGGCGGCGGGCGTTGAGCTGCGCCGTCAAGACCTGAGCCAGGGCCACACTGTCGATGGGCTTTGGCAGATGTGCGCTCATGCCCGCCTCCAGACAGCGGCGCTTATCCTCGTCGTAGGCGTTGGCCGTCATGGCGATAATGGGAATGCTCCCGGCGTCGGGCCGGTCCAGGGCTCGAATGGCCCGCGTAGCCGTCAGGCCGTCCATAACCGGCATCATGACATCCATCAAAATACCGGCAAAATAGCCGGGCTCACTGTGGGAGAACGCGTTCAGCGCCGCCTCGCCATCGGGAACGGCCACAAACTCGGCTCCCATGTCCTCCAGCATGTACTGGGCAATTTCCATATTCAGCTCATTGTCCTCCGCCAGCAGCAGGCGAACTCCGGCCAGATCGGTCCGGCCCGCCTGGGCCTCCTCCTGCTGGGCGGTCTGGTCAATGAGCAAAGGGATTTCCACCACAAAGCGGCTGCCCACGTTGAGCTGACTCTCTACAGTGATGGTCCCCTCCATCAAATCCACAAATTTCTTGGTGATGGACATGCCCAGGCCGGTGCCCTTGTAGCTGGTCCGGGTGCCTCCGTCCTCCTGGGCGAAGGCGTCGAAAATATGGGGCAGAAATTCCGGCTTCATGCCGATGCCGGTGTCCTCCACCTCAAGCCGGAACCAGGCGGTATTCCCCTCGGCAGAGGTTTCCCTGCACCGGAAATAGATGCGCCCGCCGTCGGAGGTGAATTTGACCGCGTTGCCCAGAATGTTGACGAGCACCTGACGCAGATGGAGCTCGTCGCCCAGCACGCGGGGGTGCTCCAGGGGGGCAAATTCCTCCACCAGGGTCACGTCCCGCCCCTGGAGGTGCCCAATGACAATGGAGGCGCAGTGCTCCACCACCTGCCGCAGGTCCATGGGCTCCTGGGCGATATGGGTCTTACCGCTCTCAATGCGGGACATATCCAAAACGTCGTTGACCAGACTCAGCAGGTGGCCCGAGGACCCCTTGATTTTGCTCAGGCAGTCGTACACCCGGTCCGGGTTATTCACGTGCTTGAGGGCGATTTCCGTCATGCCCATGATACCGTTGATGGGGGTGCGGATGTCGTGGGACATGTGGGAGAGAAACTCGCTCTTGGCCACATTGGCCGCGTTGGCCGCGTCGGCGGCGATTTGCAGCAGGGTATTGGCCCGCTGCTGGTGGGCAATCAGCCGCTGGTCGCCCCGCTTGGCGGTGAAGAGGTGGAGCACAATCCCCATCATCAGCACCACCACCGCCGCAATGGCCGAGACGCAGACCACCGAGGTATTCAAAAAAGAGGTGGTTCCGGCCCCCAGAACCCGTGTGGGCACAAAGGAGAGGACCGTCCAATCAGTGCCCGCCACCGGGGAGGCCGCCACAAAAAAATGCTCCGGTCCGTAGTCAAACTCATACCCGGCACTGCGGCGCTCCGCCACGTCCTGGCGCAGGTCCTCCAAAGTCCCGCCGTGGAGGAAGGGATAGCGCTCCAGGGCCGTCAGCAGGTTGGGGTCGTCGATGAAACCGCCGTCGCACTGGTGGCGGTAGAGCTGCTCCCCGTCAGGGCCAATGACGTATACATGGCTGTTCCCCTGGAAAATATCCGCGTCAAAGGCCTCCTGGAAGGTGGACAGGTCCACCGCCGCCCCCGCGTAGTCGATGTGCTGGCGCTCCACGTCCAGAGGGCTGGAGAGCTTGCCGAGAAAGACCACGTAGGAGCAGCCGCTTCCGATATCCCGCTCCACCAGCGCCCGGTCCTCCACACCGTCCAGGGCGAGGGGGTGGGCCAGGTCAAGCAATACGTATGTGCACATTCCGTTTAAGACGCGGGTACAGTCACCGGTTTCCGAATCCAGAACCAGCGCCTGGTCCACGCCCAGGCACGCCTGAATAGTACTCAGCTGGTCCAAAAGCGCCTCCTGCGTCTGGGGCTTTCCCTGCTCCAGCAGGCGGTCCGCCGCCTCCGACGTGGAGCGGAAGTGGCTGACCACCGACTCCATGACCTGGGACACCCGGCCGGAGAGCTCGACAAAATGAGATTGGCGCTCCTGAAAGATGGAGCGCTCCAGATATTGATAAAAGAACAACGTGCCGGTAACCGCCAAAAGGGCCAAAATGGCCAGCACAACCGCCGGGAGAACCCGCTCCCGGCGCTTTTTGTCCGGCTCCAGCCGCTCGGATGTGATTCGCCTGTCATCCTCTGTAAAAGGCATGACACACGCCTCCTTGTACCGCAGTTCCAGATATTCTGGAAATAGGTATCCTGCTACAGTTAAGATTTTACAAGAATCAGGTGGAAATGTCAAGGCAGACCTGGGCGCGGGTCTCCGGTCGCGGAGCAGCGCCCAGAGAATCCCGGAGCGCCAGGGGCGTCTGCCAAAAAAATTGAAGGGGGAGCGGGGACAGAAGAAATCAGTTTCAAGGTCGCTTTGTGCCGGAAACAGGAAATTTTTGCGTTTTTACGGCGCATTTCCCTCCCGTCTCTGCGCTGTGGCCGGCGGCGGGGGCGGGGCGGGACGGCGGAGAAAGCAAATTTTGCTTCCAATTTTCCCGGCTTTGTGGCACAATAAGGGAGAAGGACGGGGTCCCGTTCTTGCAGAAAAAGGAGGGAACATCATGAAGCGTTTTCTGCGCAGCTTGCCTGCGCTGGCACTGGTATGTGCGCTGCTGGCGGGAGCGCTGCTCCCGGCATCCGCCCAGGGGACGGCGGAGCCCGGTGCGCTGACAATTTTGTTTACGCACGACACCCACGACCATTTCCTCCCCACCCCCGCCGAGGGAGGAGGGGAGTACGGCGGCTATACCCGTCTGGCCACCCTGCTCCAGCAGGAGCGGAGCGCGGCGGAGGGTCCGGTGGTGACCCTGGACGCCGGGGACTTTTCCATGGGCTCACTGTTCCAGACCATTTACGCCACCGACGCCCCGGAGCTCCGGGCCCTGGGGGCCATGGGGTATGACGCGGCCACCCTGGGCAACCATGAGTTTGACTACCGCTCGTCGGGGCTGGCGGACATGCTCAACGCCGCCGTGGACAGCGGGGACCCCCTGCCCGCCCTGGTTCAGGCCAACTATAAGCCCCCCAGCTCTGACCGGGCCGCCTGGGCGGCCTGGGAGCGGTACGGCATCACCGATTATACTGTTTTGGAGCGGGACGGCCTGCGCATTGGCGTCTTTGGCGTGCTGGGGGTGGACGCCGACGAGTGCGCCCCCATGTCCGGCATGGAGTTCACCCCCATCGCCGGGGCGGCGCGGGAGGTGGTGGCCCAGCTCCAGCAGGAGGACGTGGACTACATCATCTGCCTCTCCCACAGCGGCACCGACGGCGGCAAGGGGGAGGACTATGAGCTGGCCAAGGCGGTTCCCGGCATTGATGTCATCCTCTCCGGCCACACCCATTCCACCACCGAGGCCCCCATTCAGGTCAACAAAACCCTCATTGTATCCTGCGGAGAGTACACCCAGAATTTGGGGGTGCTCAAGGTGGAGAAGTCCAGCGGAACGGTTCAGGCGGCGGACTTCCGCTTGCTGCCCATCGACGAGACGGTGGCGGAGGACCCGGCCATGACCGCCCTGGCGGCGGAGCTTCAGGCCAAGGTGGACGCCCAGTATCTGGCCGGTTACGGCCTGACCTTCCATCAGGTTTTGGCCACAACCCCCTTTGATTTCACCCCCATCCGCCAGTTTTCCGCCATCCAGGAAGAGGATACCCTGGGCAGTCTCATTGCCGATTCCTACATCTACGCCGTGCGGCAGGCGGAGGGAGACGGTTATGTGCCGGTGGACTTCGCGGTGGTGGCTGCGGGCGTGGTCCGGGCCTCCTTCGCGCGGGGGGAGATTACCACCTCCGACGCCTTCAATGTGTCCTCCCTGGGCTCCGGCGGGGACGGTACGCCGGGGTATCCGCTCATCTCCGTGTGGATTACCGGCCGGGAGCTCAAGGACGCCTTTGAGGTGGACGCCTCGGTGACGCCCATCATGTCCAGCGCCCAGCTCTATCCCGCCGGCATGACCTGGACCTACAACCCCAACCGGATGATATTCAACAAGGTCACCGGCTGCGCCCAGGTCCTCCCCGACGGCACCCAGGTTCCCATTGAGAACGACAAGCTCTACCGGGTGGTCACCGGCCTGTACTCTGGGCAGATGCTGGGGGCGGTCAATGGAAAATCCTTCGGCCTGCTCACCATCACCCCCAAGGACGCCCAGGGCCGGGCGGTCGTGGACTTTGAACGGCAGATTATCCACAACCCCAACGGCTCCGAGGTCAAGGAGTGGTACGCCCTGGCCTCCTACCTACAGTCTATGGGAACGGTGGATTCCCGGTACGCCGCCCCGGAGGGGCGCAAGGTTTCCGCGCCCTCCTGGAACCCGATTGAACTGCTGAAGCATCCCAACTGGATTACCCTTCTGGTGGTCCTGGCGGTGGTGCTCCTTGTGGCGTTGATTGTGTTCCTGGTGTGGTACTTTGGCTCCGGGGGACGCCGCCGCCGGTACGGCAGCCGCCGCCATGGCCGGAGCGCCTACCGCCGCTACAGAGGGTAAGCGGCACCTTAAAAAAGATACAAGAGCGGCACAGCCCTGTTTTCAGGCTGTGCCGCTCTTGCTTTATGTATGGGTTCAGGATGAGAGGGGAGGCTCCCAAAAAATGCCCGGTGTCGTCCGGCCCCGCTCCGCGTAATCCCGGTAGGGCATTTCCTGGGTGAAGTAGTCCGTGTCCGGGTCCGGCGCGGGAAAGACCGTAATGCTGTAGAGCCCGGTTTCCGCCGGATACCCGGTGTCCTCTGCGGTACAGCGGATATCGCAGCGGTAGGTTCCCAGCGCTGTGTCCACAAAATAGAACCGCTCTTGGGCAAGGCGCTCGCTGTTATAGGTATACTCGGTGTACTGGGTCCAGGTGTAGGGTGTCCAGCCGGTACTTCCGGCCAGAAATTCGGTCAGCTCCGAAATACCGGCCTCCAGGTCCGCCGCGCCCGCCTGGGCGCTGGGGGAGAACAGGGCGTACAGGCCCTCCGTATCCCCCGCCTGGGCCAGGGCCGTCAGGGACTCCATGGGGTCTGTTCCGTCGGGGGAGAGGCCCGCCTCTCCGGCCAGATAGACGAGGGATACCCCCGGCTCGTCCATCCGCCATGCGCCGTATTCCTCTCCCAGCGCCTGGGGATAGATGGAGATATGACGGAATCCGGCCCGCCGGTCCGCCCCATAGGCGTCGTACCGGTCGCGAATCAGGCAGGTATAGGCCCCGGCATCGGTGTACAACACCACGTCAATGGCCCGGGAGGAGATGTTGTCCTGACGGAAGTGGGAGGTGTGGTCCGCCTCCTGGCGGCTGGTGACCTGTTGGGACAGGAAGTCCAGCAGGGCCTGAATCTGTGCCCGCAGGTCCTCCTCGACGGCCTCATCCCGCACCTGGGGGGCAAAGGCCTCGTAAACCCGGTCCACATCCCCGGCCTGGGCCAGCTCCATGAGCTTGGCTACGGTCTTTTCCTCCCCGTCGGAGCCGGGAAAGCGCTGATACACCCCGTCCACCAGGAACTCCGTGCGCTCCGGCTGGGCCGGGAGGAAGGGGGAGAGAATCCACATGAAAAACCCGGCAATCACAGAAAAAATCATAATGAGCAGCTTCATGCTGGCGTCTCACCCCTATCACAGAGCGTTGCAGCGGAATACTGCATCAGGCCTCCGGCCAGCGGACCCCCAAATCGGGGCGGACCTCCAGGTCGATGATGTCCCGTGCGTCATAGAACTGCATATAGCGGTCCACGTCCTTGCCGGAGTTGCCTCCCCGCAGGGTGGTGCCGTCGGGATGGAGCCGGTCGCAGATAACGGCGGAGATGGTGCTCTTGACCTGGGAGTAGGAGCTGATGCCTACGCTTGCGAACACACGGAAGCCCTGGCTTTGCAGCCACACGAACTGGGGACCGTAGCTCTCCCCCTGGTCCTTGTCCCCGTCGGGACGGGCCCCGTGGGGGTAGAAGAGGATGGTGGTGGGTCCAACCAGGGACCCCACTTCCTCCGCCCACCGGAGGGTGTCCTTCTGAATGCTCTCCATGGAGCGGGTGGACAGGTTGATGTGTCCCCAGGTGTGGGAGCCGAAGGTCCAGCCGGTTTCCTTCAGCCGCTCGATAACCGGCTTGACCGCGTCGATTTCCGCCTGACGGTTCTGCTCAAAGGCGGGGCGGCGGGGGTCGTCTGCGGCGATGTCCAGGTCGTTCTGCGTCCGGTAGCCCAGGATACCCTGATAGCCGGTGAGGGAGAAGATGGCCTTGGCCCCGTTCAGGGAGAAATCCGGGTGCTCCAGCACGAACTTGTCCAGCAGAGTGGTGGCGTCCAGGTCCTGGGTCAGGAAGGTCTCGTTGGTATAGGGGTCGGTACACTCGGCCCAGATCTGACCGTCGTCCCCCACCACCAGCTTGGAGGTAAAGCCCTCCTCCAACATATACTGGTAGTAATTCACATCGTCAAAGGAGATAACAAGGGGCTTCTTCCCCTCCGGGAGCATGAGGGTGTTGCGGACCATGCGCATCTCGCCGGCCTCATTGGGCTGCTCGCTCCACACGTCCTCCATACGAACCAGGATGTAGCCCTTTTCATAGACGCTCTGGAGAATTTTGTTGTACTCGTCCACCGTGACCATCCAGTCGTCCAAACCCTCCTTCTGGGCCTGGGAGGAGGGGCAGTCGTGGAACGCCCACTGGGGATAGGCGATGACGGGGTGGAAAAAGAGGTGCTCCACCACCTGGTCGGGGCCCCAGGCCTGGGTCAGCTGGTCCTCGCTCCAGTAGGTGCGTACCGCGTCATAGGGGTCGGCAGGGGCGGGCTCCGGGGTGGGGGTGGGGGCGGGCGTCACGTCGCCCACCGGCTCGGTGGGATTGGGGGTGGGGCTGTTCTGGGGATTGGCGCCGCCGCTGCAGGCAGAGAGCAGCAGGGAAAGGGCCAGCAGCAGGGCGGGGAGTGCGGTTTTTGCTCTGTTCATCGTATGGTTCCTCCTGTATCATTTCTCTGTAGGGTATAGCTGCCATGTTTATATCATAAGACATGTTCCGGTAAAATAGGTATCAAAAGGGTAACGAATTGGTTAAGAATTTCTTTCGGCCATCTCCGGCACCCGCTGGACCAGCAAGATGGAGGCCCCGCCGGTGACCGCCCCCGTGACCAGGGAGCACAGCAGCAGCGGCGGCAGGTAGACCAAGGGCGCGTCGCTGCCCAGCACCGCCGTGGCGGCGAGAATCTGTCCTGTATTGTGGGCGGCAGCGCCGAGAATGGACACGCCGAAGAGGGACAGCGCCCCCAGGCGCACCGCCGCCGCCATCACCCCCAAGGCCAGCGCCCCGCCAGTGAGGGAGAAGGCCAGAGCGGTGAGATTCCCCCCCACCAGGGCCCCCAGCAGGCACCGGGCCAGGAGAATCAGCAGCGCCTCCCGCCTGGACAGGCGGCACAGGGCGTACACCGTGACCAGATTGGCCAGCCCCAGCCGCAGGCCGGGCAGGGGAAACAGGATGGTCAGCGGAACCAGCCCCTCGGCCACGGACAGGGCCAGGGCCAGGGCGGTGAGCACGGCGCACCGGGTCAGACGCCGCAGGTCAAGGGACATAGCCTCCCTCCTTCCAAGTACGTTTGATGCTGCGGATGGGAACCGTTCAGCCGGTGACGGCGTCAAATTCCTCCGAGGCCCCTCCGCTCCCCCGCAGGGAGACCACCAGCCGGTTGGGCAGGCAGATGATGCGCCCCCCCGCCCGGCGGACCCAGCCCCCGTGGACGCAGTCCTGTCCGGGGCAGGCGCTCTCCAGGACCCGCACCCCCTCCGGGGTGAGCTCCAGGGTGATGGGCCAGGGGGCCCCGTCCAGGGGGAGAAGGACCGGTTCCTCCAGGGCGTCCAAGGGATATTCTCCCAAGACTTCTCCATTTAAGACGACCTGGGCGGTCAAAAAGTTTCCCTGAGGCGGCAGGAGCGAGAAAAAAAGCGCCGCTGCCGCCAGCACCACCAGAAGCACGGCAGCGCCGTCCCCCCAGGCGGGGCGGGTCCGTTCAGCGGCGGGCGGTCTGGCAGGTGTACCCATTGTCCTCCCCCCGAAAATCAAACTCCAATCCCTCGGTGACGGTGACCACGCCGTCAGCCCCGCAGAGGACCAGCTCAAAGTCCGTCCGGCTCCGCCAGAGGGACAGGGCCTCGTCCCGTCCCGCCACGAAGAGGGCGGTGGACAAAACGTCGGCCAGGGCGGGGTTTTCGGACACCACCGTCACGGACAGCAGGCCGGATTCCGCGGGATAGCCGGTCTTGGGGTCGATAATATGGTGATAGCGTACCCCGTTTTCCTCAAAATACCGCTCGTACCCCCCGGAGGTGGAGGCGGTCTGGTCCCGCATGGAGAGGACGCCCAGGTGACGCTCCATGTCCTGGGGGTCCTTGACCGCCACCCGCCAGCTGGGGCCGCTGGGGCCCTCCCCCAAGACGGTGATGTTCCGCCCCAGGTCCAACAGGGCGGATTCCCCTCCGGCCTCCAGGACGGCCTGAGCGGCCAGACCGGCGGCATAGCCCTTGGCCGCAGCGCCCAGGTCCACCGCCATGCCGGGGACCTCCAGCCGTCCGGCGGGGGCCTCCAGGTCCAGGGAGAGCCGCCCGCTGTCCACCAGAGCCAGCCGGGCGGACAGGGCGGCGGCGTCGGGCACATGCCGGTCCTCCCCGCCGAAGCCCCAGGCGTCCATGACCGGGGCGATGGTGCAGTCAAAGGCTCCGGGCAGGTCCTCCGCCGTCTGCCGGGCGAAGGAGAGCAGCTCCGCCGTCTCCGGCGACAGGGGGACCCAGCTTCCGTCCCCTGCGTGGGCGTTGAGGGCGGAGATTTCGCTGTCCGGGCTGGTGCGGGACAGAAGGCGGTCCAGGCCGGTGAGCACCTCCCAGGCCTCCTGTACCGCCGCCTCCCCCTGGGGGCCGTAGACCGACACGGACATAAGGGTGTCCATAGCAAAAAATTGACGGACCGCCGGACCTTCCTCCGCCGCCGGACCGCCGCCGGAGGGAGGGGCGGAAAGACAGCCGGATAAAACCAGCAAAATGAAGAACACTACAGGAAACAGACGGTGTTTCATGGGGATGCTCCAATCTGAACGGTGAATTTACCGGTATTTTATCACAGTTTGCCCGATTTGGGAAGAGGAGCACATTCTGTTCTTGCAAATGAAATCGTTTTCTGTTAGAATATACGGGATTGATGATTCGCGGGCACTGCGCGGGCCGCGGGAATAATGAGAAATTACGGCGTTCAGCCATGGGAGATGGAGCGTTCAATGAACAAAAGAGAACAAGAAAAGCTACAACGTGAGCGTCAGGAGGATCTGGTCCTGAACAAGGTCCTCTGGTGGATTGTGGGGGCGGTGATTCTGGAATTTCTGATTCTGCTCCTGAACCGGTATTATGTCCACTACACCCCGGCGGGCATACCCCTGGCCCAGACCCTGAGGACGGTCTTTGGCGTGCTGCAAATTGTCCTGCCGGTGTGTGCCATCGCCCTGGCCGCGTGGTATGTCTCCCTGCGCAAGGGGGGAAAGCCCACCCGTCTGGCGGGCATCCTGACTTTGGTGGGGATTGTGCTGGCGGTGTGCGCCGTTCTGGTGAGCCGTTTTGGCGGCTCCGGCATCCGCCTTCTGTACACCGGCATTCCGGCGGTGACGGTGCTGGCCCTGATTTACTACCTCTATCAGCGGGAGTTCTTTGTGTGCGCGGTCCTGTCCGCTATGGGCCTGCTGGGGGTGTATGTGATTCCCCGCGCGGGCATCTCCGCCGTGGCCGCCTATGGCTACGCCGCCGTGTGCGCGGCGGCGGTGGCGGCGGTCCTGGTGCTGGCCCGAAAACTCCAGACCGGTCAGGGTGTGCTGGAGGCCGGCGGCAAAAAGCTGGAGGTATTCCCCAAGAACGCCAATTACACCATGCTCTATGTGACCTGCGCTGTGGTGGCGGCGGTGCTCATCGCCACGGCGGTGCTGGGGGAGCTGGCGCTGTTGTATGGCGTCGTGGTGGCTTGGCTGCTGGTGATGGCGGTGTATTACACCGTGCGCCTGATGTGAAGTAACATAAGACTGGGCCTTCCCGTGTGAGCGAGAAGGCCCAATCTTTGCCCGTGTCCAGCCAGAGGGGGTCCCCAAGGGCTGGATGGGTACTTATCCAAACCAAACACAACATGAGACGGAGGTTATCGCAATGTCCTTTACCCTGCCAGAGTATCACGCGCCCCAGTTCAGCCTGCCCCGGTTTCAGTCCTGCCCGGACGCCCGGCTGGACCCGGCTCCCCGGGATGGGGTGGCCCCTGAGGGCTATCACGCCACCAGCATTTTTCCCGAGTATTTCAAGGTCAACGGCCAGTGGCTCCTGGCGGAGGAGAGCCGTATGGACTGCGTGGCGGTCCTGCGGGAGGGGAAGATGGCCGCGGTGGAGTTCCGCAACCTGAAAGCCGGAGAGCCGGTGGTGGTGGGCCGCACCGAGGACGGCTCCGAGGGCATTTACGTCCACGCCTCCGGCTTCGAGCCCGTGAGCGGCGGGGAGCGGGAGACCTTTGCCTTCCGCCAGGGCCGCTCCCGTGAGACGGCCTACTCCATGGATTACGACTCCATTTACGAGCTGCTCCGGCATGAGCGGGACCATGGGCACATCGTCTGGGTGCTGGGCCCCGCCTGCGCCTTTGACGCCGACGCGCGCTCCGCCTTTGCCTCCCTGGTCCGGGGCGGGTATGTCCATGCCCTGCTGGCGGGCAACGCCCTGGCCACCCACGACCTGGAGGCGGGCTACCTGCGCACCGCCCTGGGGCAGGACATTTACACCCAGCAGAGCCGCCCCAACGGCCACTACAACCACATTGACACCATCAACGCCGTCCGGGCCCACGGCTCCACCGCCGCCTTCATCGAGAGCGGCGCGGTGGAGGACGGCATCATCTATGAGTGCGTCAAGCACGCGGTCCCCTATGTGCTGGTGGGCTCCGTCCGGGACGACGGCCCCCTGCCGGAGGTCTACGGCAACGTGTACGAGGGGCAGAACGCCATGCGGGCCCAGGTGAAGCAGGCCACCACGGTTATTTGTATGGCCTCCACCCTCCACACCGTTGCCACGGGCAACATGACCCCCTCCTACCGGCTGGTGGACGGGGTGGTCCGGCCGGTGTACTTCTACTCGGTGGATATCTCCGAGTTCGCCGTCAACAAGCTCCGGGACCGGGGGAGCCTGTCGGTGCGCACCATTGTCACCAATGTTCAGGACTTCATTGTCAACGTAGCCAAGGGCGTGGCGGCCCAGGGCTGACACAGCAAAAGGGCGGGACCCTTTCCGGGTCCCGCCCTTGCGGCACGGGGGAATTATCGCCCGCAGGTGCGCACTGCGGGAAAGAGCAGCATCAGCCCCCCACACAGGAGGGTCACCACTCCGGCCAGCAAAAACCAGAGGGTGAGGCCGGTATGCTCCGCCAGCAGGGCGGTGGCCCCCAGCCCAATGGGTGAGGCCAGAGTCATCATGGCCCCGGACAGGCCCAGGACCCGGCCCAGGTACTGGGCCTCCACCCTCTCCTGAATGAGGGCCATAAAGACCGAGTTGAAAAAGGGACAGGTAACGCCCATCAGCAGGGACAGTCCGGCGAACCACCAGAAGCCGGAGGGGGGCAGTACCCCGGTGACCGCCAGGGCTCCGCCCATAGCCAGCACGGCGGCGGTCATGGTGAGGATTTTGTCCTTCCCGCCGCCCCAGAGGCCCAGCAGCACCGAACCGGCCAGCATCCCCACCGAGAAGGCGGTTTCCACCAGGGCGGCGGCCGCCGCCTCCCGGCCGAAATACTGCATACTCATCAGGGGGAACAGGGCGGACACAGGCATGAAGGCCACCGAGAACAGGGCGCAGATCAGGCACAGCTGCCACAGCCAGCGGTGGGAGCGCAGGACGGCGAAGCCCTCCCGGGTGTCCTGCCACAGGCGGAGCTTCCGTCCGGCATCCCCCACCTTCAGGGCGGGAAGCCGGGCCAGCAGCAGTCCGCAGATGGCGAACACAGCCCCCAGGGTGTCCAGCAGGATAATCCAATGGAGGGGTATGGCGGCATAGAGGGCCGCAGCCAGGGCCGGAGAGATGAGCATGGACACCGTTTGAATGCCCTGGCTCCACCCGGCGCACCGGGTCAGGGCCTCCGGCGGGGCGATGAGGGGGGTCACGGCCTGGAGGCAGGGGGCGTGGAACGCGCCGCCCACACTGCGCAGCGCGGCCACCAGCAAAATGGGCCCAGGGGTCAGGGGCGCCCGCCAGGCCATGAGGGCCAGCACCAGGGAGATGGCCCCGATGGCCCCGTCGGCGGCAATCATGATGGTCCGCCGGTCAAAGCGGTCGGCAAAGGCCCCGGTGAACAGGGACAGAATCCCCTGGGGCAGCAGAGCCGCCATGGTGGCCAGGGACAGAACGGTGGATGAGCCCGTCAAATCGGTGAGGTACCAGATGAGGGCATACTGGGAGAGCATACTGGTGAGGATGGACAGGGCCTGCCCCACCCACAGGACGGCAAATTTCTGTTTCCAATGGGGTATCATAGCATCATTCCTTTCCCAGCCGCGGTAAGGAAGGAGTATGATACCACAACGCCCCGGCCTTGTCAATGGCTGGAATGAAAATTGCCCGTCCTGCGCTGGAAGCAGTCCGGCAGATGATGATTCAGGAGGAATTACGATGGAACGACCCATTACGACCTTGTTTATGCTGATGTCGGTTGACGGAAAAATAAGCACCGGCGCGGCGGACGAATTGGATGTAGACAAAGATTTTCCCCAAATTGCCGGGGTGCGCGAGGGTTTGCACCAGTATTACGAAATCGAGCAGACTACCGATTTATGGGCCCTCAATTCTGGCCGGGTGCAGGCCAAGCTGGGCGTCAATACGAAGGACATGCCCGATAAAACGCCTGTGTCGTTTGTGATAATCGACAACAAACATTTGCAGGAACACGGGGTACGGTATTTATGTGCTTTATCCAAGGAATTTGTGCTGATTACGTCGAACCCGGAACATCCTGCCTTTCACATACAGCAGGATAACCTTCATATTATCTATCAGGAGGAGCTGTCGCTGAACGGTGCGCTCAGGAAGCTCAAGTCGGACTATGGCTGTGAGAGAATCACGGTGCAGACCGGCGGGACGCTAAACGGCCTGTTCCTGCGTGAAAAGCTCTTTGATTATGTTGATGTTGTCGTGGCCCCGGTTTTGATTGGCGGCAAGGATACTGCTACGTTAATTGACGGGAAATCCTTGCTTTCCCAGGAGGAATTGTCGAAACTAGGGGTTCTGCGCCTGCAGGAATGCGAGATTTTGGAGCACTCATATCTGCGCTTGCGTTATGAGGTCCTGGGCGGATGATTTTGCGGCGGATAGGGTTAATTCCGGGCTCTTTTTCCAGCAAATGGTCCGGTTTTGTTTCCGTTCTGTCACTTCTTGTCATACGGCTGTTGTTGTGAAACCGGTGCGCGGCGGATACAATAGAACAAGCCTGTTTCTGTGCGATAAAGGGGGTCAAGCCCATGAACATCCATAAATTGCTGCCAGTGCTGGCGGCGCTGCTGATGCTGGGGGGGTGTACCGGGAGCTGTACCGCAGGTACTCAGACGGTCCCGCCCACGTTTACGCCGCCCCAGGGGCTGGACAGCGCTCCGCCCAGTGTGGAGACGCCCTCCGCCCCGCCGGTGGAGACGCCTGCCGTCGTTCTGACGCCGGAGCCGGTCAGCTCCGCGCCGGCGGCCACGCCCACGCCCACGGCGGTGATTCCTCCGGTGTCCGTGCCGGTGGAGACGCCCGCACCGCCGGTTCCCGTGCCCACGCCCACGCCCCTGCCGGACCCCACGCCGGTCCCCGGCCCGGACGACGAGGCCGTGCTGGCCGCGTACCGTCAGGCGGTGGAGGCCTTTGGGTGGTTCCAGATGACCCATCTGCCCTTGGACATGGAGTTCCCTGTGGTGGTGGATGAGCGGACGTATTACCGGGTGGATTATCCCGGCCTGGATACCCTGGCGGCTCTGCGGGGCTACCTGAAGGGGCTCTTCTCCGACGCCCTGGTGGAGGAGCTCTTGCCCGCCGGGAGCGTCCAGTATATTGAGGTGGACGGGGTGCTCTATGGCCAGGAAGGCGGCCGGGGGAGCGACATCACCCGGGGCGGCGAGACGCTCCAGGTCCTCTGGGAGGGGGAGAGCCGCTGTCTGGTCCATGTGACGGTGGAGGTCCTGGACCCGGAGCAGGACTTTGCGGTGACAGGGAGCGTGGAGTATAGCTTTCCCTATGAAAAAATCGGGGAGCAGTGGATTTTTACCGCCTTTTCTCTGGTCCGGTAGGGAAAACGACAAATAATGCGGGCCCTATGCGCTATAATCGCAGTATACCATTTTTTGGTATGCTGCGATTTTTTTATGCGCGGGCTCCGGCGCAGGCCCCGCGGACAAGGAGGGACAAGCCCGATGGCTGTGACGTGTACCGGGAAAAACCGGGTGCTCCGGGCGGCGGTTTCCGGCGAGGTGGACCACCACGGGGCCAAGGAGATTATGGGAGAGCTGGAGCGGGGCATTGACGCGGCCCTGCCCCGGAAGCTGACCTTGGATTTGAGCGGCGTGACCTTTATGGACAGCTCGGGCATAGCGGTGGTCCTGCGGGCCTACCGGCGCTTGGGGGAGCTGGGGGGAGAGCTGCGGGTGTGCAACATCCCCGACCAGGCGGGCAAGGTCCTGCGGGCGGCGGGGGTGGACCGGCTGATACCGTTTGAGTGATTCTTTTTCTTGAAAGAAAAAGAATCAAAAAGAACTTCCATATCGCAGCCAGCCTGGTGCTGCTATTGATTTTCCGCACAGTAACGAGGGTACGCTTTGGATGGAAGAATCGTATGAGGGAGCGGAGACGCCCTGGAGTACCGGCGGCGGGACTTCCCCGCCCCAGGAGGAGGAACATACATATGAAACCTGTCAACGAGGCGGCGGTCACCTTCCTGAGCCGCTCGGCCAACGAGGGCTTTGCCCGGACCACGGCGGCGTGCTTCGCGGCCCAGCTGGACCCCACCCTGGAGGAGGTCAACGACATCAAAACCGCCGTCAGCGAGGCGGTGACCAACTGCATCGTTCACGCCTACCCGGACACCCTGGGGAAGGTCTCCATGCGCCTGCGGATGTTCGAGGACAACGTGCTGGAGATTGTGGTGAAGGACTGGGGGGTGGGCATTGCCGACGTGGAGCAGGCCCGGACGCCCCTGTTTACCACCGGGGACGAGAGCCGCTCCGGCATGGGCTTTACCATTATGGAGAGTTTTATGGACGGGGTCAGAGTGCGCTCCGCGCCGGGGAAGGGGACCACGGTGACCCTGCGCCGCCGGATTTCCCGCCGGATGGGGGGAGCGGTGTGAGCGTGGCGGATACCCCCGCCCTGCTGGAGTGCGCCCGCGGAGGGGACAATGACGCCTGTACCCGCCTCATTGAGGAAAACGCGGGGCTCATTTGGAGCATCGTGCGCCGGTACTACAACCGGGGGGTGGAGCCGGAGGATTTGTACCAGCTGGGGTGTTTGGGGTTTTTGAAGGCGGTGCGGGGCTTTGACCCGGCCTTCGGCTGTCAGTTCTCCACCTACGCGGTGCCCAAAATTGCCGGGGAAATCCGCCGCTTCCTCCGGGACGACGGCACGGTGAAGGTCAGCCGGAGCCTCAAGGAGCGGGCGGGGACCATTCACACAGTGCGGGAGCGCCTCTCCGCCCGCCTGGGCCGGGAGCCCACCCTCAGCGAGCTCTCCGCCGAAACCGGTCTGGAGCCCGAGGAAATTGCCGCCGCCGAGGAGGCCAATCAGCCGGTGGCCTCCCTTCAGATGGAGACGGGGGACGGGTTTACCCTGGAGAGCGTTTTGGGCACCGAGGGCATGGAAGAGGGCATTGTGGAGCGCCTGTCCCTGCGCACGGCCATCGACGGCCTGCCGGAGCGGGAGCGGCAGGTGATTTACCTGCGGTACTTCAAGGGCCTGACCCAGGACAAGACCGCCAAAATTCTGGCAGTCTCCCAGGTCCAGGTCTCCCGGCTGGAGCGGAAGGCCATTGAACAGCTGCGGCGGCGATTGTCGGAGGAGTGCGGCGGCTGAGGGAAAAACCGGACTTTTTGATAGGATAAAACGCCTATGGAGCGCGGCAGCTTTGCCGCGCTCTGTTTTGTTCTGAGGGGAAGGGGTAAAATTTTTGCAAAGGCTCTTGTCAATGGGTAAACCGTCTGGTATACTGTCCCCTGCGAGAGAGTAGGAAACCGATGGATGCCCAATGATACTTGGGCCATGAAGGAGGAAACATTTTTATGAGAAAGCCCTTTCGACTGCTTGCGGCTGTCCTGGTGTGCTGTATGGTGGCCGGTATGCTTCCCCCGGTTAGTTTTGCGGTTGGCGCAAGGGAATATTCCCTTGATGAAGCCCAACGAGAGGACCTGTTGGGCTTCATTGAAAGTTCTGCGTCAGATGGTGATATCATTAACCTAGGCGGAACCGCTTATGTAAAAGGAGGGTCTACAGACGAGCCCTGGATTATCAAAAAGGCTGTAACCATACAGGGAGGATCGATTGTAATCCGCCGGGGTGGTGTTTTGCTGGGTGCGGATGTGACATTTTCCAATGTTACAGTCAATTTCACTTCCAATATCCGAAATGCAATGATAGCAAATGGGCATACATTGACACTGGAAAATGTAACAGCATCGGGAAGAACAGTTGATAATGTACCGTATCAGAATGTGTCGTTTAATCTCTTTTGTGGTACTTTAATTCCAAGCAATGGGACGTTTGGAGTTACGGAAACTTTTGCTGTTCCAAAACCTGGAGATACCGGAAAAATTGTGATTAAGGGAACGACTAATCTCCAAAATGAAGACGTACATGGTCCTGGAAATATTTACGCAGGCAGTCTCTGCATGGGTGGGCTCAACGAAGCATATAACGGTGTAAATGACAATGGTCCTGATAGTCACTTTGAGGGGAATGCTGAAATAGTGATAGAAGGGGCCGCAAGCAGTACGGCTCTGGGTACAATTTATGCCTGCGGAGCCCAGCAGAGAATCCCGGTAGGCGCACAAAGCGGCAAGGTAATGCTTCCAAATCCTGATACGTATACAGTCAAAGGTACAGTGACCATCAGAGGCAAGGTACCAGATGTAGCAGGCGCAGGAGCAGGAAATACAAGTGTGGTCTATAACGGCGGCAATAATCAGGCCACTCAAACATGGACTGGTCTGTCAAGTCTGACAGTGGAGGCGGGCAAGGTTGTACCTAATTCTGGCAGCAGCCTGCGAGAAGGTGCAGATTTAGCTGTTGCTAATGGTGCGATATTAAATATCACCAATATGGCGAATCCCTTAACTGTCAGTGGTTTTACTGGCGGTGGCACACTGATACTAGGTGAGTCTCAGCAGTTACATATTAGTGGGAACGTAACGGGGACCACCGCCGTCGGTATTGGCAATATTTCTTATGACGGTACCAATTCTACCACTGTGCCCAAAGTGGGTCACACTTACATTCAAGCGGCCAATTCTACAAATGATTCTTTTACTCTGTTGCCATATGACACTAGCTCGAAACTGATAATGGAGCGGGACAGCAACGGGGATTGGACGATTGTAGAGAAAAAGGAAGAGATTGATATACCCAAAGTGCGTGGTTTCCATTTAGCAGATGCCTCAGTTCAGCTTGACCAGCTCAAGGATGAATCTTACGAAGCAGAGATGCCTTTGACAGCTGAATTTGTAGACCCGAATAAAGAAACAGATATTGAATTGATTTTTCAGAGTATACAGATAGACGGAATCGATGCTGTAGAGGAGAATGGCCTTTATATTGTCCCTGGAAAAGCGGAGTGGGTAGGCGTAGCGGATAATACCACTAAAGATGGTGAATCCCTCTGGGTCAGACCTGTGGCAAAGACTGGCCGCTATGAAATTGCCATCACCATCCCCGGCGAGCACACCGAAAGCGGCCAGCCCCTCACCGCCACAGGCACATTGACGGTGGGCAATCCTGACCCCACAACCATTCCCATTCCCCAAGGCAATTCCAACCTGACTTGGACAGGGGAGGTGCAGACGGGCGTTAAAGAGGGAACCGGCTACACCCTCACTGACCACACGGGGACGGATGCAGGTGATTACGAAGCCACCGCTACCCTAAAAGATGGTTATCTGTGGGAAGGCGGAACGAAAGACCCTGTAAAAATCCCCTGGAGAATCGGCAAGGCCGAAGGTCCTGAACTCCCCGCCGGGGTGGTCTACGGAACAGCCCCCACGACCGAAAATGGAAGTGACGGCAAAATCAACGGTACCACAACGGACATGGAGTACGCCGATAACGAAGAGTTTACCGACGCCAAGGATTGCGCTGACGGCGCCACCACCGGCCTGCCAGCCGGGACCTATTACGTGCGCTTCAAGGAGACAAAAAATCAAGAGGTGGGCAAAGCGTCTGAAATCATTGTCCCCGCCTATGGCACGCCTGTGGTGGACTCCATTTCCGTCAACAGCACCACTCACAAGACCCAGTACAAGGTCGGGGATGCCCTGGACGTGACCAACCTCACCATTGAGGTGCGCATGTCCGACGGCAATACGGATACTCTGCCCGTTACGGCGGATATGGTCAGCGGCTTTGACGCCTCCAAGGCGGCGGCGGAGCAGACTCTGACCATCCACTATCAGGGCAAGACCACTACCTATACCATTACCATCACCGCCGAGACGCCGGAGGGCCCCGCCTACCCGGTGACGGTAGCCAACAGCTACGCGGCCGCCTCCGGTGCGGGTGAGTACAAGGCTGGCGAGACGGTCACTGTCCGGGCAGGCACCCGTATCAGCTACCGCTTTTCCGCCTGGGAGGCCCAAGGGATTACCCTGTCCAGCCCCAGCAGCGCGGAGGTCACCTTTACCATGCCGGACCACGCGGTGACCCTAACGGCGGTTTGGCGGCAGTCCAGCTCCGGCGGGTCCTCCAGTTCCGGCGGGTCCTCCGGCTCCAGCGGGTCCTCCGGCGGTTCCTCCAGCTCCAGCAGCAGCACGGTGAAGCGCCCGGACGGCACCAGTGTCACCACCAAGACCGACAAGGCTACCGGCACAGTCACCCAGACCACCAAGCGCCCCGACGGCACCCAGACGGTGATTGAAACCACCAAGGATGGCGTTGTCACCACCACGGACACGAAGGTGGACGGCTCCATCGTCCAGACCGTGGACCGCCCGGACGGCAGCGGAAGGGTGGACTCCGAGTACGTCAACGGTATCAGTACATCCATCGTCACCGACGCCTCCGGGCGCAGCGAGACAGAGGTGCGGCTCCCCGCCGAGATGACCAGCGGGCTCCAGAGCACCGGCGGCGCGGCTGTGCTGCCCATACCGGATATGACGGTGGGCTCCAGCGGGACCGTCACCGTATACACCAACAGCGCCCAGCCGGTGCGCGTGGTGTTCCCCGTCCAGAATGCCAGCCCCGGCGCCGTGGCGGTCCTGGTTGCCGCCGACGGAACGCAGAGTATCCTGAAAACCTCTGTGCCCGTGGCGGGCGGCGTCACCGTGGCCGTCTCCAACGGAACCGCCGTGATGCTGGTGGACAACAGCAAGAGCTTCCCCGACACCAGAAGCCACTGGGCCAGTGAGGCCATCACCTTTGCCGCCGCCCGAGAGCTCTTCTCCGGCACGGCGGACGGGACCTTTGCCCCGGACGCGCCCCTGAGCCGGGCTATGCTCATGACCGTGCTGGCCCGCCTGGACGGCGCGGAGACGGAAGGTCCTGCTGCCGTGTGGTATGAGCCGGGGATGCAGTGGGCCGTCTCTCGAGGGGTCAGCGACGGCACCAACCCCGACGGCCGCATTACCCGTGAGCAGCTGGCGGTTATGCTCTACCGCTACGCGGGAAGCCCCGCCTCCACAGGGCGGACCCTGCCCTTCCAGGATGCCGCCCAAATCAGCGGCTATGCCGGGCCCGCCATGGAATGGGCGGTGGCCCAGGGCATTCTGACCGGAAGCAGCGCCGGACAGCTCCTGCCCGGCGGCGAGGCCACCCGGGCTGAGGCTGCGGCAATGCTGATGCGCTACCTGAAGGTTCTGAATCCCTGAATACCGGAAACGCTCCACACGGCCCGCCGCTTTGGCGCAAAGATTTGGGTGGACTTCCCTCACGAAGTATGGTATAGTGGAGGAAACCGGACTGTGGAACCTCCACCGCCGGCCATTTTGTGAGAGAAATGAGGAGAGTTCCATGGGTACCACCCTGAGCACCCTGTCGAATCTGGCAATTTATATCGCGTTGGTGGCGGCGGGAGCGGTGATCGGCTCCCGCCCCGCCGTCCGAAGCCGTCCCCTGCCCTGGCTGGGCCGGCTCCAGTTTGTGGCCCTGATGATTTTGATTGTCTCCCTGGGCGTCAAGCTGGGGGCCAACGACGAGGTCATTTCCTCCCTGGGGCAGATCGGTCTGGCGGCGCTGCTGATTACCGTGGCGGCTATGGGCGGGTCCCTGCTGGCCCTGTTCCTGCTGCGGCGGTTTGTGTTGAAGCTGGACCGGTACGGCGTGGCCCTGGGCGGCAAGGAGGCCCAGGAGCAGGCCGCTCAGGGGGGAGGCAAGGCCGATAACTCCCTGACCAAGTGGATTGTCATTGCCGTGGCCCTGGGTATGCTGGCGGGATATTTCCTCATCCCGGACAGCATTGTGGCCTATTGCGGCGCCGTCATTGACTTTGGGCTCTACCTGCTCCTGTTCCTGGTGGGCATGGACATGGGCAAACAGGGCACCATGCTGGCCGATATCAAGGCCGCGGGGCTCAAGGTCCTGCTGGTGCCGGTGGCAGTGGGGGCAGGAACTCTGCTGGCCGCAGGCGCGGTGGGGCTGTTCCTGCCCATGGGCGTCAAGGACGCAATCGCCGCCTCCGCCGGATTCGGGTGGTACTCCCTGGCCCCCACCTTGCTGGCCCCCTATTCCCTGTCCGTCTCTGCGGTGGCCTTTTTGTCCAACGTCATGCGGGAGATTTTTTCCATCATTGCCATTCCCTTCGTGGCAAAGTACATCGGCTATGTGGAGTGCGCCTCCCTCCCTGGCGCGGCGGCGATGGATACTGTGCTGCCGGTGGTGGTGGGGGCCACCCATGAGCGGGTGACCATCTACTCCTTTACCTCCGGCGTGATCCTCTCCCTGGCGGTGCCCATCCTGGTGCCTGCCATTGTGGCCCTGTAGCCGTTGGCAGTATGGTAATCATCTATTTTTCAGGGACCGGAAATTCACAGTTTCTTGCAGAGCAGTTCGCAAAACGAATGCAGGCAGCGGCCTACAGTATCGAGCAGGACGTAGACTTTGAAGGACTGCCGGCCCAAGAGGATACGGTGGCGGTCTGCTATCCCATCTACGGCTCCTGCGTCCCCCGGATTCTGCGGGAATTTGTCGCGGAGCACCCGGCGTGCTTTGCGGAAAAAAGCTGATCATCTTTTGTACACAGATGCTCTTCTCAGGAGACGGAGCCAGGGCCTTTGCAAGACTGCTGCCCGGCGGCGAGGACCGGGTGATTTACACAGAGCATTTCTTGATGCCCAACAACATCTGTAATTTTGCCCTCTTCCCGATACGGGAGAAGGAGCGGCTCCAGAAGCCACCAAAAGCCCTGAAGCGATTGGACCGGGTGTGTGCCGGCCTTCAAAAGGGCATTGTCAAAAAGCGGGGCTGGAACTGGTTTTCGACCCTTCTGGGCAAGGTGCAGAATGTCTCCTGGCCCAAGATTGAGCAGCAGGGCAGAAGCTCCTTTTTGGCCGATGAAAGCTGTATCGGCTGCGGCCTGTGCGTAAAAAGCTGCCCCGCCCATAACTTGGAGCTCATAGAGGGACGGGTCGTGCAGAAGGATAACTGTACGCTCTGCTACCGGTGCGTCAACCTGTGCCCGAAACAGAGCTGTACCGTGTTTCTTCACAAAAAGCCGGTCAAGCAGTACAAGGGACCTGCCGGATAGACAATGGAAAGAATACCAATTTTAACGGGCGGCTACCTGGAAACAGGCAGCCGCCCGCTGCTGTTTCTCATGATACGGTAACCGTGCGCTGAACGTCAGGTTTACTTGACACAAGGCGCTGTAAATGATACAATCAACAGGTCAAGTAAACCTGACAAGGGGGGATGCTCTTTGCTCAACAGGCTGAAGGAGCTGCGGGAGGCAAAAAAACTGACCCAAAAAGAGACTGGTACACTGGTTGGCGTTTCCCGGCAGGCCATCAACGCCATTGAAACCGGTAAATATGACCCGTCCATTTGGCTTGCCTACGATCTTTCCAAATTGTTTGGCATGACCATCGAGGAGCTGTTTGACTTTGAAAGGAGCACACGAAAATGAAGCTGATGAAACATCCCTATGTGAACGCCGCAATCACCGCCTCCATATCCCTGTTTTATGGCGTGATATTTTTTGTGATAAGCGGACATTTGGAGTTTGAGCGTATGCTCCAGCACGCGCCGACGCTAAACCACGGCTTTTGGAATGGCTGGTCCGCCTTTATAGGGCGGGGCTGTCTAAAATATATTGGCTGCGCGTACATTCTTGCTGCGCTGTGTGTGGTTGTTTTGTCGTTCATCCGAAGAGCCGATTATGATGAATATCAGGCCGGTATTTTGTCGGTGAGCTTTATTATAACCGGTATTCTCATGGTGCTGCTGTTTCCTGCCGCCCTTGTATTGACCTTGAGCGACCCCAATTATGCGATTGAGACAACCCTGTTTCTGGTTGTTGCCCATTGGTCTATTTTCCTGGCGGTAAACTTGGCTTATACCGCAAAATGGTGTGTAACGTAAGAAAAGACCCAGCGGACGGCAGGGAATTTCCCGCCGTCCGCTGGGTTGTTTTGCGTTATTGAGCCGCTTAGTCCAGCCGCTTGTCCAGCGCTTCCAGCTCCTGGGCCAGACCCTGGGGGAGCTTGTCGCCGAACTTGCCGTAAAATTCCCGGATGCCCTGGACCTCTTCCTTCCACAGGGCCTTATCCACGCCCAACAGACCCTCCAGGGTGGCCCGGTCGATGCCGGAGCCCTCCAGGTCGATGTCCTCCGCCTTGGGCTCGAAGCCGATGGGGGTTTCAGCGGCTCCGGCCTCGTCGAAGCAGCGCTTCATAATCCACTCCAGCACCCGCAGGTTGTCGCCGAAGCCGGGCCAGATGAAGCGCCCTTCCTCGTCGGTGCGGAACCAGTTGACATTGAAAATCTTGGGGGCCTTGCCGCCCAGGGTTTTCCCCATGTCCAGCCAGTGCTGCCAGTAGTCGGCCATATGATAGCCGCAGAAGGGGAGCATAGCCATGGGGTCCCGGCGGACCACGCCTACGGCGCCTGCGGCGGCGGCGGTAGTCTCAGAGGCCATAATGGACCCCACGAACACCCCGTGCTCCCAGTCCCGGGACTGGTACACCAGGGGGGCGGTCTTGGCCCGGCGTCCGCCGAACACGATGGCGGAGATGGGCACACCCTGGGCGCTCTCAAATTCCGGGGAGATACAGGGGCAGTTCAGGGCGGGGGCGGTGAAGCGGGAGTTGGGATGGGCGCCCTTCTCGGCAGAGGTCTTGCCGTTCCAGGGGTTGCCCTTCCAGTCCACGGCGTTCTCGGGGGGATTCTTGTCCAAACCCTCCCACCACACGGTGTTGTCGTCCAGGTTGTGGACCACGTTGGTGAAGATGGTCCCCTTCTGGGTGGAGGCCAGGGCGTTGGGGTTGGACTTGTCGTTGGTGCCGGGGGCCACGCCGAAGAAGCCGTATTCGGGGTTCATGGCCCACAGGCGGCCGTCCTCGCCCACCCGGAGCCAGGCGATATCGTCGCCCACACACCAGACTTTCCAGCCCTTTTCCCGGTAGTGGGCGGGGGGAATGAGCATGGCCAAGTTGGTCTTGCCGCAGGCGGAGGGGAAGGCGGCGGCCAGATACCGGACCTCTCCGGCGGGATTCTGGATGCCCAGAATGAGCATATGCTCGGCCATCCAGCCCTCGTCCCGGCCCAGGCAGGAGGCGATGCGCAGAGCAAAGCACTTCTTGCCCAGCAGCACGTTGCCGCCGTAGCCGGAGTTGACGCTCATGATGGTGTTGTCCTGGGGGAAGTGGACGATATAGCGCTTCTCCGGGTCGATGTCCGCCTTGGCGTGGAGGCCTTTGATGAAGTTCTCATCCAGCTTTTCCGCCACAGCGGTGCCCACCCGGGTCATAATGGCCATATTCAGCACCACGTAAATGGAGTCGGTCAGCTCAATGCCGTACTTGGCAAAGGGGGAGCCCACCACGCCCATGGAGTAGGGGATGACGTACATGGTGCGGCCCTTCATGGCCCCGGCGTACAGGCCCTCCAGCTTGGCGTACATCTCCTTGGGGTCCATCCAATTGTTGGTGGGGCCCGCGTCCTCCTTCTTTTCGCAGCAAATGAAGGTCCGGTCCTCCACACGGGCCACGTCATTCACCGCCGTGCGGTGGAGGTAGCAGCCGGGGAGCTTCTCCTGATTGAGCTTCTCTATCTCGCCGGTGGCCACCGCCTGGGCCCGCAGGTCCTCCAGCTGTGCCTCGCTGCCGTCAATCCACACGATCTGGTCGGGCTGGGTCATGGCCGCCATCTTGTCAATCCAATCCAGTACGGCCCGGTTCTGTGTCAGTGCCATTTGGGGAGTCCTCCTTCAAAATCAAATCTGGCTGGGTCAGTGAAACCTATTGTAACGGATGAACGGGAATTTTGCAAGTCCTTTCACGCGATTTTGCAAAATTTCCCCGGAACGCCTGAAAAAACCCGAAAAACCCGGTCCATTATGGGCAGGGTTACAGGCTTATCCGTCAAATCAGGGCCCCTTGCAGCTCCGCCGCCAGCCGGGCAAAGGCCTCGATACTCAGCCGCTCCCCCCGGATGCTCTCGTCAAGACCGGCCCGCTGGAGGACCTGCCGCAGAGCGTCCTTGTCCAACTGGGCCCCGAAGGCGGCGGAGAGGCCGTTTAAGAGGGTCTTGCGCCGCTGGGCGAAGGCGGCCCGCACCACCCGGAAGAAAAAGGCCTCATCCACCAAGGTCTGCGGGGGCTCGGCGCGGGGCACCAGACGGACCACGGCGGAGGTCACCTTGGGGGCGGGCAGGAAGCACTCCGGGCCCACCGCAAAGAGCAGCTCCGGGGCGGTGTGGTACTGGCAGAACACCGAAAAGGCCCCATAATCCCCCGTGCCGGGGGCGGCGCAGATGCGCTGGGCCACCTCCCGCTGAATCATCACCGTAATGGAGGCGAAGCGCCCGCATTCCAGCAGCTTGGTGAGCACGGGGGTGGTGATGTTGTAGGGCAGATTGGCGCAGGCTATGGGGGTGAGGCCGGGCAACTGTTCCTCCAGCAGGGCGGGCAGGTCCAGCTTCATCACGTCGCCGGGGATAACGCTCACATTGTCAAAGGGGGCCAGAGTCTCGCCCAGAATGGGCAGCAGGGAGCGGTCCAGCTCCACGGCGGCCACCCTTCCCGCCCGCCGGGCCAGCTGGACGGTGAGGGGCCCGATGCCGGGGCCGATTTCCAGCACGCCGCAGGTGCCGTCCGCCTGAGCGGCGGCGGCAATCTCCTGGGGCACCCAGCCCTCTATGAGGAAATTCTGTCCCATGCTCTTGGAAAAGCGGAAGCCGTGCCGGGCCAGGAGGGCTTTGATTTCGCGGATGTCACACAAATCCATGGAAAACTCCTTCTTGGGGAAAATCACCCCTTGAGATAGTCGCTGAACGCCTTCAGCGCGCGGACTCTGTCCGGGGGCAGGCGGTTGTAGTCCAGGTTCAGAATGGCCCCCTCCAGGGCGTACAGGTGGACCAGACAGACCTTGGGGAACAGGGTCTTGAGTTGGAAAAACGCCCCCTCAGCCCCCGCCTCCAGGAGCTTTTCGGGGGTGTCAATCCCCACCGCCCTCAGCTTCCGCTCCATCTCCGCGCCGATGTTCTTCATAGCGGTCAATTTTGTCATGGGTCCCTCCAATTCCAATTTTCTGGTTGACAGAGCGCCCGTCCTGTGCTACAATCCCCTCAACAATTGAAAATACCCATGGGGGAGTAGTAGGCGCTTCTGCGTGGCAAGTCAACATCCTGGCTGGTGGTGCATCAGTCTGGCTTGTCTTAAACAACGAGACTCATGTATAGCGGTGCGCTGTGCATAGTCTCTTTTTTTGACCCGAGCATAGCTTCAACCGCTGTGCCCGGGTCTTTTCTTTTGTCTCAAAAAGAGAAAGGATGGATTAGAAATGCACCTGTGGATTGTGATTGCGCTGCTTCTTCTGGGAATCGTACTCATCGTCAAGGGCGGGGACCTGTTCGTGGACGCGGCCTCCTGGATGGCGGAGGTCAGCGGCATTCCCAAGCTCATCGTGGGGGCCACGGTGGTGAGTCTGGCCACCACCCTGCCGGAGCAGCTGGTGTCCATCATGGCGGCGGTCCAGGGCAAGACGGACATGGCCGTGGGCAATGCCGTGGGGAGCGTCACCGCCAACGTGGGGCTGATTCTGGCGGTGTCCGTTCTGTGTATGCCCGCCGTCATCCGGCGGAGGGATTACGCGGTGAAATCCGCGCTGATGCTGGGGGCGGCGGCGCTGCTGCTGTTCTGCGGCGGGGCGGGACAGCTGGAATGGGGGATTGCCGGGATTCTTCTGGCGGTCTTTGCCGCCTTCCTGGTGGAAAACGTGTCCTCTGCCCGGCGGTCCATGGCGGCGGAGGGGGCCCAGGCGGTCCGCCCTCCCGCAGACCGGCGGACCATTGCCGCGAACCTGCTGAAATTCGCCCTGGGCACCGTGGGCATTGTCTGGGGGGCCGATTTGCTGGTCAACAACGGCAGTGAGCTGGCCCGGTTCATCGGCATTTCCGAGCGGGTCATTGGCGTTACCATCGTGGCGGTGGGCACCTCCCTGCCGGAGCTCATCACCACCATCACCGCCATTGTGAAAAAGCAGTCCTCCCTCTCGGTGGGCAATATTTTGGGGGCCAATATCATCGACCTGACCCTCATCCTCCCCCTGTCCTCCCTGGTGTCGGGCCAGCCGCTGCCCATCACGGCGGGCTTTGCCCGGTTTGATTTGCCGGTGTGCCTGCTGGTGGGGTCCATCGCCCTGGTCCCCGCCCTGGCGGCGGGGCGCTTCCGGCGGTGGCAGGGAGTCCTTCTGCTGGCGGTCTACGGGGTCTACGTGGCCCTGACCTGTACGGTCATGGGGGGATAAGGCCCCTCACCCCGCCAGGAAGGCGGCGGCCTTCCGGCCGTCCTGGTAGCCGTACCCGTAGAGCCGCTCCATGGCGAAATCGTTGTGGCGCAGGGTGCTCATGCCCTCGATGTCCGCCGGACCCAGCAGCAGGGCCCGGCCCTGGGCCTCCAGCTCCTTGACCTCGGCCACCTGACGGTTGTAGACCTCATGCCGGCGCTGGAGCGCCGCCCAGGCTTTGGGGTAGGAGGTCATAGCCGCCGCCATAATCTTGGTGTGCTTCAGGGGCGGGCGGACAAAGCTGCGGGGCCGGGTGAGCAGCACCAGCACCCGGCTGCACCCGTCCTCCAGGGCCTGCCGGTAGGGCACCGGGTCGGCGATGCCCCCGTCAAAATAGGGCCGTCCATTCACCGGGTAGGGCCGGCAGGCCATGGGCAGGCAGCAGGAGGCCTTGATGGGGGCGTAGTAGTCCCGAGGCAGGTCCGCGCGGGTAAAATACCGGGCCTCGCCGGTGAGGGCGTCGGTGGCCACCACCACAAAGGGGGCCGGATTGGCGGCGAAGGCGTCGTAATCCCAGGGGTCCTCCCCCTCGCTGCCGCTGAGAACGTCATAGACATAGTCCAGGTCCACATAGGAGCCGGTTTTCATGAGGTTGGAAAAGCTCATATACTCCTTTCGGGCGGCGTAGCGCATATAGAAGCGGTGGTTGCGCCCCCGCTGTCCCGACAGGAAGGAGGCCAAATTGGCCGCTCCGGCGGAGACGCCCAGGCAGTATTCCGGGGTGATGTGGTGGTCCAGTAGATAGTCGTAAAGTCCGGCGGTGTATGCGCCCCGCATACCGCCGCCTACGTCGATAATGCCAGTCATGAAATTCGCTCCTTTGTCCAGTCAATTCAATGGGGATTGTTTGGTAATTGAGGGCTGTCGAAAAACCGCTTTGGCCAAAGGTTTCGGAGGGAAAGATAGTGTGAAAGAAAA
>CAJUDT010000021.1:0-29013 GCA_910585415.1 uncultured Flavonifractor sp.
TAGAATTTTCTGAGATTTCAGAACTTTTAGAGCGTTCAGAGCTTTCAGTTTTGCGAGACTACGGTACTATTTGAAAAAACAAAGGATTACAGGTTTCTCTCCGCACCGACTCGGCCCCAAATCCATCTTGTCGAAGATAGCAGTCCGAAAGGCGGCATGTGGACCAGCCCCGCCAACGAAACTACTCACAAGTCTTGCAAGGGGGATATCCGCCCGAGGGGCCGCACTGTGCGGCCGAAGTATTGAGGGCGGAGGCTAAAACGGCGGGTAACAGCCAAAGGGCTTGCAGGCCCCGTATCTCCACCGCCGCCCCCCGACCCCGGGTCCGGGCCCGCAGGCCCGGTGATCTTTGGTTACTTTCCATCACTGGAAAGTAACCCGCCGGAGGCAGGACCAGAAAACGACCTGTAGGGAGTACCGAGGAAGAAGCACCCGGAAACATCAAAGAGCCGCTGCAAGCCTCCCCCAGAGGCGAAACCAGGGAAGCAGAAAGGAGCCCTCCAATGCAAGCAAAGATATTAGCCGTCGAGGACGAGCCCCGCCTGCGTGACATTGTAAAGGATTATTTCACCGCCCACGGAACGGCCTGCGACCTGGCCAGAGACGGAGAAGAAGCCCTGGACATACTCCGTGACCACGACTACGACGCAATTTTGTTAGACATCCTGATGCCCAACCTGGACGGGTTTGCGGTGTGCCGTGCGGTGCGGGCGCAAAGCAACATCCCGATTTTATTCCTGACGGCCCTGGGTGGAGAAGAGGACGCCCTGCGCGGCTACGCTCTGGGCGGTGACGACTATATCACAAAGCCCTTTTCCCTGGCGGTACTCTACGCCAAAACCATGGCCCTTATCCGCCGCAGCCGGGGAAATTCCCTGGGGGAAACTCTGACCTGCGGTCCCATCTCCCTGGACCTGTCCAAGCGGGCCTGTGCCGTCTACGGCCAAAATACCCCCTTACCCCCACGGGAATACGCCCTACTGGAGTGCTTCCTCCGCAACCAGGGCCGCGTCCTCAGCCGGAGCGAGCTGCTGGACAAGGTGTGGGGCATCGACTTCGAGGGCGAGGAACGGGCCGTGGATGTACAGGTAAAAAATCTCCGAGCCTCCCTGGGCAGCGCCGGACGGCAAATCGAAACGGTATTCAAAGCAGGCTATCGTATGAAGGAGGGAGCGTCATGAAGGATAAACGGATTTTTTGGCGGTTTTTCAAGTGGACTTTGCTGATTTTTCTGACACTATGGGCAATAATGGCGGGAATTTTGGTCTACCAAAACCAGCAATGGCGAAAGCGTGAAATCCAAAGAACACTGTGGGAAATCCGGCTGAAGATTGGAGAAGAAATGGTACAGCGCACACCCTACCGGTCCAACTTGGACAACTTGACCTATCTTCTATACCAGTACAGTGGGCAGATGGCCCTGCGTTCCTACGACGCGTGGGGCAATGAGACCAACCGTTCTCAGCTCCTGTTGGGGTCATTTTTCTACCCGAAGGAAAACGACAGTATTTACATGCTATTTGACGAGGTGTTGACTGTAGAGGAAGAATTGGAACTAGTTCACCGCATAACCGAGCTGAAAAAACAGATAGAAGGTGACAACTGGTGGATTGGTGCCTTCTTGCTGAGTGCTCCGTTCAAAGATGATTCCGCCTATTTTGAAATTGCCGGGGTAAAGGACTTTGACCAGATAGTCCCTCTGCGAATTGTCTATCACCAGGGTGAGGAAAGCATTACTGTGCTGGACCTGGGACCTGAGCGCTATCAAAACCGGCCGGTCACTGTGTTGGAAGTCACCAGTCATATCGCCTTTTATGGGGGCCTGATGTCAGGGCCTGAATCTCCAGAGGAGCGGCTGAGGATATTCCGCAGACTAGAGGCCAATTTGGACACCCTGGAAGAATTAATCGTGTCTGACAGCGACATGATTCTGCACCCAAACAACAGTCATACCATCTCAATGCTGCCAGACGGAAAAACTAGCCGGTATGACGGCATTTCCGGTGAAAGCAGTGAAAATGACTTGGCTTACAGCTATTGGGTGGACCCCTTCTATATCTTCTATGGTCTGGAGTGGGTCCTTGCGCTGACCTTCCTGTTAGTCTTGGCTCTGGCTGTCTTTACCGCCCACGTTCAGGCCCGTTCGGTCCGGCGGGAACGCGCCTTTACCCGCGCCGCCGCCCACGAGCTCAAAACCCCCCTGGCCGTCCTGCGTACCCACGCGGAGGCTTTGAAGGAGGACATTTCCCCGGAAAAGCGGGGAGCCTATTTGGATGTGATTTTGGATGAGTCCGACCGCATGAGCACCCTGGTGGGACATCTGCTGGATTTATCCCGCCTGGAGGCCGGGGCGGAGCTCCGCCGGGAGCCCCTGGACTTGGCCGCCCTGACGGCGGAGGTCCTGGCCCGCTTAGAGCCTGCCGCCCAGGTGGGGGCGATAGCCCTGGTCCTGGACCTTGTGCCCGTTCAGGTGGAGGGGGACCGGCGGCGGCTGGAAGAGCTCCTTGCGGAGCTGGGGACCAACGCCCTCAAGCACTGTCCGCCTGGCGGAGAGGTACGGGTAGTCCTGCGCCTGGAGGGGAACAGGGCCCGTTTGAGTGTGGAGAACGACGGCCCCGCCATTCCTGCGGAGGACCTGCCCCACCTCTGGGAGCCCTTCTACAAAGGGGACAAGTCCCGCAGCCGGGAAGGGGGAGGATCCGGCCTGGGGCTGGCCCTGGTGAAAGGGGCGGCGGAGGCCCACAAGGGGACCTGCCGGGCCGAGAACCGCTCCGGCGGCGGGGTGCGCTTTACCATTGAATTACCCGCCTTGCATTCTCGGACGTAATGTGGTAGAATAAGCAGGAAATCGTTCAGAGAGTGGAGGGATAGTTCATGGGCTTTTTCAACCGGCAGGAGGCCAAGTGGAAGGCCCGTATGGCGATGCGGGGCGCGTACCCTCATCCCATGCTGGTCACTTTGGTCTATATGCTTTTGAGCGTGGGCGTGACCGCTCTGGTGATGCGTTTTGTCACAAACCCCTTTGACTTGGCCTATCAGTATATGTGGGAGGGGCGGTACGAAATTTCAGACATTTACCGCTATGTATTTACTGCGGAGCGGACATCGCTGTTTACTGTGGTACAGCTGCTGATTGGGCTGTACGGCATGGTTGTGGGGTTTGGCTATACATCCTACTGCCTGCGTCTGGCCCGCGGGGAGCAGCCTGGATACCGCAATCTGCTGGATGGCTTTGCCGTGGCGGGGCGCGTGCTGGCAGCGGGCATTTTGATGAACATTTTCGCCAACCTGTGGGCTGCGCTGGGCCTGATTCCCTATGTTATTCTTATGGTAATCAGTATTATGACCGATGCGCTGGTGCTGCTGCCGGTGGCGTTCCTGTTTTTAATCCTGGCGATTATTCTGGCGACTGTGGCCGGTCTGCGTTACCGGCTGACCTATTATTTCCTCCTGGACAATCCGGAGATGGGGGCAATGGAGGCCATACGCCACAGCAAAGCGGCCATGAAGGGATGGAAGGGGAGCGCCTTCCTCCTGGAGCTGTCCTTTGTGGGGTGGATGCTGCTGGTACCCTTTACCTTCGGCATTCTGGCCCTGTGGCTCCACCCCTATATCGGCGCCTCCGACGCGAATTTCTACGACCATGTGGTACATGGGGCCTTTGGCCCTCAGACCGACGGGACCAACCCTGGCCAGCCCGGCGTCTATCACTCCAACTACGACGGAGGCCCCCAAGATCCCGGTGCGCCCTTCTGAGTGACATGTATTGAAGCATAAGCGATAAAAATCCCCGAAAAGCTGGCCGGTCAGGCCCTTTTCGGGGGTTTTTCTGCGGCCTGACTGCCCTGGGCCGCAGGCAGTCTGAAATGCTCGGAAAATGACCGGTGACAGAGCCGCTCTGCCCTTGACTTTCCGCAGGGACGGCGATACAATAGACGAACTTGGGCCCGCGAAACTGCAAGGAGGTGCATTATCATGCCGGTTTATCTGGACAATGCCGCCACGACTCCCGTCTGTCCCCAGGCGGCGCAGGCCGCGCTGGAGGCCATGACGGGGGGATGGGGCAACCCCTCATCGGGCTACGCGCCGGGGCAGGGAGCCGCCGCCCGCCTGCGGGAGGACCGGGCCGCCGTGGCCAAAGCCCTGGGCTGCACGCCGCAGGAGCTCTATTTTACCTCCTGCGGCACCGAAGGGGACAACTGGGCCATCCGCGCCGCCCTGGAGCACGGAAAGCGGAAGGGGAGGCACATTGTCACCTCCGCCATCGAGCACGCCGCCGTATTGGAGCCCCTGAAAACCCTGGAGGCCCAGGGGTATGAGGTCACCCGCCTGAAGCCGGACCGGACCGGGCACATTGACCCGGCGGAGCTGGAGGAGGCCCTCCGGCCGGACACGGTGCTGGTGTCCCTGATGCTGGTCAACAATGAGCTGGGTACCCTCCAGCCGGTGGCCCAGGCCGCCGAAGCCATCCGCCGGAAAGGCTGTCCCGCGCTGCTCCACACCGACGCCGTTCAGGCCTTTTTGAAGGTCCCCTTCACCCCGGCGGAGCTGGGCGTGGACCTGCTGACCGTCAGCGGCCACAAAATCGGCGCGCCCAAGGGCATTGGAGCCCAGTACATCCGCCAAGGGCTCCGGGTGCCCCCGCTGCTGCTGGGGGGCGGGCAGGAGAACGGCCTTCGCCCCGGCACGGAGCCCACCGCTCAGATTGCCGCCTTCGCCGCCGCCGTCCGCCGGTGGGAGCCGGAGTGGCCGGAGCGGATTGCCTCCAGAAAGGAATATGCTTTGAAGGCCCTCTCCGCCGTGCCGGGTCTGGAGATTATCAGCGCCGGGGAGGCCCCCCACATCTGCGCCGTCTCCCTGCCCGGCTACCCCAGCGAGCTGCTGGTGCGGGATTTGAGTGATAAGGGGGTCTATGTATCCTCGGGTTCCGCCTGCCACAAGGGGAAGCCCAGCCATGTCTTTGCGGCCCTGGGCCTGCCCAAGCGGACCTTGGCGGGGGTGCTCCGGGTGTCCTTCTCCCCGGAGAGCACACAGGCGGACGTGGACGCCCTGGCGGCGGGGCTGAAGGAAATTACAGAAACACGTATTGCAATGAGGTGATGGATTGTTTTCTTACATGAAGCGGGGCGGGAAGTTTTACCATGATGTGGTGCTTCTGGCTCTGCCCATTCTGCTGCAAAATCTCACCACCACCCTCCTGGGGCTGGTGGATACCTTCATGGTGGGGATGCTGGGAGAAGCCCCCCTGGCCGCTGTACTGGTGGCGAATATCCCCGTATTTGTGGTCCAGCTGGCTATTTTCGGCTTCCAGAGCGGGTCCTCGGTGCTCATCAGCCAGTTCTGGGGCAAGGAGGATACCCAGTCCATCAACCGGGTCATTGGACTGGGCCTCTATCTGGCGGGAGCGGTGGCCGCGATATTCGCGGCGGTGATGTTCCTCTTCCCAGTGCCCCTTATGGGCCTGCTCACCGACAATCAGGAGCTGGTGCCCCTGGCGGCGGAGTACGCCCGTATTGTGGGCTTCTCGTACATCTTCAACAGTGTGACCGCCATCTATGTGGGGGCCCACCGGGCGATGGCCAACCCCAAGCTGGGTACGATTGTTTTTTCCTGCTCCATGTGCGCCAACACCTTCTTGAATTGGGTGTTTATTTTCGGCAACCTGGGAGCGCCCGCCCTGGGGGTGGCGGGAGCGGCCACGGCTACTCTGCTCTCCCGTATCCTGGAATTTGTCATTATGGCCGTCTACGCCCTGACCAACAAGCGGTTCCGGCTGGATGCCTCCGCCCTGCTGCGGCCCGGCCGGGTGCTGCTGAAGAAGTTCATTCACTACTCCGCCCCGGTGGTGTGTAACGAAACCCTGTGGGGTCTGGGTACCTCTTTATATAAGGTCATCTTCGGACACATGGAGGGCTCCACAGAAATCCTCGCCGCCCGCGCCCTGGCGGGCAACATTGAGGACCTGTGCTCGGTGGCAATCTTCGCCGTGGCGGGCACCACCGCCATCATCGTGGGCCGGGAAATCGGCGCGGGACGGAAGGACACCGTGTACGAGGTGGGAGCCGCCCTGAATACCCTGGCGATGCTCTGCGCGCTGGGCATTGGGGTGATTCTGCTCCTGTGTACCTGGTTCCTGTTCCCCTGGATGCTCTATCCTGTGTTCCACCTGTCGGAGACAGCCGGGAGCATTGCCACCCTGATTCTCACCTTCATCGGGGCCACTATGGCCCTGCGGGCCTTCAACACCACGAACATCGTGGGCGTTCTCCGGGGCGGCGGGGACGTGCGGGCGGCTACGGTCATTGATGTAACCGCCATGTGGTGCTTTGCCCTGCCGCTGTCCGCAGTGCTGGGGCTGGTGTTCCGGCTGAATGTGTTTTGGGTCTATCTGGCCATTGAGCTGGAGCAGGTGCTCAAGTTCTTCACCGGGATGCGGCGCTTCCGCTCCCGGAAGTGGATTAACGACGTGACCCAGCTGGCGGCGGAGCCGTAAAATTTTTGAAATGCCTGCATAATCTCCCCTTCCTGGCAGAGACTATTGGTACAGTCTTTTCCAATGAAGGAGGTCATTTCCGTGAACCATCAAACCTTTAGCAGGGCGCTGGCCCTGGCCGGAGCGGCTGTGCTGGCACTGAGCCTGTCTCTGCCCGCCTCCGCCCTGCTGCTCACCCAGGCGGAGGCCGCGCCCGCCGTGGCGGCAGTCTCCAAAAACGGTCCAGCTGCGGAACCCATCACCTTTTCCTCTGCGGATTTCCGCGTAGAGGAGGGGGACGCCGCCTTGGACGCCATCGTTATTTCTCAGCTGCCCGACGCCTCCGCCGGAAGCCTCAGCTTGGGCGGTCAGGCCGTGTCCGTGGGGGACCAGGTGGCCATGCAGGCCGTAGAGGGCCTCTGCTTCACCCCTGCGGCGGGGACGCGGGAGGCCGTGTTTACCGTTACTCCCGTCTTTGCCGGGGGACTCCAGGGGGCTCAGGTCACGGTGGGACTCCACCTGCTGGCCCAGGAGAACGCCGCGCCGGTGGCGGAGAACCTGGAGCTGAACACCTATAAAAACGTCGCCGTCACCGGCCAGCTCACCGCCGTGGACCCGGAGGGGGACCTGTTGACCTTCCACCTGCTGGACAAGCCCGGCCGGGGCTCGGTGACCCTCTCTGAGGACGGCAGCGGAGGGTTTGTCTACACCCCCTATGAAAACAAGACCGGCAAGGACTCCTTCACCTATGTGGCGGTAGACGCGGTGGGCAACACCTCCGACCCGGCCAAGGTAAAGGTACGCATTGAGAAAGCGGATACCAAGGTCACCTACAGCGACATGAGCGGCCACCCCGCCCACAAGGCGGCGATTCGTCTGGCGGAGGAAAACATTTTTGTGGGTGAGCGCCTGGGCGGAGCCTACTGCTTCTCGCCCGACGCCCCCATCACCCGCGGAGAGTTTGTGGCTATGGCGATGGCCGCCGCAGGTCTGGAAACCCTGGAGGGCGTGGCCCGCACGGGCTTTGCGGATGACGCGGATATCCCCACCTGGGCCAAGCCCTACGCCTCCGCCGCCCTGAAATGCGGCCTGGTGCTGGGCAGTCAGGACGAGGCGGGCCGGACGGTCTTTAACGCGGACGCCCCCATCACCCGGGCCGAGGCGGCGGTGCTCCTGGATCGGGCTTTGCAAGTCACCGACGTCAGCGGGACCCTGTACGTGGAAACCACCCCGGTGTGGGCCAGCCAGTCGGTGGCCAACCTGTCCGCCTGCGGAATGCTCCCCTCCAATGGCTCCCTGCTGCTGGAGGACACGCTGAACCGGGGCGAGGCGGCCCAGCTGCTGTGCTCCGCCCTGGAGCTCCAGGACAGCCGGCACACCAGCTGGCTCCCCTGGAAATAAGGAAAAAATCCCGGCATGGTGTTTCATGCCGGGATTTTTTTCAGGGGATAAGGCGTCCATTTCCCTTGGTCCCCAAGGGATTCGACAAATCTTCTCTAACTTCCTGATTTTTCCTTGTTGATTCTGGCGTTCAAATGAGGTACAATAGGAGGGACAAGACAGGAGGCCCAGGTATGCAAGAGATTGAGCTTTATTCTTATCATTGTGGTATCATTGACTTTTTGAACGAAATGCTCCGGGCGGGGGTGAAGCGGCTGGCACTCAGCCGTCCGCTGGAGGATAAGGCCCTGCGGGACGCGCTGGTCCCCTTTGCGCAGGACGCGTGCCGCCGGTACGGCACCAAGCACTACATAGAGGACGAGCCCCTTTTGTGCGACCTGTTTCCCGTCTCCATGAATCAGGGAAGGTATAACATCCTGTTCTACATGGAGGACCACATCCTGAACCAATACCTGCGCCTCAAGGAGCGGAAGGCGGCGCTGGTGGCCGAGCGGGCCTATTTCGGCGGCAACCGGAATCAGCTGGCGGTGGAGTTTGGCCGTCTGCTGTCCTACCCGCCGGAAGTGGTCAAGCGCATGGTGGCGGAAAACACCGATAAAGAGCAGTTTTAACAAAGCGGAGCCCCCGGCCAGACTGGCCGGGGGCTTTTGCGCGCTCATTCTTTGTTTTGAAATAATTTATAGGGCTCTACACACAGCGCGTCCGCAATATTAAACACCACATCCAGAGAGACCGCACAGTCTGCCGTCTCAATACGGCTCATATGTGTACGGCTGATATTGACCAGTTCAGCAAGACGGATTTGGGACATGCCGCGCAATTTTCGATAGTAGGCGATGTTCAAACCCAACCGCCGATAGTTTTCAAACTGCGTTTTCTGCACGTCCACCACCTCTGGTTTTATTGTATCCGGTATAGTGAGATTCTACGACAACGTTAAAAGTAAATTTTATAACTTGACACATTATAAAACAGGCGTTATAATTTACATACTGGATTTACCAGGATACAACAGAGAAAGGTCTGATAGAATGAGACGGAACATCGGTTTATGTTTGGCCGTTTTGCTGGCGGTTGGCCTGACCGCCTGCGGCGGCGGTTCCGCCGGGGCGGAGACGCAGATTGCGCAGCTTCAAGAACAGATTGCACAGCTGACACAGGCCAATCAGGAGCTGACAGAGGAAAACGATCAGCTCAGACAGCAGCTCAACACCATAGGCGACCAGACAGCGCCCGCTCCGGAGCCCGATGAGGGTCCGGCCGGTTTTACAGAGCTGTTTTTGGGTAGTCAGGTCACCCTGGATTTTGTGGATATGACTGTTGACAGCGCCTCTTGGTCTGACGAGATTAAGCCGACGGATACCAGTAACGTCTACTCATATAAAGCGGACCAAGAGGGAGAGAGCTATTTTTGGCTGTGCGGCACGATGAAAAATACGTCGGGCGCAGCTTACAGTGTTGAAGATATTGTCAGCGAACTGAGTTTTGATGGTAAGTATACTTACAACGCATACCTGATCGCCGACGATGGCGGCAATGATTTTTATGGAGATTATGTCAATCCGCTCTCCAGTGTGAAATATTATATCTATGCTTCGGTACCAGATGAGTTGAAGGATACCTATTCCTCTTGTGAACTTCGGTTTGGATTTGCGGAAAATTTCAGTGGTTCCTATTATGATGAATTTGATGAGTGCGATTATCTGTACACCATAACCTTGACCAAATGAGCGGAAGGACCGCCGCTGGAGAGAAATTCTCCAGCGGCGGTCCTTTCTTTTTACGGGTAGGCGTCGCAGTAGACCTGCCCGGCCTCCAGGGGAATGCCCCGCAGGTCGAAGAGCTCCTCGATGGTGCAGAAAAGATACCCCTGCTGATGGAGGGCGTCAACGACCTGAAGGGCGGCGTCCACCGATTCGGGAAAGATATCGTGCATGAGAATGATGGACCCGTCCCGGGCCTGGGAGAGGATCAGTTCGGCCTCCCGCTGGGCATTGCGGTCCTTCCAATCCTCCGGGTCGATGGACCAGAGGATGATGGGGCACCCGGCCCGGCTTTTAACGCCCTCGTCCAGGATTCCATATGGGGGGCGCAGCAGAAAGTCGTTGTGCCCCAGAATCTGCTTGAGCAGGGTACGGGAGCGCTCCACCTGGGCCGCAAAGTCCGCTCCGTTCAGCCCGGTGAGGAGTACATGGTCATAGGTGTGAATGCCGATTTGATGCCCCTCCCGGTCCATGCGCTGTACCACGTCCGGGTTGGCCTCCGCCTGAGCGCCCACCAGGAAGAAGGTGGCCTTCACCCCGCGCTCCGCCAGGGCGTCCAGCAGGCGGGTGGTGGTGGAGCGCCGGGGGCCGTCGTCGAAGGTCAGGGCGATATACCTGGGTCCCTGCTGGACGGCGGCGGGGCTCTCCTGGGGAGCGGGAACATTCCCCAGAGAGGTGTCCGCCTCCACGGCCGCCGGAGGCAGCCTCAAAAGGCCCGCCGCCAGCGCCAGCGCCAGCAGGAGCCACCATTTCCCTGTTTTCATCGCCGCCCGCCGCCTTTCCAAATCTCTTTGGCGGTAGTATGCGCAGCTGGCGCGGGGATATGGTTGGGAATGTCTGCAAGGATACAGGCGGCGCGATGGAAGTTCGTTTGGATTTTGTTCCGTTTAAGAAAAGGAATTAGCTGTCCAGCTGGAGCAGCTTGTAGGCGGGAACGTCCAGCACCTCCGAAATGGCGAACAGGGTGTTGAGCGAGAGGCCCACCGCCATGCCGGGAGCCTCCACCTGGGAGAGAAACCCAGGGCTGATTCCAGCCCGCTCCGCCAGCTGCTCCTGACTGAGCCCGCGCAGGCGGCGGAAATAGGAAATGCGTATCCCAATGCCGATGTAGTTATCCCGAAACCTGGAGACGTCCTGCTTCGTTTTCATAAATTTCACCCAAGAGTAAGGGTATCATCTTGACAAACGAAATATAACATGGTAAAACATAGTTTGTACTAGCTGACCGCTAGTAATCACTGTATATCAGGCAGAGAGGGCCCCTGGAGGCGCGGCGGTTCCCATTGCACTTTGCCCCGGAACGTGCTACACTCAAAAAGGGCGCAAGCCTCGATATCGTGCAAAAGCGAAAGGAGACATCGTGTTATGAAACAAAGGTTCAAAGCCCTGCTCGCCGCTTTGGTGGGCGCCGCGCTGCTGGCGGCTCCCGCTCTGGCCGCAGCGGAACCCCAGACACAGCAGGAATTTGCCCCCTGGGCTTACAGCGCCGTAGCCGACAGCTATGCCATGGGCCTGGTGGACGACGGGTACGGTACATATATCACCTCCCCCATCACCCAGGAGCAGCTGGAGTCCATGACCGCCGTAGTGGCCGGCAAGCTGGCCCTTCTGGAGCTGCCCCAGCGGACCGGGAGCGAAGCTCTGGTTATCGACACTACCCGGGGCGGCGTTATGAACGCCCTGTATCAGGAGTGCGCCGCCTACGAGCTCCCCGGTGTGGAGGACGGTGTGGAGGCGTTCCTGTCCTCCCTGGGCGTGGTCCAGGGGAGCGGGGCCGGTCTGGCCCAGGAGCGCCCCTGTACCTATCAGGAGGCCATGGTCATGGCCCAGCGGCTGATTCTGGCGGTCTATGACAGCCAGGACGCGGGCTCCAAGGGCCTGCTGTGGAAGGCCGTGAACGGGGACAACACCCTCTACCTGCTGGGTACCATCCACATGGACCGCAGCAACGTCTACCCCATGCACCGCTCCCTTCGGGAGGCCCTCCTCAGTGCCGATACCGTGGCTTTTGAGCTGGACTTCAACGATGCGGAGGGTATTGCCGAGTTCGCTGCGATGCAGACCTACAGCGACGGCACCACTCTGGCCGACCACATCAGACCGGAGCTTTACCAGCGGGTGGTTGCCGCCTTTGTCGGACTGGGTATGCCGGAGGAGCAGACCGCCCTTTATAAGCCCTGGGCCCTGGCCAATTCCTTGAGTGCGCTCTCCATGACCGACGATACCACCAGCAGCAACGCAATGGCCATTGATTTGTACTGCAACAGTCTGGCCACCTGGGCGGACATCCCAGTGCAGGGCGTGGAGACTTACGTGCTCCAGGGCAACATTTTTGACACCCTGGACCCCGAGTATCTGGAGGCCTATCTGGAGGGTACTTTGCTCATGTACGAGGCCGCCATGGAGGGCGCAGAGCCCGACCCGGAGGTCACCGCCGCCGTAGAGGCCAACGAAAAGACCCTGGACGCTATGTTCACCGCCTGGAAGAACCGGGACATGGAGGCCTTCTCCGCCGCCTACAATAAGCAGGCCATCGTGTCCAGCGAGGACCAGCTGCAATCCCGCCTGTTCACCGACCGGGACCCCGGCATGATCGAAGCCGCCGCCGCCTTCCTGGAGCAGGAGGGGAGCCATACCACCTTTATGGCCGTGGGTGCTGGCCACATGGACGACCCCGGCGGGATTGTCTCCGGCCTACGCGCGCTGGGCTATACGGTGGAGCTGGTACCCTGATGAGGGGATACCCCGCATGTTTTAACGCATAAAAGCGCAATTCCCGCAAAAGGTAGGAATGCCTTTTGCGGGAATTTTTTGGACAAATACGATTTTTTCAAGAAAACATGTCAGGAGTGCGATACTGCCCCGCCCTTCTGCCGGGCTTTGGGGACGGGCTCCAGGTCCCGTTTGATTTGATTGATGGCGTTTTTCTCCAGCCGGGAGACTTGAGCCTGGGAGATGCCGATTTCGGCGGAAACCTCCATCTGAGTCTTGCCCTGAAAAAAGCGTAAGTTCAAAATGTGCCGCTCCCGGTCATTGAGGTGGTCCATGGCCTCCTTGAGGGCAATCTGCTCCAGCCAGCTCTCGTCGGTGTTCTTGCAGTCCTTCACCTGGTCCATGACGCAGATGGCGTCCCCGCCGTGGTCGTACACCGGCTCATAGAGGCTCACCGGGTCCATGATTGCGTCCAGGGCAAAGACCACGTCTTCCCGCTTGACCTCCAGGATTTTGGCGATTTCCTCCACAGTGGGCTCCCGCTGGTGCTCGTTCACGTATTTCTCCTTGGCCTGGAGCACCCGGTAGGCGGTATCCCGCATGGAGCGGGACACCCGCACCGAGGAATTGTCCCGCAGATAGCGCCGGATTTCTCCCACTATCATGGGCACGCCATAGGTGGAAAAGCGCACATCCAGGTCGATGTTGAAATTATCAATGGCCTTGATGAGCCCGATGCACCCCACTTGAAAGAGGTCGTCGGCGTTCTCCCCCCGGTTGGCAAATTTCTGAATCACCGAGAGAACCAGCCGCAGGTTGCCTGCAATGAGCTCTTCACGGGCGGCCATGTCCCCCTGCTTGGTGCGGCGGAGCAGCTCCATGGTTTCCTCACTTTTGAGGACCTTGAGCTTGGAGGTGTTCACACCGCAAATTTCTACCTTACCCTGCACCGGAATCCCCTCCCATGGAAAACTGTGTTTACAGTATGTCCGGGCGGCGGTCTTTCATACGGCGGCGGGGCGGGGTATATTTTTTATCATCAGACCATTTTCGATGGACTTCGTTTGCGGGGACTCTGCCGGGCCGAGGCTCCGAAAAAAACCGGACCACACAAAAGGCTGTGTGGTCCGGTTCCTGATTAGGTGTTTGACGTACTCAACTCTTGCTGCAGCGGACGATGCACTGGAGGGTCTTTCCGTCCACAGTGCAGGTGAGGGTGGTGACGCCGGGACCGGCATAGGTCACGGTGCCGTCCTGGGCCACGGTGGCCACGGCGGGGTTGGCGATGCTCCAGGTTGGGTCACCAGAGTTGCCGCTGAGGGTGACGGTCCAGCTCTCCCCTCTGGACAGGGTAAAGTCGCTGCGGTTCAGGGTGGGATTGCTGGTGGAAGAGCTTCCGCTGGAGCTGCCGGACCCGCCGGAGGTAACCGAGTTAATCACCTTACAGGAGTGGCTCACCCCGCTGGGCAGGGTGGCGGTGATGGTCACAGTGCCCCGTTTGCTCCCAGGGCTCACGGTGCCGTTGGCGTCCACGGACACAATATCCGGATGGCTGCTGCTCCAAGTGACGGTGCCGGTGGTCCCGGCGGGGGAATAGGTCACCTTGAGGGTCACCGGGTCGGGCCACTGGTTGCTGAAGGTGAACTCCGATTTATTCAGAGAGAAGTCCGTGGCGGTCTGCCCTGCGGGCAGTGTGGGGGTGGGAGAGGGCGTAGCGGGAGTCGGCAGAGGTGTGGCTGTTCCGCCGTTGGGGTCCGTAGGATTGCCGGGGGCCGCGGTAGTGCTGGGGTCCGCAATGCCGCCGGGATTGCCGGTGCTGCCGGGCACGCCGGAGGGCACACTGTTGTCCGGGGTGGGGGGAACCGGACTCTCAATACCCGGTGTGGGAGAGGGGTTCACATCGTCCCCCTTGCCCAGCAGGGGGCGCAGGATGGTGATGACAATCATCACCGCCGCGATAATCAGGGCCAGAGAGATTACGATAAAGAGGATGTTCAGCAGAGAGGGCCCGCCGCCGTAGCCGCCGCCGCGGGTGTTGCTGCTCCGGCTCTCCGCCAGACGGCGGCCGCCGCTCTGGGGCCGGGGCTCATCCTCGTCCTCGTAGTAATCTTCGTCGGGCTCGATTTCATCACAAAAGGGGCAGTGCTTATAAGTAGAGGCGTAATCCTCGCCGCAGTATTCACAGTGAATCATTGTGGGGCGGGGGCCGTCCGTGCGCTTTGTGGCCATATGGGTATCCCTCCATTAGACTTGTTTCGGATTTATTTTACACGTTCTGAAGGGAACAGTCAACGGCTGAACGAGAAAAGACATGGAATTTTTATGTTTACCTGAAGAGACACCCTCCGGGCCTCACGCCGCCCAGCGCTCCAGGACGCTCTTCAAGTCCCCCTGGTGAATGACCCGCAGGCCCTCCACGCCGCATAAATCCATCGGCCGCAGTAGGGCCGGGTCCTTGGGAAGGGCCGCCGCGCCGCACTCCTGGAGGAGGGCGGCCACGAACTGGGAGCAGAAATAATACCTCTGCCTGCGGAACAGCCGGTCAAAATGGCAGGCCAGCGCCCCCAAAAGGCTATAGTGATAACACTCCCGCATGGCGTACATGTTCTCCAGCCGCTGCCGCAGACGGCGGTAGACCGCCTCCGACACCTGGAGGGCGTACAGGCAGCAGGGGACGTGCTCCCCGCTGGCCTGCCAGCTGTAGCGCAGGTTTTCCTGTACCAGCCCCGCCGGGAGGGCGAATCGGGGATATTTGCGGGCAAAGCTGTAAAAAGGCCCCAAGGGCCCGTCCAGGCTGATGGAGGCATGGGTATAGGGGTCCCCGGTGGCCATATGGATGATACGGGAAAAACAGGTGCTGGACCGGGTGAGAAGAATGTAAACGGTGTACTCCGCCATGGGGGCGTACCCCTCCTTTTTCTGAGATAGCTCTAGCATAGCACAGATTGCCGCTCACCGCCATAAAAGAAATATTAAGATTTTGTTTGATGCCCAGTAAATTTTGCCGGAGGGCGCCGTTTCTCCACTATGGGAGCGGCGGAGTAAAACAGATGGCTTCTGCCGCTTGACTTCGAGGGGGAAGAGGGATATAATGGCTACTATATATCATAAGAAACAATCTGTGAACCGATTGGGAAGAGTAGGATGATTATGGCTGTCAATCCACAAAAAATCGCGCTGCTGACCGACTCCACCGCGGACTTGACCCCCGCTATGCGGGAGGGGAAGCCCATTTATGTGGTCCCCCTGAAAATCCGATGCGCAGACGGGGAGTTCTCCGACGGGGTGGACATCTTTGCCGGGGATATCTATACCCGCCTGCACCGGGGGGAGCTCCCCCACACGTCGCTGCCCGAAGGGGGTTCAGTGAGCGATGTGTTTGCAAAAATCCGGGCCGACGGGTATGAGAAGGTCCTCGCCGTCATGCTGTCCTCCGGCCTTTCGGGTACGTATAATATGGTGCGCCTCCAGGGGGAGCACCAGGAGGGCCTGGAGGTGGCGGTGTTCGACTCCAAGAGCGGCGCGCTGGGCCTGGGGGCCACCGTGCTCCAGCTCTGGGAGGAAATCGCCGCCGGGGCGGAGTGGGATACCCTGGTCCGCCAGCGGGCCCCCCACCTGATTGCCAACACCTTCCCCTTCTTCTCGGTGGACACTTTGGAGTACCTGTACAAGGGGGGGAGAATCGGCAAGGTGACCGCAATGGCCGGTTCTCTGCTTCAAATCAAGCCCATCATCACCTTCGCCGGGGACGGCCAGCTTCAGAGCGTGGCCAAGGTCCGGGGGCGCAGGCAGCTGCTGGATAAATTCGTTGATTTGATTTCCAGTCACGCCCAGGGGCGCGAGGGGAGGTACAACATCGCCGTGGCCAACGGCGGCGCGCCGGAGCTCATGGCCGAGCTGCTGGCGAAGATGCAGGCGGCATTTCCCAAGTTTGTCCACTGCTGGGAGGCCGCGCTGGACGCCACCCTCAGTGTCTACATTGGCGACGGGGTCGTGGGCGCTGGCATTCAGTTCATTGACTAGCGTGACTAGCGCATGGAAAGGGCCGCAGGCATTTGCCTGCGGTCTTTTACGTTGGGAAGCGCGTACAGATATAAAGGCCCTCCGCCGGAGGAAACCGGCGGAGGGCCGTGAAATGGGGGGTATTTTCTCTAAGTAGCTGCCCCCATGGGGGCGGGCAGTCGGTCAAAAACGTGCTGGGGCGCTTCTCAGCCGCGGCAGCCGCAGCCACAGCCGCAGCCGGAGTCAGTGTCCCCGCCGCCATTCCACAGGAAGGAAGGCACAGAGACATACACAGGCCAGCCGGCAGTGGAGCCGGAGAAGGCCGGTGTGTCGGGGAAGGCGGGCAGGGTGGTGATACCGTTGTCGCCGCAGCCGCAGCCGCAGTTGCAGCGGCAGCCGCAATTGCAGCCGCAGGAGGAACCACAAGAATTGTTACAGCACATAGAAATATACCCCCATTTCAGATGTCGGAGGGTTGAGTACCCTCACATGAACAGTATATGCCCCCGTGCCGGAAGGGTGCGGGAAGAGCATAGGACCGCCCCGTGTTGGATACACGGGGCGGTCCTTTCTGCTGAAATGAGGTATGTGTCAAAGCATTGCTCTGCGCAGTTACAGGGCGGCCTTGAGCTGCTCCACCATGTCGGTGTGCTCCCAGGACAGGTCCACGTCGGTGCGGCCGAAGTGGCCGTAGGCGGCGGTCTGCTCGTAGATGGGGCGGCGGAGGTTCAGGGTTTCGATGATCTTGGCCGGACGCATATCGAAGCACTGGTTCACCAGCTGGGACAGCTTTTCCTCCGCAATGGTCCCGGTGCCGTAGGTGTCCACCAGCACGGAGACAGGGTGGGCCACACCGATGGCGTAGGCCAGCTCAATCTGGCACTTCCGGGCCAGCCCGGCGGCTACGATGTTCTTGGCGATGTACCGGGCCATATAGGCGGCGGAGCGGTCCACCTTGGTGGGGTCCTTGCCGGAGAAGCAGCCGCCGCCGTGGGCGGCGGAGCCGCCGTAGGTGTCCACAATAATCTTCCGCCCGGTGAGGCCGGTGTCGCCCACAGGGCCGCCCACCACGAAGCGCCCGGTGGGGTTCACATAGAACTTGGTATCCTTGTCGATGTACTGGCTGGGGATGATGGGCTTGATAATCGTCTCCACAATGGCCTCCCGCAGGTCCTTGAGGGCGATGTCCGGGTCATGCTGGGTGGACACGACGATAGCGGGGCAGCGGAGCACCCGGCCCTCCCCGTCGTACTCCACGGTGACCTGACTCTTGCCGTCGGGGCGGAGCCACTTGAGCTCCCCGCTGCGGCGGACCTCCGCCAGACGGCGGGAGAGCTGGTGGGCCATGGAGATGGGGGCGGGCATGAGCTCCGGCGTCTCGTCGCAGGCGTAGCCGAACATCATGCCCTGGTCCCCGGCGCCGATCAGGTCGGCGGGGTCCCCTCCGCCCTCCTGGTGCTCAAAGGACTGGTTGACGCCCATGGCGATATCGGGGGACTGCTCGTCAATGGCGGTGAGCACCGCGCAGGAGCGGTAATCAAAGCCGTAGGCCGGGTCGGTGTAGCCGATGCGCTCCACAGTCCGGCGGACGATGGCGGGAATGTCGGTGTAGTGGGAGGTGGTAATCTCGCCCATGACCGTGACCATGCCGGTGGTGGTGAATGTCTCGCAGGCCACGTGGGCGTTGGGGTCGTGGGTCAGGATGTCGTCCAGAACCGCGTCGGAAATCTGGTCGCACACCTTGTCGGGATGCCCCTCCGTGACGGACTCGGAGGTAAAAAGACGGTTTGCCATAATCGCACGCTTCCTTTCTGTTTGTGGGAGGGAGCCTCAAAAAAACGCCCCGCCGGACGGCGGGACGTAAGGGAAGGCTCACCCATCCTCATCTTTCGATACTTCGACCGCCGGATTTAGCACCTTGCTCATGCAGGTTGCCGGGCTTCATCGGGCCGTTCCCTCCGCCGCTCTTGATAAGGTAATTCAATTGTCAGTACTTAGTATACGGGCTATGACCCCGTCTGTCAATAGGCAAAATGCCCCTTTTGTATAGGGAATCCAGGAGCGCTGCGGTCCGGGCCGGAGGGTGTTGGCTGAATCCTTACAATGTGGCGCAACTGTATATTGACCCCGGCGGGGAACGGAATTATGATATCTTACACCATATCACATCATATGAAAGAAAGGGTGAGGACCATGGCGGACGAAAAGAAGGAGAGCCCGATTTACAAGCTCGCCCGCTTCATCGTGGACAAACGGAAGGCGTTCTATCTGGTTTTTCTGGCGGCGTGCCTGTTCTGCGCGGCCTCCATCTCCAAGGTGGAGGTCAACAACGACATCACCTCCTACCTGCCCCCTGAGACGGAGACGCGGCGGGGCCTGTCCCTCATGGAGGAGGAATTTACCACCCTGGGGTCCGCACGGGTCATGGCGGCCAACATCACCTATGAGCAGGCCGCCCGTCTGGCGGAGGCCCTGGAGGAAGTGGAGGGGGTCGCCGGGGTGGTCTTTGACGGGACGGAGGACCACTACCAAAACGCCTCCGCCCTCTTCGACGTGTCCTTTGAGGAAGAAAACGATACCGAGGGAACCAGCGCCGCCCTGGCGGAGGTGGAGGCCCTGCTGGAGCCCTATGACAGCTATGTCGTCTCCGGCGACGGCATGAGCTCCGACGTGCTGGCCCAGGAAATGAGCGTGATTCTGCTCATTGCGGCGGTGGTCATTGTGGCCGTGCTGCTGTTCACCTCCAAGAGCTACCTGGAGGTTCTGGTGTTCTTAATTGTTTTCGTGGTGTCCGCCCTGCTGAACATGGGGACGAATTTTATCTTCGGCTCCATCTCCTTTATCACCAATTCCATCGCTGTGGTGCTTCAGCTGGCCCTGGCCATTGACTACGCCATTATTTTCTGCCACCGGTATATGGAGGAGCGGGAGCTTCTGGACGCGCGGGAGGCGGACATTTCCTCCCTGTCCAAGGCCATTGTGGAGATTTCCTCATCCTCGCTGACCACCATTTCCGGCCTGGTGGCCCTGATGCTCATGCAGTTCCGCATTGGCTTTGACATGGGTATCGTCCTCAGCAAGGGGATTGTGTGTTCCATGCTGACGGTCTTTCTCCTGATGCCCGGACTGCTGATGCTCTTCAACCGGGGCATTGAAGCGACCCGGCACAAGAATTTCGTTCCCCAAATCACCGTCTGGGGCAGGGTGGTCATGAAGCTGCGCTTCGTGCTGCCGGTGCTCTTTGTGGCTGTGACAGCGGCCTGTGTGGTGTTCTCCAACCGGTGCGACTATGTCTTTTCCACCAATTCCACCAATTCGGGCAACAAGCCCGCCTACCGGGTGGCCCTGGACAAGATAAACGACACCTTTGGGTACAGCAACACCATTGCCGTGCTGGTCCCAAGAGGAGATTACCGCAGTGAGGGGGCCCTGCTCCGCCGGGTGGAGGCCATGGAGCCCATCACCTCCGCCACGGGTTTGGCCAACATTGAGGTGGAGGAGGGCCGCTTTCTGACCGACGAGCTCACCCCGCGGCAGTTCTCCGAGCTGGCCGGGGTGGACATCGAGCTGGCCCGGCTGCTCTATCAGGCCTACGGCCTCTCGGTGGAGGAATACGGGGCCATCTTCCAGGACCCGGACGACTACGCCGCCCCTCTGCTGGAGGTCTTTTCGTTCCTGCTGGAGCAGAAGGACAAGGGGGTGGTGAGCCTCACCGCAGAGCAGGAGGAAACGGTGGAGGACCTGCGGGAGCAGCTGGACACAGGCCTCTCCCAGCTCCGGGGGGAGCACTGGTCCCGGCTGGTGTTCACCGCCGACCTGCCGGAGGAAAGCCCCGAGACCTACGCCCTTTTGGACCAGATTCGCGCCGTGGCGGCGGAGTATTATGGGGACCAGGTGCTGCTGGTGGGCAACTCCACCAACGCCCGGGATTTGTCCGAGTCGTTCACTGGGGATAACCTGAAAATCAGTGTGCTGACGGTGCTTTTTGTCATGGCGATTCTGCTCTTCACCTTCCAATCGGCGGGCCTGCCGGTATTGCTGGTGCTGACCATTCAGGGGTCCATCTGGATTAACTTCTCGTACCCCTATTTGACGGATACGAATCTGTTCTTCATGAGCTACCTGATTGTTTCCGCCATTCAAATGGGCGCTACCATCGACTATGCCATCGTCATCACCAACCGCTATATGGACCTGAAACAGGACATGGACAAAAAGGCCGCCGCGGTAGAGGCTCTGAATCAGGCCTTCCCCACCATCTTTACCTCCGGGAGCATTATGACGGTGGCGGGCTTCCTCATTGGCAAGCTGTCCACCGATACCATTATCAGCTCCATTGGAGACACCCTGGGCCGGGGGACATTGACCTCGATTATCCTGGTCATGACGGTCCTGCCTCAGCTGTTGGTGTTGGGGGATACGATTATCGAGCGCACCGCCATCACCCTCAACCGGGACCGGAAGCAGCGGTTCCAAAATGGGGTCATGCGGCTGGACGGCCATGTGCGGGGACATGTGTCCGGCTTTGTGGACGGGGAATTTAAGGGCGTCCTGCGGGGCAGTGTGGACGCACTCATTGAGAGCAATTATCAGGAGCTGGAGGTGGAGGATGATGAATAAGGTTGGGACGCGCCTTGGGGCGCTGGCGCTGGCCCTGGTTTTGTGCAGTCAGATGCTGCTCCCCGCCCTGGCGGCGGAGGGAGACACGGTTTTTATCGCCAGCACCCAGGAGCTGGTCCGTCTGGCGGAGCACTGTGTCTCCGACGCCTGGTCGGAGGGGCGGACAGTGGTGCTCACCGCCGACTTGGAGCTGAACGGCTCCTTTACCCCCATTCCGGTGTTTCGAGGGACCTTTGACGGAAACGGACACACCATTTCAGGCGTTGTACTGACGGAAAAAGGGTCCAGTATGGGCCTGTTCCGCTACCTGGAGGAGGGCGCGGTGGTGAAAAACCTGGGCCTGGAGGCAGAGGTAGCCCCGGGGGGCTCTGCCGTTGGCGTGGGAGCCCTGGCCGGGGAGAACCGGGGGACGGTGGAGCGGGTGACGGTAAGCGGAAGCGTGACCGGCGCGGAGGACGTGGGCGGACTGGTGGGCGTCAATGGAGAATCGGGGCTTCTGCGCGGCTGCACCAATGGGGCCAACGTCACCGGAACCAGCCGCACCGGCGGACTGGCGGGCCAAAATTTGGGGAGGATTGAGAACTGTACCAACACCGGCGCGGTCAACGCCAACGACAATCCGGAGGCCAAGGACGCCGGAGGCATTGCGGGTCTGAACCCCGGCACCCTTCAGGGGTGCGTCAACCGGGGGGAGGTTGGCTATAACCATGTGGGCTACAACGTGGGCGGAATCGCCGGGCGGCAGAACGGGGTTATTTCCGGCTGTACCAACGCCGCCCCGGTGTCTGGCCGGAAGGACGTGGGGGGCATTGTGGGGCAGTTTGAGCCCTATGTCCGCCTGACCTACGGGGAGGACCCGGCGGCCAGGCTGGACCGGACCATGGCGGAGTTGTTTCGTCTGCTGGACCAGCTGGCGGGACAGGTGAACCGCCTCACCGGCGACGCGGTGGAGGACCTGGAGGCCATCAACACCGCCCTGTCCAGCCTCCGGGAGACGGTCCACCAGGGGGGAACCGAGAGCCTGGAGGACGTGGGCGTTACCGGGAACCGGGTCTATGACGACATTCAGACCATGAACCGGGCCATGGGCAACCTGTTGGCCTATTGGGATGAGTTCAGCATGGAGGCCAACAGGGATTTGGAGGAAGTCAACCGCCAGCTCCACCGGGTCAGTCAGGCAGTGGACCGGATGCTGGGTGCGGTGGACAGCGGCATCAGCGGCAGCTATCGGGAGATGGACGAGGCAGTAGAGCGGCTGGAGGCGGACAGCGCGGGCATCTCGCGGGAGCTGAACGAGCTGGGCGATGAAATCCGGCGGCTGGAACGGTTCCTTCAGGAGGTGGCCCAGGCTGCGGCGGACTTTGACCTGGAGGGAATCGTGAACGCCTTTCGGAGCTGGAGCCTCGGGAGCATCGACCTGGGCGGACATGTCCGCAGGACCGGAGATTATATTGAGGATATGGGGAGTGCGCTGGAGAACCTGTGGGCGGGGCTCTCGGCGGTGCAGGGGGATTCCTCCGAGGAGCTCAACCAGGCCCGCGCCGACGGGGAACAGGCGGCGGCAGAGCTGCGAGAGGCCCTTGAGTGTCTGAACGAACACGCCAGACAGTTTTCTGAGGATAGCTCCCAGAGCCTCCAACTGGTCAACGACAGCCTGGACCATATCGAGGACACGGTAAACGCCTACTGGAACCAGCAGAACGCCAACAGTCAAGCCCGCCTGGACGAGATGAACGGGCACATGGAGGATGTGAGCAAGCAGCTGGATGCGCTGACCCAGGGCGCCGCCGGGGGAAATCAGGAGCTGCACGCCACCACCACGGCCATCATCAGCCAGCTGGACCAAGCCCGGCAGGCGGTCAACGACCTGATTGAGGGGCCCAGCAAGACGGTGGAGGACGGCTCACAGGAGGAGCTCACCGGTCCTGGACTGGTGACCGGGTGCCGGAACACCGCCGCCGTTCAGGGGGACGTCAACACCGGAGGCATTGCAGGCACGGTGGCTCCGGAGCTGTCCTCCGACCCGGAGCAGGACATCAACCTGGAGCTGGAGGACGTTTTGGTGGACACCCTGGCCACCGTGTCCGCCGCCATTCAGGGCTGTGACAACCAAGGGGAGATTTTGGTTAAAAACGGCAGCGCCGGGGGCATTCTGGGCCGGGCGGAGACGGGGGCGGTTCTGGAGTGCGTGAGCCGCGGGGCCGTTACCGCCTCCAACGGGGGCCGGTGCGGCGGCATTGCCGGGTATTCCAAGGGGACTATCCGAAACTGCGCCGCTCAGGCCGATTTGAGCGGCACGTCAGAGCTGGGGGGTATCGCCGGATGGGGTACCGATCTTTTTGGATGTACCGCCATGACCCGTATCCTGGAGGGCGGTGAGCGCACGGGAGCCATAGCAGGCTGGGTTGATGGAGTGGCCTCAGGGAACTGGTATCTCCGAGAAGAGACGGCGGGCATTGACGGTATCGACTACGCCGGCCGGGCGGAGCCCCTGGATTGGGCGGACTTTTCTGCCCTGAAGGGAGTCCCGGAGGAATTTTTGCAGATTGAGGTGACCTTTCAGGCTGGTGAGCGGGTGGTAAAACGCATAACCGTTCCATACGGCGGCAACCTGGACCCAATGGAGATTCCCGACGTCCCCGCAGTGGAGGGGGATTTTGGCGCGTGGGAGGAATTTGACACCAGCCGGATTACGCGAAGTCTGACCGTAGAGGCCCAATACAGCGGCTGGGTGTCCACCATTTCCTCGGGGGGCGAGCGCCCCTTGCTGCTGGCCCAGGGGAGCTTTACGCCGGAGGCGAGGCTGATACTGACCGAGCGGGAGGACCTGACCGGGACCCTCTGGGAAGGAAGGACTATAGCGGCGGCCTATGATTATCGGATTGAGGATATAGAGTCGCTGTCCGGCGAGGTGATGCTGCGCCTGTTTGCCGGAGGCGCGGGGGAGGGAGCCCAGGCGGGCGTTGGCCAGGATGGTGCGCTGGTACTTTCGGAGTCCTGGCGGGATGGCAGTTATCTGGTTTTTGCCGGGGAGTCGCAGGGGACTGTGGTGGTGTTTGCCGGACCGGAGGAAAATGGGCCGGTGATGCTCCTGGTCTGTGCCGTGGGAGGCGCGGCGGCGCTGCTGGCGGCAAAGTCCCTGCGGGGGCGGAAAAAGCGGCCAGTGGCTGCGGCGAAATAGGGGTTAATATTATGGAATGCGTGGAGCGGCGGCTAGGTTGGCGGCTGCTCCACGTTTTTCTTTGGTCGATGCGGAAAAACTGCTTGACATTTGCTCACTTGTGCATATAATAATATATGAGCAGATGCTCATACGTTGTTGAAAGGAGGCCTGCCCAATGGCTGAGAATCGTGAAATGGAGCAGTGTGAGGCGGTACATGTTCACCAGGAGCTTGTGGAACAGGTGAACGCGGGTATGCCCGACGAGGAAATCCTCTATGATTTGGCGGAGCTGTTTAAGATTTTCGGGGACTCTACCCGGATTCGGATTTTATACGCTCTGTTTGAGTCGGAAATGTGCGTATGCGATATCGCCCAGCTTCTGGGGATGACACAGTCGGCTATTTCGCATCAGCTGCGCTGCCTGAAGCAGAGTAAATTGGTTAAGTACCGCCGGGAGGGGAAAACTGTGTTCTATTCTCTGGCGGATGCGCATGTCAGGACGATTTTTGACCAGGGGATGGAACATATTATGGAGTGAAAAAGGGGCTTTGGAGGTTCTCTTCTGCTTCTTCCTCGTTACTCTGGTTATTTTCGTTTTCTGGTCCCGCCGGAGGCAGGACCAGGTAATGAAGCGTAGGGAGAAACGAGGAAGAGGCAAAAACCCCCAACAAAGACCAAACCGTTCAACAACATAGCAAAGCACAGCATTATGAAGAAACCACCGCTATACCTGCCGCAAAAAACAAAACAAAACAAGACAAGGAGGACACAGCAATGAAAAAACGTTTCAAGCTCATGGATTTGGACTGCGCGAACTGCGCCGCAAAAATGGAGGATGCAATCAAACGCATTGAGGGAGTCAACAGCTGCACCGTCAGCTTCATGGCGCAAAAGCTGACCCTGGATGCAGAGGACATCCGGTTTGACGCGATTCTCCAAGAAGCAATCAAGGTCTGCAAGCGCATTGAACCCGACTGCACCGTCATACTTTAACGGGAAGAACGCATTCCATTACACAACAGAGGAGTGACCCCCTATGTCCAAGAAGCAAAAGCAGACCCTATACCGAATTTTGCTCAGTGCCGCCCTGCTGATAGCAGCGGCTTTACTCCCCCTGGAGGGGTGGCCCCGGCTGGCGGTATTCCTGATTCCCTATGCCCTGATTGGCTGGGATGTGCTGTGGCGAGCAGTGCGCAACATCGCTCACGGAGAAATCTTTGACGAAAATTTCCTCATGTCCCTGGCAACCGTGGGAGCCCTATGTGTAGGAGAATACCCCGAAGCCGTGTTCGTCATGCTCTTCTATCAGGTGGGAGAGCTCTTCCAGAGCTACGCCGTGGACCAGTCCAGAAAGTCCATTGCTTCCCTCATGGACATCCGCCCCGACTATGCCAACCTTGAGGTGGACGGGCGGATTCAGCAGACAGACCCGGAGGACGTGGCGGTGGGGGACATCATCCTCGTTAAGCCGGGGGAGCGCATTCCCCTGGACGGCGACGTGGTGGAGGGGACCTCCACCCTGGACACCGCCGCCCTCACCGGCGAGTCCCTTCCCCGCTCAGTCGGGCCGGGAGAGAGCGTCGTTTCCGGGTGTGTCAACCTGTCTGGCCTGCTGCGGGTGGAGGTGACAAAGCCCTTTGAGGAATCTACCGTCGCCAAAATTCTGGATTTGGTCGAAAACGCTTCCGCAAAAAAGGCCAAGGCGGAAAATTTCATCACCAAATTTGCGCGGTATTACACACCAGCGGTTGTCCTAGCCGCCGTGGTGTTGGCGGTACTGCCGCCCCTGGCCCTGGGGTGGGCGTGGACCGACGCCATTTTGCGGGCGCTGAACTTCCTGGTAGTTTCCTGCCCCTGCGCACTGGTAATCTCCGTCCCCCTGTCCTTCTTCGGGGGCATTGGCAGAGCCTCCAGACAGGGCATTTTGGTCAAAGGCGGCAGCTATCTGGAGGTATTGGCCCGCACCGAAACGGTGGTGTTCGACAAGACCGGCACCCTCACCAAGGGCGTATTCCAGGTCACCGCCGTCCACCCGGAGCAGGGCACAGAGGCGGAGCTGCTGGAGCTGGCCGCGCTGGCGGAGGCCTACTCGGACCACCCCATTTCCCGCTCTCTGAAAACGGCCTATGGCAAACCCCTGGAACCGGAACGGGTGAGCCATGTGGAAGAGCTGTCCGGCCGGGGCGTCCGGGCGGTGGTGGACGGCAAGGAGGTCTGTGCGGGCAACGACAAGCTCATGGAGGAAATCGGGGCAGCATGGAAGCCCTGCCATCAGGTGGGGACAGTCGTCCATGTGGCGGTTGACGGTGTCTACGGGGGACATATCATGATTTCCGACCAGGTGAAGGAGGACGCCAAGGAGGCCATTGCCGCCCTGAAAGGCCTTGGCGTAAAGCGGACGGTCATGCTCACCGGAGACGCCGCCGCCGTGGGCGAGGCTGTGGCCCAGGAGCTGGGGTTGGATGAGGTTCATACCCAGCTGCTCCCCGCCGGGAAGGTGGAGCGGGTGGAGGCCCTGCTGACAGAAACCTCAGCCAAGGGCGCCCTGGCCTTTGTGGGGGACGGCATCAACGACGCGCCGGTGCTCTCCCGGGCGGACATCGGCATTGCCATGGGAGGCCTGGGCTCTGACGCGGCCATCGAGGCCGCTGACGTGGTCCTCATGGATGACAAGCCCTCCAAGCTGGCGGAGGCCGTGGATATCGCCCGACGGACCCTGGGAATCGTCCGGCAGAACATCATTTTTGCCCTGGGGGTGAAGGCTCTGGTGCTGATTCTCAGCGCTATGGGCAAAGCTACCATGTGGGCGGCGGTCTTTGCCGACGTGGGCGTTTCCGTCATCGCCATATTGAACGCCATGCGGGCCCTGGGATTTGGCCGCAAGGGGAAAGTATAGTGGGTATCCATAAATATAAACGGGGCGCGGCCAGCTGGCCGCGCCCCGTTATGATTTTGTCAGGTCTTGTCCCGGTCCGCCAGAATCAAGCGTTTGACGGCCTCAATTCCCACCTCCACGGCGGCGGTGAGGTCGTGGCTCTCGTGCTGGTCCAGACCGGCGGCTTCCCGCTCCTGGTTCCAGATTACGTGGAAGCAGGAGCCGCACCGGACGCCCAATGCCGCCGCGCAGCAGAACAGCGCCGCCGACTCCATCTCCGAGGCCAGCACCCCCAGGCGCTTCCAGGCCTCCCACTTGGCGAGCAGCTCGTAGGACACGGGCATACGGGCGGGGCTGTGCTGGCCATAGAAGGAGTCCTTGCACTGAACGACCCCCGCGTGCCAGGGCTTCCCCAGGGCCTTGGCGGCCTCCACCAGGGCGGTCTGCACCTGGTAGTCGGCCACGGCGGGGAACTCAATGGGGGCATACTCCCGCGAGGCCCCCTCGTGGCGGATGGCCCCGGTGGCAATGACCACATCGTCGCTCTGGACCTTGAGGGCGATGCCCCCGCAGGTGCCCACCCGGACGAAGGTATGTACGCCGATGGCGTGGAGTTCCTCCATAGCGATAACCGCCGAGGGACCGCCAATGCCTGTGGAACAGACACTGACCTTCTCCCCCAGGAGGGTGCCGGTGTAGGTCGTGTACTCGCGGTTGGACTGGACCTTTCTGGGCAGGTCAAAATAGGCCGCGATTTTCTCACAGCGGCCGGGGTCCCCAGGCAAAAGGCAGTACCGCCCTACGTCCCCTTCCTTACATTGAATATGAAACTGAAGCTCGTGCGCCTGCATGGCGCTCACCTCTCTTTCTGATGATGTCATTATAACGGATTTTCGGTCGATTTGCAAGATATACAAAGCCGAAGGTTTTTTGTAACCTTTTGTTGTTGCATTTTCTCGCGGTTTCCCATACAATGGAGACAACAAAGGAAATGAGTCGGGGCGCGTGCGCCCTGTGATGGAAAGGAGGGCCCCTATGAAACGAACGGTTATGTTTGCGGCGGCGGCCCTGCTGTCCGGCTTTGTCCTGGGAACGCTCTTCGGCAGTGGGGCCCTCACCAGCGGGGAGAGCGCAGTGCTGACAGCTGCCGCCGCCGGTGTGGGTACGCCCATTCCAATGGCCGGGAGCCCGGACAATCCTCCGGCAGCGACTGTAACTCCCCTGGACCCGGAGGACGATACCTTGCTGCTGGAGCGGGCCGGGCAGGTGCTGGAGGCTATGAAGGCGGCGGATTATGGCGCCCTGGCCGCACTGGTGTCCCCGGTGTCGGGGGTGACCTTTACCCCGTATTCCACTGTAAACGCGGAGGTGGACCTGTGCCTTACAGCGCGGCAGGTGGCCGGACTGGGGACCGACGACACCATCTACGTCTGGGGTCTGGAGGACGGAACCGGGGAGCCCATCCGCCTCACCGGGGAGGACTATTTTGCCCAATATGTCTTTAACACCGACTACACCCAGGCCCCAAGCCTGAGCGTGGACCAGGTGCAGGCCAGCGGCAACGCCATGGAAAATGTGGCGGAAAGCTATCCGGAGGCCCGGTTTGTCGAGTACTATTTCCCCGGCCTGGACCCGGAGATGGAGGGGTATGACTGGTGTTCCCTCAAGCTGGTGCTCCAGCCGGAGCAGAACGACTGGTATTTGGTGGGGGTCATCCACGGACAGTGGACGATTTGAGGCCAGGAAAATTTTTTCTCGATTTTGCGTTTTTATGGTTGACATTTGGATTGGGGTCGAGTATAATAATCTTCGCTGCTTGAGTTCGAGCACGAACAGGGGAGCATAGCTCAGCTGGGAGAGCGCATGCCTTACAAGCATGAAGTCACAGGTTCGAGCCCTGTTGTTCCCACCAGCCGCTTTCTGCGGCCTTGTAGCTCCTACCATATGGCGTGGTAGTTCAGTTGGTTAGAACGCCGGCCTGTCACGCCGGAGGTCGAGGGTTCAA
>CAJUDT010000021.1:29023-29226 GCA_910585415.1 uncultured Flavonifractor sp.
CAGGGGACTGAAAATCCGCGTGTCGCTGGTTCGATTCCGGCCGGAGGCACCAAAGGTCCCGGCGGATACCCCGTGTATCCGCCGGGCACCGGTTCAAAAATCCCGCATAGAATGCGTTAGGCGGGCATAGATATGTCTTAGCCGCTGCGCAGGTGTAGCTCATCTGGTAGAGCGCCACCTTGCCAAGGTGGAGGTAGCGAGTT
>CAJUDT010000022.1 GCA_910585415.1 uncultured Flavonifractor sp.
GGGGATATCCGCCCGAGGGGCCAATGGCCGAAGTATTGAGGGCGGAGGCTAAAACAGCAGGTAACAGCCAAAGGATTTGCAGGTCAACGAACCTCCACCGCCGCCCCCCTCGTGGGGGCCCCGCCGGAGCCCAGCGAAGCGGGTCCGGTGGGGAGAAGGAGGGGCAAAGGAGCGCAATGCAGTTTTCGGCTTTAGCCGGAAACGGAATGGAGCGGATTTCGCCCCGACGCGGGGTCCGGGCCCGCAGGCCCGGCGATCTTTGGTTACTTTCCATCGCTGGAAAGTAACCCGCCGGAGGCGGGACCAGAAAACGAATCGCAGAAAGTACCGAGGAAGAAGCAGAAGGGAAACACCCCCCACCCCCGAAAGCCCTACAAAACCTCACATCTCAAAGAAACCACAGCCCGCCCGCCTACGCGAACACGAACCCCCTCCGGCCCGTCGGCCAGCCGGCTCAAAATCTCCGAGGGCTTCCCCATTGCCTCCCCCTGAAGAAAGCGATTTTCCACCCCGGCAGATACCAGCCCCCGCCGGAAAAGATAATATGTCAACGCGCCGTTGGAGGTTCCAGTAGCCGCTTCCTCTGGAATAGCGTACAGCGGCGCGAAATTCCTGCACCGGGCCGTAACACCCCCCTGCCCCTCTGGACAGAACATGTGAACGCCAACCACGCCATACCGCTGGGATAGTTCCGTAACTTCCTTCTCTCTTTGAACGGCGCCATCCAGACACTCCCGCGTCCTGACCGGAAGCAAAATATCCATCAGCCCCGTGCTCACCGCCTGGGGCTCCAGGCCCGCCGGACGGTCCGCCAGCGCCAAGCCGTAGGCGGCATACAGCTCCGCCTGCTCATCTTCTGAAAAGGTCCGCCCATCCGCAGGCGTGGCCATATCCATCCAGACGGAGTCCTCTCCCACTTCAATCTCCAAATCCCCGGACAACGTATGCAACGCATAAACCCCCGGCTTTATCTCCCCAGTCTCCCGCAAAACGGTAAACGAGGCAATGGTAGCATGACCACAAAGCTCCACTTCCTCCGCCGGAGTAAAGTAGCGGATATGAAATTCCCGCTCCCCCGTCCGCCGGACAAAGGCCGTCTCCGAATGCTTCAGCTCCCCAGCCAGAGCGCGCATCCATTCCTCTGCCGGAAACGCCTCATCCCCCAGCAGGGCCACCCCCGCCGGATTGCCAGAAAACCGCTGTGTGGTAAACCCGTCCGCTATGTACAAATCCATATTAAATCCCCGCCTTCAATTGCTTATAAAAATCCAACGTGCGAAATCCCCGGTCCAGCTGTGTGGTCAAAAACTCCTCACATGCCCGGCCCATGGACTCCAGCATCACGACATCTGCCGGAAACGAAAACAGCCGCTTGGGCGGACCATACACCACATGCCGCATCGCCGCCAGAGTCTCCCCCGCCAGGGGGGCAAAGGGGCCCGCCCCCGCTCCCGCCTTGCAGGAACCGCAGCAGAGCACACCCTCCGGCAGATTCAAGCAGGGCTCCCTTGGCTCCGGCACACCGCAGACGGCGCAGGCGTCCAACAGGGGTTCATATCCCGCCAGACACAGGAGTTTAAGCTCAAAGGCCGCCTTCACCTGGGCCAGAGGCTTATGAAGCTGGTCCAGAGCGTAGAGTGCATTCAAAATCAGAGAGAGCAGCGCCTCTTCCCCTCTCCCCTCTTCCGCCACCGCCTCCATTACCTCAGCAAAATAGGAGCCCAGGGCCAGCTTTTCCACATCGGACTTTACCCCCCAAAACTGCTGGAGCGAGGACGCCTCATTCAAGGTAAAATAATCCCGGTAAGCAAAGAGAGTCATGTCCGAATATACAAGAAGCTGGGCCGAGGCCGCCAGAGGGCTCCCCTTCCGGCAGCACCCTCTGGCCTTAACTGTGCATTTCCCCCCGTCGGGGGTGAGAATGGTGAGAATCTTGTCCGCCTCTTTGTACTTGACCTCCCGGAGCACCAGCCCGCGAGTGGTGATGTGCATAGGCTCACCGCCTTTACGCCGTTTTCTTCGCCTGCTCCGCCGCCCGCAGGACGCAATAGAGGCTGTACGCCTCTGGCAGGCCGGTAATCAAAAACATCTGCCAAAATTCCGCGCTGGTCATGCCGCACTCCCCCTTTTCTGAGGTTAGCTTGACACCATGCGCATCATTTATGAGCGGTAATATTTTGTCTCAGTCGTCCCGGTAGCCAAAATTCTTGATGAGGTTCACATTATCCCGCCAGTTTTCCTTGACCTTCACCCAGGTCTGCAAATAGACCTTCGCTCCCATGAACGCCTCGATATCCTCACGGGCCAGGGCGCCGATTTTTTTCAGCATCCCGCCCCCCTTGCCGATGATGATACCCTTATGAGAGCTTTTCTCACAATAAATGGCGGCGTCCAGCTCAATCACATCGTCGTCCCGCTGGCTGAACTTGGTAATCTCCACAGCGGTGCCGTGGGGAATCTCCTTGTCCAGGCACAGCAACAGCTTCTCCCGGACAATCTCCGCACACACCTGCCGCTCAGGCTGGTCCGTGACCATATCCTCCGGGAACAGCCGGGGGCCCTCAGGCAGAAAGTGCTCCACCACGTCCAGCAGCTCCTCCACCCCCTCCCCCGCCTTGGCGGAGATGGGGACAATGGCGGCAAAGTCATGGGCCTGTCCATAGGCCTGCATGACCGCTAGGAGCTCGTCCTTCTTCACGGTGTCAATTTTATTGACCACCAGCACGGCGGGTACGCCCAGCTCCTGAATGCGCCCAATGAGCTCCGCCTCCGGTCCGCCCACCTTGGCCACCGGCTCCACCAGCAGGAGCACCGCGTCCACGTCAGCCACGCTCTGACGGACTACCCCCACCATGTAATCCCCCAGCCGGGTCCGGGACCGGTGGAGGCCAGGGGTGTCCATAAAGACGAACTGGCACTCCCCCCGGTCCAGAATGGCGCAAATCCGATTTCGAGTGGTCTGTGGCTTGTTGGTCACAATGGCGATTTTCTCGCCCACCAGGGCATTGGTCAGGGTGGATTTGCCCACATTGGGCCGCCCCACCACACTTATCATGCCAGATTTTTTAATTTCCATAGGTGATCCTCAACTTTCTTGAGCGTTTTCTGTTGCACCATGATAGTCCAAGTTTTCCCATTGCTGGCGCACTTCAAAAAAATTACCGAAATATCCATTGTGCTCTGGAAACTCTTCGCGATAAACTTCCGTCAGTGCGCCGTCCATCCAGTCCTCCACGGTGAGCAGAAGCGTAGTATACTCTGACTCCGCATTCAACTCCGCCTCAATCCGCCGCACACAGGTCAGCCGGCCGTCAATCCACCGATAAAAGGTGGTCAGTCCGGTCCCTGCGCCGCTGCTGCGCGCCCAGCCAGAGATTACGCCGGTTGCACTGTTCACCTCCGGCATGGAAATCTCTGCAAAGACGGGCTCCTCCACAAACTGCATCGCCTCCGGGTTCCAGAGCCACAAATAGGAGTAGGTAGGCTGATTGCCCCAACGGTACCGCCAGCACAGGTCCGGCAGACCGTCAAAGTTTGCGTCAACGGTCCAGGCATACCCACGGCCCTCTGTGTTCTTGGTAAGTACCTGAATGGGCGCGTCCATGTCTGCCGGGTCCCACACCGACAGGGCAACCCGGTCCTCCAACATGGAGTCAGCTTCCTCTGGGTCCTCGGTTTTTTCGCGCTCCTGCCATTCCGCAGTAACCAAAACGTCTCCCACCTGAATGGCGTCATGGTTTTCCTCCACCAGCCACCGGGCCGCAGTCTGCTCCAACGGCTCCGCTGTCGCCGTGGGGGCGGGCGGTTCGTTACTCTGGCAGGCAGTCACCGTCAAGGCCAGCAGTGCCGCCGCAAAATAAATTGTGCGTCTCATTTCTCCGCTGTGTCCCTCCATGCCTGTTCCCGGGTAATCCCCAGCTTGGACAAAATGGCCTCTTCTCGAGCCCGCATCTGGGCCTTCATGGGGCCCTCGTCCAAATGGTCGTACCCCAGCAGGTGGAGAATAGAGTGGACCGCCAGATAAGCCAGCTCCCGCTCGCTGCCGTGGCCGTATTCCTCCCCCTGGGCCTGAGCCCGCTCTACAGAGAGCACCATGTCTCCCAGGGGCACCAGACTTGTCTCCGGGTCGGCCTCCACATCCTCCATTGTGGGAATTACACCGGGAGTCAGCTCGAACATGGGGAAGGACAGCACATCGGTGGGCTTGTCCACCCCCCGCTGTTCCCGATTGATTTCCTGAATCCCTGTATCATCGGTGAACAGTATATCTACTTCACAGGGAAACTCCACCCCTTCCGCCGCCAGGGCGGCGGGAATCACACGGCGGAGAAGCGCTTCATAGGTCTGTGTCCCCTCCAGCTCTGACTCTATTATGATGGTATGTTCCATGTACCTGCGCTCCTTTCATGTTCCCTTGCCACCCTTCACCTTTCGCACACTGTCCAGGCGGACCAGCTGTTCCCGCTCCCGCTTCTTGCCTTCATCCAGAAGCAACAGGGCCCATTCCTCGTCCACATCCAGAATCTTGCAATAGAGCACACTGCCGTCGGTTTCCATATCTCCCAGGGTCAAAAAGAGGGTCGAGCCAATCTCCTGCCGGAGCCGCCCGCCCAGGGCCATAGCTCCCTTGGGACGGATACCGTTTTCCCGCAAAATCCGCTCCAGGCGTTTCACCCGGCTATACAGGCCCAGGGAGAACACGAAGCTGAAAAGGCCAAATACCGCCAATCCGTCCATTATGCCTCCCCTCCCTTCCCCTCATCTTTGAGGAAGGTAATTGAGCGGATGGAGGCCAAGGGGACCAGCTGTGTCTCCCGCCAATCTCTGCGTTTCCGGGCAAACTCCACATTGGCCCATACTCCGTCAAACTCCAGAATCGTACACCAGTCGCAGGCCACGTTCAGTCCGTCCTCATAGAAGGTCAGCTGTACCCGCCGCCCCGCCGCCTGCCGCAGCAGCCGGGTCACCGGTGAGGGAGGCGTCCCTCCAGACGCCTCCCCCACTCCTTGCAGCAGGTAATCGCAGCTGACGCCAAACAGCTGGGCCAGACGGACCAGCTTATCCGTCTCCGGGTAAGCGGCGTCCGACTCCCAGCGGGACACCGACTGCCGGGTGACCCCCAGCTGTTCCGCCAACTGCTCCTGGGTCAGATTCTGCTTTTTTCTGGCCTGGGCAATCCTTGTTCCGGTACTCATTGAAAACCACCTCTCCTTTTGTGATGGCTCCAGTGTAAGCCGGACGCGGCCCTCTGCCCACCAAGTTTGGATTTCTTCCTGTCACATTTGGGTTGCGCCCGGGGAATGAGGCTCAATGTTTCTCCTTTTTCTCCCGGTGCTCCTCGTCCCGCTCGTAGGCCCGGATAATGCGCTGTACGATTACATGGCGCACCACGTCGGCCTCCCCCAGGCGGCAGATGGAGATATCCTCCACATCCCTGAGTACCCGCATGGCCTCCTTCAGGCCGGACACCTTATCCCCCGGCAGGTCAATCTGCGTCACATCGCCGGTAATGACAATCTTGGAGCCGAAGCCCAGGCGGGTGAGGAACATCTTCATCTGCTCCCGGCTGGTGTTCTGGGCCTCGTCCAGAATGATAAAGCTGTCATCCAGGGTCCGTCCGCGCATATAGGCCAGAGGGGCTACCTCGATGCTCCCCCGCTCTAGGTACTTGTTATAAGTCTCCGCCCCCAGCATATCGAAGAGGGCGTCATAGAGGGGCCGCAGGTAGGGGTCCACCTTGGATTGCAGGTCGCCGGGCAGAAAGCCCAGCCGCTCCCCCGCCTCCACCGCCGGGCGGGTAAGGATAATGCGGTTCACCTGCTTGTCCCGAAAGGCGGCCACGGCGGCGGCTACCGCCAAATAGGTCTTGCCGGTGCCCGCCGGGCCCACCCCCAGGGTGACGGTGTTCTTTTTGATGGCGTCCACATATCGCTTCTGGCCCAAGGTCTTGGCCTTGATGGGCTTGCCCTTGGCGGTGACGCAGAGGACATCCCTCGCGATGTCGTTGATATGCGCCTCGTTGCCCGCCTTGACCAGATTGATGATGTAGCGCACGTTCTGCTCGGTGATGGCCTCCTTCCGGGCGGAGAGGGACAGCAGGCCCTCCAGGGCCTTTACCCCGTAGAGTACATCCTCCGCCTCGCCGGAAACCTTCAGCTCCGCGTCCCGGTTCACCACCGTCACATGGAGCTCGTGCTCAATAATTTTGATGTTCTCGTCGAAGGAGCCAAATACGTCAATGGCGTCCTCCATGCGCTCCAGGCTGATGGTCTGTTCGATCAAATTGCAGCGCTCCTTTTATCATTGGTTTGTAATTTCGTGTTCCTCCTGGACGCCTGAATCAGGCTGGGTTCCGGGCACAAAGCGCCCGATTTCCTCCCGGCACTCGGCCAACAGGGTGACCTCCAGGGCCCCGTCCCGCAGCAGGGCGGTATACTTGGCATCCAGTATCTCGCCCTCTCCCAGCTCTGCCTCCAGCATCTCTCGCAAACGCCCCTCCAGCATATCTTGGACCGCGAACTGGTCCAGGGGGGCGGCGGACAGGGTATACTCCCGCGCCGTCTCACGGGTCAGGGTCAGGGGCATCTCCTGACCGCCCGGCAGGCGTGCCGTCCAGGTCCTGCTTATTTTATCATACTTGGGGAAGGAAATTCCACTGTTTCGGGAAAAAACCATCCGCTGTCCCAAAATATTCAGAATCCACCGGGTTTCCTCCTCCCCGGTATAGGTTTTTGTCTGGGACTCCAGGGGCAGGCGGGCGGTCATGGTCCGCCAGGTACGGGCGTAGACGCTCCCCTCTGCCCGGACGTACTGCCAGCCTAAATTCGTCTCGCTGTAGAGCGGTCCCTCCAAAAGAACACTGCCGCTGATGAGCACATCTCCCTCCGCCACCGTGTCTCCGGTTTGAAAGCGGGCCTCCCCGGCCAGGGCCTCCACCCGCAGGAGAATGCCGCTGGACTTTGCCACAATGTCCCCCACCTGCTCGAGGTTCTCTTCCTCCGGCTTGGGGATGGCCTCCCGGACCAGAACCTCCGCACGGGTGCCGTGGAGGTTCACCGCCATCCAGGACAGCTCCGGAAGCTGCACCAGGGCCTCCTGGACCAAAACGCCCTGGTCCAGACTGGGGCCGTACACCCCAGGGCGGAGTCCCTGCCGCCGGAGCTCGGTTAAAATCTGGGCGGTGGGCACCTTTTGATTGCCCTCCACGTCAATGGTCAGCACAAACCGGGAGAGGACACACACCGCCGTCAAGGACAGCGCCAGCCCCACCAAAAGGGCGTAGCGCTTCCGAAACCGGGACAAAAAATAAGGTACCCCCGACTCTCCGGCGGGGGTAAGGGTACACCCCACCCGCTCCGCCAGCTGTCCGGCCAGAGCGCGGCTCCGGCGGGTGACGTTCAGCCGCAGGCGGGTCTGGTCCAGCCACTCCACCCCCCAGAAAAGCACCTGATTCTGGGCACAGAGATTCAAAAACCGCTCCGGGAAGGGCCCTTCCGCCTCCAGGCGCACCGTCCCCCGGAGAAAATTCACCGTTCGTTTCAGCAAAACGCCGCCCCTCCCCTATGTCAGCTCCACGCCCTGAATGCGGCCGCTGATGAGCAGCTCTCCGGCGTTCATGGACTTCAGCTCCAGCTGCTCCCCCCGGACCTTGACAATCAGCCGCCCGCCGGATATGTGGATTTCCTGGGAGCCATAGGCCAAGATGCCCTTGTGGTTCTCCATCCGCAGCTCCCGGTTGCCGATGAGCTCCACCCGGGGCAATCCCGCCACCACGTCCCCAGGCAGGTCGAACACCTCCGCCGTGCGCTCCAGCAGTCCTTCCTTTTTCCGTTCTCGTCCCATACCGCCGCCCTCCTCGTCCCTAATTCCTATGCGGCAGGGCGGGCGGATTTGCCTGTCCGGGCCGCATTCTCTTGAAATAGCTGAAAGAAAACCTTATAATCCTTTTCATTGGCGCAGGCCCTTCCAAGCGGATGAGTATTTGGAGTGGATATAGGCAATACCGGCACATCCAGCCCCAGCGCCCCATAAGCTGACCTAAGGAGGTGGCGCATTATGGAACGACCCATTCCATCCGGGGAGGCTCTGTTGATTTTGGCTGCCCTGGTCTCCCTCCAGCTGGCCCAAGGGCGCACCACGGACCAACTGGACCTCATGGCCGCCTTTTTCAACGTCCTGGGCGACAACCTCGCCTTGATTGCCGCCCGGCGCTCCATGCCGGAGCCCGGCCAAGCCACCGGTACACAACCGGATACTTAGGACCGCTCCCCCATACTCCGACTCTGGTTGGCAAGCCTGTCTCTTGACAACCAGTTTTTTCGCTGTATAATAGTTCTATATTAAACCTTCCGTTTTTGAACAAATGAGGTGCGACATGTATTACAAAACCGTTATCCTTCACCTAATCCAGCTGTGCAAGCGCCGGTATGCCTCGGCCTTGCAGCCCGTAGAGCAGGCCCACGGCCTCACCCGGAATGAAATCGACGTCCTGCTCTTTTTGTCCAACAATCCAGGCTATGACACCGCGCGGGACATTGTGGAGCTGCGGGCTCTGTCCAAATCCCACGTATGCAAGTCGGTGGACAGCCTCACCCGCCGTGGGTTTCTGGCCGGGGAGCAGGACCGGCACGACCGGCGCTGTGTCCATCTGACCCTCCAGAGCGCCGCCGGACAAGCCGTTCAGGACGCACAGCAGGCCCAACAGGACTTCGTTCTCCAGCTCTATCAGGGCATGACCCCGGAGGAAGAACAGGCCCTGAACCAGGCCCTCTCCCGGCTTGTAAAAAATCTGAAGGACATGGAGGCAAACACATGATAAAGCTCATTGTCTGCATCATCGCCGGCCTGGGGGCCGGCATCGGCACAGGGCTGGCAGGTCTGTCCGCTGCGGCGGTAATCTCCCCTATGCTGATTACCTTTCTGGACTTCCCCGCTTATGAGGCTGTAGGCATCTCTCTGGCCTCCGACGTACTCGCTTCAGCGGTGTCCGCCTATACCTATGGAAAAAACAAACACCTGGACGTGAAAAACGGCCTGATTATGCTCTGCGCTGTGCTGGTCTTTACGGTGGCGGGCAGCTATGCGGCCGGTTTGCTGCCCAATACCACCATGGGCAGCTTCTCCGTGTTCATGACCTTCCTGCTGGGCATCAAATTCATCATTCGCCCGGTGATGGCCACGCAGGAGGCAAGGGCGGACCGGTCCAAAGCCAAAATGGCCCTTCAATCCATCCTCTGCGGCGCACTGGTGGGCTTCATCTGCGGCTTTGTCGGCGCGGGGGGAGGTATGATGATGCTGCTGGTTCTCACCTCGGTGCTGGGGTATGAGCTCAAAACCGCCGTGGGTACCAGTGTGTTCATCATGTCCTTTACCGCCTTCACCGGCGCAGTCTCCCATATGGCAATCGGCGGTCTACCCGACCTGTCCGCCCTGGTTCTCTGTATCCTTGCCACTCTGATTGGCGCTCAGAGCTCCGCGCTCTTTGCCAACAAGGCCAGCCCCGCTGTCCTCAACCGCATCACCGGCGTGGTGCTGACGGTCCTGGGTGCAGCCATGCTGGTCATACGGTTTTTCCTGTAAATATGCACAATTTTTCCTCTGCCCTCTTTTCACTTCGCACAATTCTGCCGATGTTTTAAGTGAAACGAGTCGTTATGGGAGGAACCATCATGAGCGGTATGAGCATCAGCGGCGTGGGTGCGGCCTATCCCCAGCCGGGCACGACTGGCAGTTCCCAGAGCAATACCACCCCCCAGGAGAGCACCTCCGGCCTCTCCCCCGCCTCCGTCAAGGAGACTGAGCAAAAGACCCTGCAAGAGATGCTCCAGGAGGCCAGGGAAAAGGCCCAGCAGCGGCGGGACGCCCTCAAGCTCAAGACCCCCAAGCGCTACGGGGACGCCCCCATGGAGGCCTATGCCCGTCTGTCCCGTGCCCGGACTGTAGCGGATGTCAGCTCGGCTGCGGGGTACGCCCGGCGGCGGATTATCCAGCTCAAAGCCGCCAAGCGGCAGGACAGCGAGAATGCCGGGCAGATTCAAGCGGCTATCAACCAGCTCCAAAAGGCCGTGGGCCGGGCGGGAAAGAAACGGCGCGACCTGGAGCGGGAAAAGCTCTCCGAGGCCCGGCGCCTCAAGTTGGAGCGGGAAAACAAGACCCGGCAGGCCCAGCGGCTCAAGCAGGAGCTGACCCGGAAAAAGACCATGCGTATGATTCGGGAGAGGGGCTATCTCCGCGAGGCGGAGATTGACAACCGCCTCCAGGCCCAGCTGGCCGAGACCCGCATGGAGCTGCGGGCCCAGGCGCAGGCGCTGTCCGATGCACTGACTCCTTCGGTAGACGCGGCCATGCAGCAGTATGCCGCGCAGACCGCCCCCGCCCCTGCGGCCCCCTCCGGCGGAGAAATCAGTGTACAGGCATAACCCTTTCCACCAAAATCCATACCCCCGGCGGGACAGCTGTTGTGTGTCCCGCCGGGGGTATGTTCGCTTTACCGGCTCATAAGGCCCAGCTGGTAAAAGGCCACGGCGCTGGCCGCCGCCACGTTGAGGGAGTCCACTCCATGGGACATAGGAATACGAACGGTGTAATCACACCGGGCAATGGTATCGGAGGCCAGGCCGTCCCCCTCGGTGCCCAGCACCACCGCCAGACGCTCCGCCTGGCCCAGGCGGGGGTCCGCAATGGACAGCGAATCCTCCCGCAGCGCCAGTGCGGCAGTCTGAAAGCCCAGCTCCCGGAGCTGCACCTGCCAGTCCTCATCCAAGTAGGTCCAAGGCACTTGGAACACTGTGCCCATGCTCACCCGCACTGCCCGGCGGTACAGCGGGTCGCTGCCCGCGCTGGTCAACAGGACCGCGTCCATACCCAGGGCGGCGGCCGAGCGGAAAATCGCCCCGATGTTGGTGGGGTTCATGACGTTCTCCAGCACGGCCACCCGCCGGGCCCCGGCGCACACTGTCTGCACTGTGGGGAGCTTGGGCCGGTACATCGCGCAGAGCATCCCCCGCGTGAGATGAAACCCCATCAGCTGAGTCAGCACCTCCAGCTCTGCGGCGTAAACCGGAACTCCTTTACACCGCTCCAGGAGAGCGCTCCCCTTTCCTGTAATATGCTTGTACTCCATCAAAAAGGACACGGGCACACATCCGGCGTCCAAGGCCCGCTGGATGACCAGGGGACTCTCCGCCACAAACATACCGTGCTCCGGGTCCGCCCGGTTGACCAGCTGATTTTCCGTCAGGCGGGCGTACACATCCAGCTCCGGGGCGGAAAAATCGGTAATTTCAAGGATGGTTGACATGGCGCTGCTCCTTCTTCCTCATTTGCCCTCTATGATACCATAGGCCGGAGCAGTTGTCACCTTGATTTGTCCAAATACGACACCTCATCCCACAATCAGCCCCGAAACATTTCAGAAACAAATAAGGAGGGAAATCTTGACATTTCACCGGCGCGGTAGTATCCTAAAGAAGTTGCAAATACAACTTCTCGAAGGAAGGAAAGGAAGAAGCCTATGGAGGACCGGTTTGGGCGCTTTTCGCTGGCGCTGTTCGAGATTTCCCGCCACTGGTACCGGCTGGCCGGGGATGAAATGGCCCGCCACGGCCTCAAGGCTCCGCACGCCATCTATTTGACCGCCCTCTACCGCAGTGAGGACGGCCTCACCGGCCCGGAGCTGTGCCAGCGGTGCGGCAGAGACAAATCTGACGTATCCCGTACCCTGGCGCTGCTGGAGGAACAGGGGCTCGTCGTCAAAGACCTGGTAAACGGAAGCCGCTACCGGGGATTGCTGCGGCTCACCCAGGCGGGCCGGGCGGCGGCGGAGCAGGTCTGCCGCCGGGCCAATCAGGTGGTCGAGCGGGCGGGCCGGGACCTGACCGCAGAAACCCGCAGGCTGTTTTATGAGGCCCTGGAGTCCATCGCGGCCAACCTGCGGGACATCGACAAGGAGGGCGATTTGCCATGATGAATGCGGCCGTAAAAATTGGGTGCAGAACCTTTCAGCTGGCGTTCCGGCTGGCCATTCCCCTGCTGCCCTACCGGGAGCCGGAGTGCTTTGACCACATCCAGGCCCTGCCTCCCCTGCTGGAGCGGCTGGGAATCCACACGGTTCTGCTGGTGACGGACAGCACCCTGCGTCACGCGGGAATCACCGCCCCTTTGGAGGAACTGCTGGAAAAGGCAGGCATCCGCTGCGCAGTCTTTGACGGCACCAGGGCCAACCCCACGGTCCACAATGTGGAGGACGCCTGGGCTCTCTATCAGGCGGAGGGGTGCCAAGGGCTGATCGCCTTCGGCGGCGGTTCCTCCATGGACTGTGCCAAGGCGGTGGGGGCCCGTGCGGCCTATCCCCACAAATCCATGGACCAGCTCAAGGGCCTGCTGCGGGTCCTGCGGCGCATTCCCCCGCTGGCCGCCATCCCCACCACCGCTGGCACCGGCAGCGAGGTCACCCTCACCGCCGTCATCACCGACAGCGACAAAAAGCACAAGTACACCATGAACGACTTTACCCTCATTCCCCGATACGCGGTCCTGGACCCCACGGTGACCTATACCCTGCCGCCCCACCTGACCGCCTCCACGGGTATGGACGCCCTGACCCACGCGGTGGAGGCGTACATCGGCGGCTCCACCACCAAGGAGACCCGCCGTCTGGCTCTGGAGGCCGTCCGGCTGATTTTTGCCAACATTGAGACGGCCTACCGGGACGGGGACAATCCGGAGGCCCGCGCCAACATGCTCCAAGCGGCCTATCGGGCGGGCATCGCCTTCTCCAAGTCCTATGTGGGCTACATCCACGCCGTCGCCCACTCCCTGGGCGGACAGTACAACATCCCCCACGGTCTGGCCAACGCGGTGCTCATGCCCATTGTGCTGGAGGCTTACGGTCCCTGTGTCCACCAAAAGCTCTGGGCCCTGGGCCGGGCCGCCGGGGTGGTCTCCAAATCGGACCCCTTCCCGGAGGGAGCGCGGGTCTTTATTGGGGCCATTCGCGGGCTCAACGACCGAATGGGCCTGCCCCGGTCCCTGAAGGGGATTCAAAAGGCCGACATACCGGCCATGGCCCGGCACGCCGCACGGGAGGCCAATCCCCTGTACCCGGTGCCCCGGCTGATGGACGCCAAGGAGCTGGAGCAATTTTACTATAAAGTAGCGGATTGGAGGGTCAACGTATGAACATCCAGGAGACTTTAACCGCCCAGCGGCGTTTTTTCCAGAGCGGGGCCACTCTGCCCGTGTCCTTCCGCATTGGGATGCTCAAGCGCCTCCGCTCGGCTCTGGACCGGTACGAGGAGGCCATCTGCACCGCGCTCACCGCCGATCTGGGCAAGAGCAGCTATGAGGGCTTCATGTGCGAGGTGGGGCTGGTGCGCAGTGAAATCAGCTACCTGATTCGCCACACCGGGTCCTTCGCCCGGGAGCACCGGGTTCCCACCCCTCTGGCCCAGTTTGCCTCCCGGAGCTATCGAAAGCCCTCGCCCTACGGCAATACTCTGATTATGAGCCCTTGGAATTATCCCCTGCTGCTGACGTTGGACCCTCTGGCGGACGCCATCGCCGCCGGAAATACGGCGGTGGTGAAACCCAGCGCCTACTCCCCCGCCACCAGCGCCCTGCTGAAGCGGATGCTGGAAGAGTGCTTTGCGCCAGACTACGTGGCGGTCGTCACCGGCGGGCGGCAGGAGAACACCGCCCTGCTGGAGCAGAAATTTGACTTCATCTTTTTCACCGGCAGTCAGGCCGTGGGCCGGGAAGTCCTGCGCCACACCGCCGAGACCCTCACCCCTGTCGTGCTGGAGCTGGGGGGCAAAAGTCCCTGCATCGTGGACGCCTCCGCCAAGATTTCCCTGGCGGCCCGGCGCATTGTCTTCGGCAAATTCTTAAACTGCGGACAGACCTGCGTGGCCCCGGATTACATTCTGTGCCACAGCAGGGTGAAAGACCAGCTGCTGGAGGCCCTGAAGAAAGAGATCCAGCGGCAGTACGGCGCGGCTCCTCTGGAGAATCCCGACTACGGAAAAATCGTCAACGAGAAGCACTTTGACCGCCTTATGGGGCTCATTGACCCCCAAAAGACGGTTTACGGGGGAGCATCCTGCCGGAAAACCCTGCAAATCGCCCCCACGGTGCTGGACGGAGTCACCTGGGCGGACCCGGTGATGGGAGAGGAAATTTTCGGGCCCATTCTGCCCATTCTGACCTTCGACCGCTTCGACAGCCTCTATGCGGACCTGTCCGGACGGCCCAAGCCTCTGGCTTTGTACCTGTTCTCCCAGAACAGGTCCCGCGTGAAGGAGGTCACCTCCCGCCTGAATTTCGGCGGCGGGTGTGTCAACGACGTGGTTATCCACCTGGCCACCAGTCAAATGGGCTTTGGCGGCGTGGGAGAAAGCGGCATGGGGGCCTATCACGGCAAAACCGGCTTTGACGCCTTCTCCCACACCAAGAGCATCGTGGACAAAAAGACCTGGCTGGACCTGCCCATGCGCTATCAGCCCTATCAGAAGGGGCTGTATGGAGGACTGCTCCATCTCTTCCTGCGGTGATGGAGCACTTGACACCGTTTCCGCTTCATGGTAATATACTGAATCAGAAAAGTGGATATCGCGTGGAACGGAAGGAGTAGCCCGGCAGGGGCGGCCGCCAGAGAGGGAGCGTCAGAGGCTGAGAGCGCCCCCAGGCCAGCGGCTGGGCGAAGTGCGTCCGGGAGCGAGGGGGATGTGGACGCCCCCCGGCTGGCCCCGTTAGCGGCCGTCAAGTGAGAAATGAGAGTGGGACCGCGATGTTTTTATCGCCTCTTATGCCTAGGCATGAGGGGCGGTTTTTTACGTTTGGGAGTTTTGGACATGGATATCAGCCTACACTACGACCAGCGGGGAACGGGCTTCCCCCTGGTGCTCCTCCACGGAAACGGGGAGGATGGGAGCTATTTCACCCATCAAATGGACGCGTTTTCCAACGCCTATCAGGTCATCTCCGTGGACACCCGCGGCCATGGCCAGAGCCCCCGTGGGAGCGCTCCCTTTACCCTGGAGCAATTTGCCCAGGATTTGAAGGCGCTGCTGGACCAACTGGCGCTGCGGCGGGTGATTCTGCTGGGGTTTTCGGATGGCGCCAACATCGCGCTGACCTTCACCCTGCGGTGGCCGGAGTACGTGGAAAAGCTGATTCTGAACGGGGGCAATCTGGACCCCAAGGGGGTCCGTATGGTGGTCCAAGGGCCCATCTGCCTGGGATATGCTCTGACGAGTCTCTTTGCCCCTTTCGACCCCAAGGCCCGAAGAAAGCAGGAGTTGCTGGGGCTTATGGTCAAAGAGCCCCACATCCCGCCGGAAGCGCTTTCGGCCATCCGCTGCCCCACCCTGGTGGTCGCCGGGGAGCGGGACATGATTCGGGAGGACCACACCCGGCAGCTTGCCGCCGCCATCCCCGGCGCGGCGCTGGCCATTCTGCCGGGGGACCACTTTGTGGCGCAATCGAACCACAAGGCCTTTAACCGGACCGTATTGGAATTTCTGCGCAGCGGCGAACAGGAGGAAACGCTATGACGCGATTGGGGGAAACCCTGCGGGCTTATCAGGCCAGGGACCCGGCGGCCCGGAGCCGTCTGGAGATTTTTTTGCTCTATCCCGGCGTTCACGCCATTATATATCACCGGCTGGCCCATTTTTTGTACTCCCACCGCCTGAAATTTCTGGCCCGTGCGGTGTCCCAGTGGAGCCGGTGCTGGACGGGCATTGAGATTCACCCTGGGGCCAAGATTGGGCGGCGGCTGGTCATTGACCATGGCATGGGTATCGTTATCGGCGAAACTGCCGAGGTGGGCGACGACTGCCTCATCTACCATGGGGTCACCCTGGGGGGCACCGGCAAGGACCAGGGCAAGCGCCACCCCACTTTGGGTAATAATGTGATGGTGTCCACCGGAGCCAAGGTCCTGGGGCCCTTCAAGGTGGGGGATAACTCCCGCATTGCCGCCAACGCGGTGGTGCTGAGTGAGATTCCCCCCGACTCCACCGCCGTGGGCGTCCCCGCGCGGGTGGTCCGCATCGCTGGCGAGCGGGTGGACTACGCCAGCCAGGTGGACCAGATTCACGTTACCGACCCCCTGCAAAAGGAACTCCAGGCCCTCCATTCCCGGTTGGATTTGATGGAAAAGCTGCTGGATCAGAAATATCTGGGGGAAAAACAGATATGAAGCTGGAAACTGTGGAAAAAGCCCTCCATCTGACCTATCCGCCTGCATTTCGGGAGCTCTATGAGGCTGGGGCCCTGCGCTGGCTGTGCGGCCGGCCACAGGCCAAATCGCACCTGTTTCCCAATCAGCTGCTGGAAGAGGCTTATTACCCCTACTGGGATATGCTGCCCTTCTCCGATGTAAAGCGAATGCGGGGATATTTGTATATGCAGGTTGAATTGAACTGCGGCCATTGGAAAGACGGAGTCGAGCCGCTTCCCTTTGCAGCCGAAGGGGAAGGGGACATTTTCTTTTTTGATGCCGCGCTCAACGACCCAAATGCGCCGGTATTCTGCTGGGTAAGGAGCCAGGGCCGAGTGGGCATGTTCAGCCGCAGCTTGGAGGAATTTATCTGCGCGGAGCTCTGCGAGCGCGTTGCAAACGGTCTGATTCCGCTGGAGCACTGGTGGGTACAAAATCAACTGCGATGGCTGACCCCGGCGCATCGGATGCCCTTTCTCGCAAAAGACCTGCGTGCGCTGGACCGGATGGTGTTTCAGGTCAGCTTTTGGGCCGATACGGATTATGTGACCTATTAAACGATAAGGAGAAAAATATTATGTACCTGTACAATTCTGCTACCCACAAAAAGGAAACCTTCATCCCCCACGAGCCCGGCAAGGTGTCCATGTACACCTGCGGCCCCACGGTGTATCACTTTGCCCACATCGGCAATCTGCGCAGCTACCTGATGGAGGACGTGTTAGAAAAACTCCTGCGGTACGAGGGCTACGACGTGACCCGCGTTATGAACATCACCGACGTGGGGCATCTGGCCTCCGACGCGGACACCGGGGAGGATAAGATGGTCGCCGGAGCCAAGCGGGAGCACAAGGGCGTATTGGAAATCGCCCAGTTCTATACCGACGCCTTTTTTGCCGACTGCAAAAAGCTCAACATCAAATATCCCGACGTGGTGCAGCCCGCCACGGGTATGATTGACGAATATATCACCGTCATTACCAAGCTCATCGACACGGGGTACGCCTATCTCGCCGGAGGCAACGTATACTTTGACACCTCCAAGCTGGAAAAATACTACGTGTTCAACGACCACGACGAGGAGGACCTGGCGGTGGGCGTCCGGGAGGGCGTGGAAGAGGACACCAACAAGCGCAACAAAAACGACTTTGTCCTTTGGTTCACCAAGTCCAAGTTTGAGGATCAGGCCCTCAAGTGGGACTCCCCCTGGGGGGTGGGCTATCCCGGCTGGCACATTGAGTGCTCCTGCATCTCCATGAAGTATAACGGGGAATACCTGGACCTCCACTGCGGCGGCATCGACAACGCCTTCCCCCACCACACCAACGAGATTGCCCAGTCGGAGGCCTATTTGGGCCATCCCTGGTGCAAATACTGGATGCACGTACACCACCTGAACACCGGGGACGGGAAAATGAGCAAATCCAAGGGGGAGTTTTTGACGGTCTCCCTGCTGGAGGAAAAGGGATACGACCCCCTGATGTACCGGTTCTTCTGCCTCCAGAGCCACTACAGAAAGAGTCTGGTGTTCACCTGGGAGAATCTGGACAATGCCAAGGCGGCCTTTGACAAGCTCATCGGGCGCATTGCCGCTCTGGGCGAGGGAAACCCCGCCTCGGTTGACAAACAAACCGTTGCGGCCTGCCATGATAAATTTGTCGAAACGGTGGGCAATGACTTAAATACCTCTTTGGGTGTCACCGCCCTGTACGACGTGCTGAAATCGGATTGGAACAGCAGCACCAAGCTGGCGGTCATTGACAGCTATGACCAGGTCCTTGGCCTGGACCTGCTGAAGCAGGCGGCGGCACTTCGGGAACAGGCGGAAGCTCCGGTGGAGGGCGCGGAGGAAATCGAGGCCCTCATCGCCCAGCGCACCGAGGCCAAAAAGGCCAAGGACTGGAGCAAGGCCGACGCCATCCGGGACCAGCTCAAGGCAATGGGGATTGAAATCAAGGACACTCCCAATGGTGTGGAGTGGAAACGGGTATAACATAGTAGAGGCCGCCCTTCAGGGCGGCCTCTACTATAACATTTATGAGCTGGTTTGGACTATTAGGGTATATTCCCCTTCTCCAGATCCAATTCCCGGAATAAGAGATAGAAAAGATTTTACCAATGTTCGAGCCTCTTCGTCCGCCTTTGTAAGCAGACCGCGCTCAACAGCCTTTACTTCCATGCGGATTTTTCCTTGAGCAACAAGGTTATTTAGGTCTTCGTAGGTAACATCATTAAAAAGACCATTTTTTATATTATGAGTAACTACACTTTCCTGAGGGACATTATTATCTGTAATTTTGCTGGGTGGCAGGATAATCGTAATTGTATGTGACTCTTCATCCACCTCAACCACAGCGTCACTTAAATTTATACCCGCTTTGATTGTTCCATCATAAGTAACAATGTAACTCTTTTCGCTAAAGGGCCGGTCCCAGCCAAAAATCCATTCATCCGAGTCTTCACCTTTATCTGAGTTTGTATAAATATACTCTTGTGTAACTAACTCCTGAATGGAACTGAGTTGCTCCTTGATAGTGTCACTTGTTATAACGGGGATGGACTTATCATTATCTTTGTTCATTCCACTGCTTTCGCGCAATGCAATAATCAACTGTTCTTGATATTCCATCTGCTGATTCTGCTTTTCCATTTCCTGGGTCAGCTCTTCTTGACGTTTGTGTGCCAGACGCAAAAAGAAAATCAATGCTAAAACCAAAAGGACAATTAGCAACCATACAACCAACTTACGCTTGCGCCACAGTGTAGCAAAAATCTCATCCCTTGTTTCTTCCATTAAATCTTCATCCATAATTGAGTCCTCCTCATATCATTTCACCACAACCGCCCCGGGGGCTTATGCCCCCGGAACAGGACCTTCGTCCCAAAGGCCGGGTGAAAAACAAAAACACCGTGCAGGATAGAACCTACACAGCGCAAGAAGCAAAGTTCTTATGCACACAACGGTTGGAAAATACGACGCCGAAACCAGCCCCTTGCATGAAGGGACAAAATGTCGTATAATACCTGTGTGGTGTGGCCGACGTCGGCCATTGTGTAGGTGGGCAGTCACCTGCTCAGGCTTGCGGGTGCGCCAACACCCGCAAGCTGCCGCATTTTTGTTTTCCATGTCGATTATAGCAAGAATCTTTCGACAGTGCAAGAGTTTTTGGAAACTTTGGTGAAAAAGGAAACCGCCCGCTGTAAACGGGCGGTTTTTTCTGCCTTGTCCCCACCTACCTTCCAGCAGAAATAATCTCCTAGTCCCCTCCCCGGTTCGACGGCATAAGTTTCCAATATATGGTATTCTTTGTCCAGCGGCTCTATGACAGCCGGAGGCTTTCCGGCGGTCAGGCCCTGAAGGAGGTCCTGCTATGAAGTTCGCCCTTTTGCTCCCGCTGGCCCTGTTCCTGATGATTTGCACCGCTCGGGCCGCAGCGCCCACCGTCTCCCGCTCTGATTTCCTGGACGCCCTCTGGCAGTACGCCGGGTCCCTCCCCCACAGCGCCGGAGGCGTATTTTTTGATGTGGGCCGGGACGACGACGGCTCCACCGCCATCTCCTGGGCCCAAGAGATGGGCGTCACCCAGGGCACCGGAAACGGCTGCTTTTCTCCCCACCGGCCCATTACACGGGAGGAAGCCGCCCTCATGCTCCGCCGGTATGCGGATTATCTGGGCCGCGATACCTTTCTGCCCGACGGCCTGCTTACGTGCAACGACGGCGCGGATTCCTCCCCCTGGGCTGAGGACGCCCTCTACTGGGCGGCGGACTGCGGGTTAATCGACTGGACCTCCGAGGGCCTTTTGGACCCCCTGGGGACCCTCTCCCGGGAACAGCTGGAGCTCATCCTGGCCCGTTTTTTTGGGGACCTATAGTCTCCCCCTGCCCCGTAAAAAAACCCGGACGGAACCTTGTGCTCCGTCCGGGTTTTTTATTTTGTGTTCAAATATGCCAGAGGCTGTCCGTCAATCCTCGTCGTGGCCGTGGTCATGTTCACAGCCGCAGCCGCATTCGCAATCGCCGTCGTCCAAATCCAGGGCGAACTTCTGCTTGCAGCTGGGGCACTGAATCACGCCCTCATCCAGAACGCCTGCGTCAATGACCAGAGTCTCACCGCAGCTGGGGCAATCGGTTTCAAAGAAATCGCCGTCCTCACAGCCGCAGCCGCAGCCGTCCTCCTCGTCCTCATCCTCAAAGACCAGCTGCTCCACGTCGGAGAGGTCGTCGGACAGGGCGTCAATTTCCTCGCCCAGGGCCACGGTGTTTTCCTCCAGGTCCTCAATGGACAGGCCCACTTCCTCCAGAATGCCGATCATGACGGAAATGAGCTTGCCCTCCTTGGACTTCTCGGTGTCAATGTCCAGCCCCTCGGCCAGACCCTTCAGGTAAGCGACCTTTTCAGAAATTGTCATAGTAATCTCCTTTTCATGTTGGCCGCAAAGGGCCCTCCGGTGTACGGAACTCACGCCTTGCAGCGCTCCAGATACTCCCCGGACCGGGTATCAATCTTGATTTTATCGCCGGGGTTGATGAACAGGGGCACCTTAATCTCGGTGCCAGTCTCCAGGGTGGCGGGCTTGGTGACGTTGGTGGCGGTGTCGCCCTTGAAGCCGGGGTCTGTCTCGGTCACCTCCAGCTCCACGAAGGTGGGGGGCTCCACGGCGAAGATCTTGCCCTTGTAGGAGTTGATCTTGCACACCATGTTCTCCTTCACAAAGCGGAAGTTGTCCCCCAGCAGCTCGGACCCGATGGGCACCAGATCATAGCTCTCCGGGTCCATGAAGTAGTACAGATCGCCGTCGTTGTAGCTGTACTCCATGTCCTTGCGCTCCACATAGGCCTGCTCAAACTTGGCCGTGGGGTTAAAGGATGTCTCGGTGACGCCGCCGGTGATGACGTTCTTCATCTTGGTGCGCACAAAGGCCGCGCCCTTGCCGGGCTTGACGTGCTGGAACTCGACGACCTGCATGACCTGACCATCCATCTCAAAGGTCACGCCGTTGCGGAACTCGCTGGCAGAAATCGTAGGCATTGGTATTCATCCTCCAAACAAAACAATTACAGAATATAGGCTGACTTATTTTACCCTATTATTTCCCGCTTTGCAAGGGGTTTTAGAGAATTATCAGCTCTTTGGGCGAATTGGTGATATCCTCACAGCCCTCCGCCGTCAATACGGTCACATCCTCAATGCGCACGCCGAACCGTCCGGGCAGATAAATGCCCGGCTCGGCGGACACGCAGGCCCCCTCCGGAAGGGGCTTATCGTTGCGGCTGTTGGCGTTGGGTGTCTCGTGGATTTCAATGCCCAGGCTGTGGCCGTACCCGTGGCCGAAATACTCGCCGTACCCGGCATCCTCAATGACCTTCCGGGCCGCCCCGTCGATTTCCTTACCGGGCACTCCCGCTCGGGTGGCGGCAATGCCCGCCAGCTGGGCCTGGAGCACCGTGCTGTAAACCTTGCGCATTTCCTCCGAAGGCTCCCCCAGGGCCACAGTGCGGGTCATGTCGGAGCAGTAGCCGCCGTATTTGCACCCAAAGTCCATGGTGATGAACTCACCCTTCTGCACAGGCTTGTCCCCAGGAATGCCGTGGGGCAGACTGCCGTTGGGGCCGGAAACCACAATGGGGTCAAAGGACATCTTCTCCGCCCCCAGCAGGAGCATTTCAAATTGAAGCTGGGCGGCAATCTGCCGCTCGGTCATGCCGGGCTGGATGAATTTACAGATTTTGGCGAACGCCGCATCAGTAATCTCCTGGGCCTTCTTCATCAGGGCAATTTCCTCCGGGTCCTTGGAGGCCCGCAGGTTTCCAATCAGCTTCTGTGCTGGAACCAGCTCGCAGGGAAACTCCTTGGTGTACTCGTTGAAGGTGGATACGGTCATGTATCCCTCCTCGAAGCCCAGCTTTTTGATGCCCAGCGCCTGGATTGCCTGGATGGCCAGAGCCTTATGGGTCACGGCGGTGGTGGTCATGGTGATATCCGCCCCGGTAACCTGCTTTTCCGCCGACTCGATATAGCGGGAATCGGTAAAATAGCGGCAGCCGTTTTTCGCCGCCACCACCAGCCCCTCACCGTGGAAGCCGATGGCGTAAAATTCTCCGGGCTCGCTGGACACCAGCATAGCGTCCAGACCGTATTCCTCCAGCTTGGCGACGATTTGTTTCAGGTGATTCATGGGTATCAGACTCCTTTTCTTATTGTGCCTTTTTCAGCTCGGCAATTTCCCGGTTGATGGCCTTGGTTGTGCTCTTCAGCAGTACGATATCATCCTCCACCGCCTCCACACGCTCCTTGGATGCCAGAGTCTCCAGCAGAGTTTCCTGGCCCTCGGCCAGCGCACTGAGCTGCTTGGAAACCTCCAAATCCAGCCGGACCTTGACGCCGGTGACATCATCCCGAAGCTGCTCCAGCGCCCTGCTGTGCTGCTCTAACAGTTTTCCATGCTGCTCCAATATTTCACCGTGCTTTTCCTGGGTTCGCTCCATTTTCTCCAGCAGGGCTAAAATCTTTTCTTCATTGCTCATAATCGACTCCTTTCTTCTCACTCAATTCAGGTGTTTGAATCCGCAAAACCCTGTGCTCTTTCGTTCGGCAAATCCGGCCCAGGTCTGCGCTCTTTGGATTATTGTACCACGTTTTACCCGCCCGCGTCTACTGTGAAAGTCTCCACTTGTGACAATACCACCTCAGCCGCGTGCTTCCAAATACATCCGCTTCATGGTCAGCGCGTCCTCCGCCTGGGTCCCGGCGGACTCACAGATAAAGGTGGGGCTCCAGTTCCGGCGGGCCACCTCGGCCATCAGCGGGGCCGGGTCGGGACCGAAATCCTCCTGTTGAAAGGTCAGGTGCATTTTCTCTCCGCCATTGGGGGTGAACTGAATTTTTGAAAAATGGCTGTGAAAGGTCCTGGCCCGATTCTCTCCCAGGACCTCCTGAATCCGGTCCAGCATTTTTACGCAGGCCTCATGCCCCTCCAGCTCCCCCAGGGTGCGGGCGTAGAGGTGCCCAAAGTCCACTGTGGGAATGAGCCGTTCATCCAGGGTACACAGCTCCAGCACCTCGTCCAAATCCCCCAGCTGGTTGATTTTCCCCATGGTCTCCGGACAGAGGGCGATGTGTCCATACCCGGCCTCGTCACAGGCGGCGATCACCGCTTTCAGGGAGGGTATGGCAATCTCCATGGCCTCCCGCCGGGTGCGCTTCATGAGGGCCCCTGAGTGGATCACCACCCGCCTCGCCCCCATCCACTCCGCCGCCTCGCAGGCGGATACGATGTATCCAATGGTCTTTTGCAGGCTCTCCGGGTTGGGGTTGGCCAGGTTGATGAAGTAGGGCGCGTGGAGTGAGAGGGCTATTCCCGCCTCCCGCGCCGCCGCCCCCAGCTTTTGGGCGGTTTCCTCCCGGACGTTGACCCCCTTGCCGCACTGGTACTCATACACGTCCAGTCCCTGGGCGGCAATCCACTTGGGGGCGTCCACGGAGGATTTATAGGGAAAGGAATCTGCGTTGCCCGCCGGGCCAAATACTGCGCTCATAATGTCATACTCCTTTGCTTAGACAGCATCCGAAAGGGCCACTCGGCGGCGTAGCGCAGGTAGCGCCCCGGATTCCCCGCCAGCCGGATAGGCTCCACCAGGAGGGTGGTCACTCCGGCACGGTTCCCCCCCAGAATATCGGTAAAAATCTGGTCCCCTACTATGGCAGTCTCCGCCGCCGTACAGCCCATGCGCTCCATGGCCGCGAAAAAGGAGGCGGCTTTCGGCTTGCCCGCGTGGCCGGTGTAGGGCACGCCCAGGGCCTCGGAAAACCTCCCGGGCCGCTGAGGGAGGCGGTTGTTGGACAGCACGTAGAGGGTCACCCCCGCCTCCGCCAGGGCGGCGCTCCAGTCCCGCAAGGGTTGGTCCGGCTCCGGCACGCCGTAGGGAACCAGGGTGTTGTCCAAATCCGCCAACAGCAGCCGGATACCCCTCCGGGCCAGCGCCGCCGGGTCAAGGTCATAAATGCTCCGCCCTGTCCAATGGGCCAGCAGAGAAACACTCATTCTGTCACCCCTTCTAATTTGTAAAATGTCCGCATAGTAGTGATTATACACAGTTTCAAGCGTCTGAACAAGGGGGAGCGCCGTACTATGCTGGAAAAAACCAATTTGCTGCTCGCCGTCCCCCCCGCGCAAGTCCGCGGGGCCGCCCGGTTCCATCTGCCTTTGGCACATGTGGCCTACCGGGTGGGGGGCGGGCCTCACCTCTTTCGGGCCAGCATTCCCGTGTCTATCCGGGGAGGGTATATGGTCATCGACAACGCGGGCTTCTCCGGCGGCGGAGAGCCGGGGCCCTTCTGCCAGGAGGTTTTGCGGGAGTGCGCCGCACGGGGCTTCACCGGGGCGGTCTGCGATTTCTCCGGCCGGCCGGTCCCTCCCCTCTCCGCCATCGTCCAGAATCTGGGGGAGGCCTTCCAGCGGCGGGGGTGGCCCCTCTATGTGACCGAGGGATATGGGGGGTGCTCGGACAAGTGCCGGGTGCTCATTTCCTCCGCCCTGTCCGGCGGCTCCCTGCGCCAGCGGCTCCAGGAGGCGGTCCAGCGCTTTGGCCGGGTGGTCCTGGCGGTGGAGCGGGTGGCCGAGGACTTCTATCTCCCCTCCCCCACCGGGCAGGGCACGCCCCTCACCCGTGATGAGCTGGCCCAGCGCCTGGAGGAACGCGCGCCTCAGGTCTACTTTTCCACCGACCTGTGCGCCCACTATTTCACCTACATGTCCGACGCCAGCGGGGCCCACTTCGTCCTCTTTGACGACGCCGGGTCCATCCGCAAAAAGCTCCAGCTGGCCCGTCAGCTGGACATTGGCGAGGCCCTGCTGCCCTATGCTCAGGTAGACGACCTGCTGCCGGAGCTTTTGGGCGGATAGGCCTTGCATTCTGAGGGTTTGTCTGATATACTGTCCCTCCAATTCATCAGAAGGAGGTACCAAAAATGGAGCAAACCCTTGACCTGACCCCCTTTACCATGGCGCTGCGGGAGGCCTTCCCGGAGCAGGTGGCATTCTGCGGCATTCAAGGCAGCTATGGCCGCGGGGAGGCCGGACCGGACAGCGACGTGGATTTGGTGGTCATTCTGGAGGAAGCAGGGGCACGGGAGCTGGAGCGCTATCGGGCCCTGATTGCCTCCATGCCCTTTGCCAAGCGGGCCTGCGGCTTTGTCTGCGCCCGGAGGGCCCTGGCGGTCTGGCCCAAATTTGACGCCCTTCAGCTGCTGCTGGACACCAAGCCCCTATATGGGGAGCTGTCCCCCCTGCTGCCCCCCATGGGCCCGGAGGACATCGCCCTGGCCAGCGCTGCCGCCGCCTCCATGGTGTATCACGCCGCCTGTCACGCCTTTCTCTTTCAGGGTCCGGCGGAGGACTGGCTTCCGGCACTCAGCAAGGCCGTATTTTTTGCCCTGCGGCTGGAGCGTTACCGCCGAACCGGTACTTACCTTCCCCGCCGCCAAACCCTGCGGGAAGCCCTCTCCCCCGCCGAGCGGGCGCTTCTGGAACCGGTGGGCCCTCCGGCCGGCTACTGCGCCGCTCTGATGGACTGGGCCCAAAAGGTCATGGAGGACGCAGGAAAACCATAGAGCCGCCCTTGTGGCGGCCCAGTCAGGTATGACAAAAGCCCCGCGCCAAGAGGCGCGGGGCCGATGTTTTTAGTAGAACTTTTTCCGGTTTTTGCGTGCGGCTTCAGACTTCTTGCGGCGCTTGACGCTCGGACTCTCGTAGTGCTCACGCTTGCGCACCTCGGCCAGAACACCCGACTTGGCACAGCTGCGCTTGAAACGCTTCAGCGCATTCTCCAAGGACTCGCCGTCCTTCACATGGACTTCCGACATTGACTTTCCCTCCCTCCGAAGCGGCGGGTAACCACCGCCAAAGGGCCACAAAAGGTTATGGCTTTAACGCTACTATTATAAGCGCCGGAGCTCTTTTTGTCAAGAGGGCAATTTGCCCTTCACCCATAAAATCGGAGAAATCCAGGCTGTGGACCTTCAAACGACTCCCCTATTCGGGCCTCAGCTTCGGTCCTGAAAGAACGCAATGTCCTCCCCTGCCGGACCCTTACAGAAGGCGACCCGAATGGGCCATACCCCTCAGCAGGAACCGTCTCATGAAGATTCGCTTCTGTTCCACAATGCTGCCTCCCCCACTCCGAAAACCGCTTACTTCTTAGGCTTGACGATCAGGTTGACCAGCTTGTTTTTCACCAGAATGACCTTTACGATGTCCATATCCGCCGTAAACTTCTGGACCTTGGGGTCTTTCATGGCCTCGGCCACTACGTCGTCCTGTTCGCTGTCCAGGGGGACGGTGATGGTGGCGCGGAGCTTGCCGCCCACCTGTACCGCCATATTCACCTCGGCGGCCACGGTCTTGCTGGCGTCATAGGCGGGCCAGCTCTGCTGGCAGGCCATACCGCCCTTTTCCGCCGCAAAGCCCAGGTTCTCCCACAGCTCCTCCACCATGTGGGGGGCAAAGGGAGAGAGCATCAGCAGCAGGGCGGAAAAATCATCCCGGGAGCAGCCGTTGGCGTAGAAGTCGTTGACCAGAGCCATAAGGGCGGCGATGGCCGTATTAAACTTCATAGCCTCGATATCCCCGGCCACCTTCTGGATGGTCTTGTGAATGGCGCTCTCGTTGGCGGGGGTGTATCCCTTGCCCTCCGTCAGCTGCTCGGAGAGGTTCCACACCCGGTCCAGGAAGCGCTTACACCCCTTGACCGCCTTGGCAGACCAGGCGGCGGCCTTTTCAAAGTCGCCGATGAACATGATATACAGGCGCATGGTGTCCGCGCCGTACTCGGCCACCACGTCGTTGGGGTTGACCACGTTGCCCCGGCTCTTGGACATTTTCTCTCCGCCCTCACCCAAAATCATGCCGTGGCTGGTGCGCTTCTGATAGGGCTCCTCTGTGGGCACCACGCCGAGGTCGTAGAGGAATTTGTGCCAGAAGCGGGAGTAGAGCAGGTGGAGGGTGGTGTGCTCCATGCCGCCGTTGTACCAGTCCACCTGGCCCCAGTAGTCCAGGGCCTCCTTGGAGGCCAGTGCCTCGGTGTTGTGGGGGTCCATATACCGCAGGAAATACCAGCTGGAGCCCGCCCACTGGGGCATGGTGTCCGTCTCCCGCTTGGCGGGGCCGTGGCAGTGGGGGCAGGTGGTGTTGACCCAATCGGTCATCTTGGACAGGGGGCTCTCGCCGGTGTCGGTGGGCTCGTAGGAGTCCACGTCGGGGAGCAGCAGGGGCAGCTCTTCCTCTGGCAGGGGCACCCAGCCGCACTTGTCACACCACACCATGGGAATGGGCTCGCCCCAATACCGCTGGCGGGAGAACACCCAGTCCCGGAGCTTATAGTTCACCTGCTCATGTCCGATGCCCTTCTCTTCCAGCCACTTGGTAATGACGGGAATAGCCTCCTTGACCGTAAGGCCGTTGAGGAACTCGGAGTTGACCAGAATGCCGGTATCGTCCTTCGCTGTAAAGGCCTCCTGCTGTACATCCTCTCCGCCGGAGACCACCTCGATAATCTCACAGCCGAACTTTTTGGCAAAGGCCCAGTCGCGGGTATCGTGGGCGGGAACGGCCATAATGGCCCCGGTGCCGTAGGAGGACAGGACATAGTCGGAGATAAAAATAGGAATCTCCCGGCCGTTCACCGGGTTCACCGCCCGGACGCCCTTGAGCTCCACGCCGGTCTTTTCCTTGTCCGCAGCCAGCTCGGTGCGCTCGAAGTCGCTCTTCCGGGCGGCGGCGGCCACGTATTCCTCCACCGCCTCCAGGTTCTCCAGCCTGTCCGCCCACTGCTTCACATAGCGGTGCTCGGGGGAGATAACCATGTAGGTGGCCCCAAAAAGGGTATCGGGCCGGGTGGTAAAGACCACGATATCGTCGCCGGTGGTGGCCTTGAAGGTGACCTCCGCGCCGGTGGAGCGGCCAATCCAGTTTTTCTGCTGGGTCTTGACCCGCTCGATGAAGTCCAGGCCCTCCAGACCGTCAATGAGCCGCTGGGCATACTCGGTAATCTTGAGCATCCACTGACTCTTTTCCTTGCGGATTACCGGGGAGCCGCAGCGCTCACAGACGCCCTCCACCACTTCCTCGTTGGCAAGCACACACTTGCAGGAGGTACACCAGTTCACCGGCATGGTGGTCTTGTAGGCCAGTCCCTTTTTATAAAGCTGGAGGAAAATCCACTGGGTCCACTTGTAGTATTCCGGGTCGGTGGTGTTGACCACCCGGTCCCAGTCGAAGGAGTAGCCCAACATTTTGAGCTGTTTGGTAAAATTCTCAATGTTGTCGTGGGTGACCTTGGCGGGGTGGATGTGGTTCTTGATGGCGTAGTTCTCGGTGGGCAGGCCGAAAGCGTCATACCCCATGGGGAACAGGACGTTGCAGCCGTCCATACGCTTCTTCCGGGCCACCACGTCCATGGCGGTGTAGGGCCGGGCGTGGCCCACGTGGAGCCCCTG
>CAJUDT010000023.1 GCA_910585415.1 uncultured Flavonifractor sp.
TTGGCGGGGCTGGTCCACATGCCGCCTTTCGGACTACCATCTTCTACTTGATGGACTTGGGGTTGAGTCGGTGCGGAGAGAAACCTGTAGCCTTATGTTTTTCGCATAAATTCCCATAGTCCAGCAAATCTGAAAGCAATGAGAACAACACCCAGCCGACTCAACCCCAAGGCTATCTTGTAATAGCTTGCACCATCGTAGGGCGGCTTTTCTACAAGCTGAAGGCAACGCAACTACCATCAGGTTTTGCCAGCCGTATCCTTGCCCGAGGGGCCGCACTGTGCGGCCGAAGTATAGAGGGCGGAGGCTGAAACGTGCGAGCTTCTACCAAAGGATTTGCTATCCAACGAATCTCTGAGGCCGCCCCCGTCCCCCGTTTCCTGAGGGAAGAGTCCAGAGAAACCGTAGGTTTCGCTGGTGATTCTTTGGTTACTTTCTAATCACTTAGAAAGTAACCCGCCGGAGGCAGGACCAGAAAACAAAAAGCTAGAGAGAAACGTGGAAGAAGCAAAAACCCAAATCCCCCCTATAAATCAATCTACGTTATACATTAGGGTGTTAATAAAGAAGGGATTTTGTCTTTCCCAGCTAGCCTCGCAGTGATCCCCGCCGGGGACAATCCGGCAAGTCAGCAGAATCCTCCGCTCCAGGAGCTGATTGACCACCCGTGCAAACTGTCCCTCCATCAATTCATGATTCCCCAATTCTCGGGAACCATAGTCCATATAAATCACCGTGTCCCGCCGCACGTCGGCCCCCCGGATGGTCCGGGCCAGCCGGTCCGGCGCCACCCACAGGGAGGGCGACAGCGACGCCGCGCGTGCAAAGACATGATTATACTCCAGCGCCGCGTAAAGACTCATGAGCCCGCCCATAGAGCTGCCTCCGATAAAGGTATGCCGCCGGTCAGGGTACGTGCGGAAACGCCGGTCAATCTCCGGCTTAAAGCTCTGAACAAACCAGTCCAGGGTCGTCCGCCCCTGCCCGACAAAATGCCCCAGGTCCGGGTCATAAAATGTATAAGGGGAATACTCCGACAGGCGTCCGTTGTCGGGGCTGTGATTGCACTCCACCGCCGCCACAATCAGCGGCGTCTCTGTAGCATCCAGATACCCCCCCAGCCCCCAGCTCTTCCCATACGTGGCATCCGAGTCAAAAAATACGTTGTGCCCATCAAACATATAGAGCACCGGATAACGCCGCTCCGTGTCCCAATCGTAGGAGACAGGGAGATAAACATAGGCACTGCGCCGCTCCTCGCCGGTGAGCTCGGGTATCGTCACGTCCCATTTCAAAACCATTGCCGCCAGCCTCTCTTTCCCAATCATGCCCCGGCCTCCGCCGGGCACTCCTTGATTTTGATAGTTTACCACAGTAAAGAGATAATTGCAATTCATCCCGGCCCTTTTCTCCCTTTTTCCGATAATTCCCCCGTCAGCCCCAGTCCAATCTGACCATTTTCTCCCCTGGGACAGTGGTTTTTTTTGCGCTCTCAGGCCCCTTCTGCCAAAATTGAGGGACACTTGACAATCCGTCAAAACATTACCCCCTCTTTTTCATTGCCCTCAATCCAAATTCATGTTAGACTGGAAGCGCTTTAGAGAAGGAGGCGCACATCATGAGCAAAACGCCAACACAGGGAAATCCCAAACAAATTGCCCTGGCCCTGGCCATTCTGGCCTTTGTGGCCGTGGTTTTGCTGGCCGTCTGGAAATTCTATGCTCCCACAGGGACTGCCGGGGACAAGTCAATCCAGGTCCTGGTGGTCCATGCTGACGGCCAGACCAGGAGCTTTACCCTGAACACCCAACAGGCCTACCTGGGCCCCGCCCTGGTGGAGGGCGGCGTGGTGGAGGACAATCCAGCCGCCCACGGCCTCTACATCCTCACCGCCGACGGTGAAACTGTGGACGAGGCCAACCAGGAGTGGTGGAAGCTCACCAAGAGCGGCGAGCTGCTCACCACCGGCGTGGACAGCACCCCCATCGCCGGCGGCGATGTATTTGAACTGACCTTTACCACGGGCTATGACGGCTTTTAAGGACAAGCGCCCCGCCATGGGGGCCCGTGACCTTGTGCTCTATGGCCTGCTTGGGGCGGTTTTGCTGGTGTCCAAGCTGGCCCTGGCCTTCCTGCCCAACATTGAACCCGTCTCCCTGCTGGTGATGGTCTACGCCAGTGTTCTGGGGTGGCGGGCCCTGTGCCCCGTGTATGTCTATGTGTTCCTGGAATACCTGATATGGGGGTTTGGGCTGTGGTCGGCCTGCTATCTGTATGTATGGGCGCTCCTGGCCCTTTTGGCCATTCTGCTGCGGCGGATGGAGTCCCCTGTGGGCTGGGCCGTGCTGGGCGGGACATTCGGACTGTGCTTCGGGGCCCTGTGCGCTCCCACCTACTGGATTTCCGGCGGGTGGCAGTTTGCCCTGTCCTGGTGGTTCCAGGGCATTCCCTTTGACCTGCTCCACTGCGGGGGCAATTTTGTCATGGCCCTGGTCCTCTTCCATCCCCTCAGACGGGTCCTCGCCCGTCTGGCCGGGGCCCCTGGTCCGTGATAGGACGGGGTAGGGTGCGCTCTTTTTTCCTGGGATTTTTTCCGGTACTTTTCCCGGTTTTTTCTGTGATTTCGCGGCATATCGGCCCGGCAGACGGTCTTTTATGGCCGAATCGCCGGGCCGGTCTTGTTTTTTGTACAAAAAAAGTCGATTTTTCCTTTGAAATATGGCACACTTTATAGTACAATAAAAGAAAGTCCAGTCTGGCAGAGCGCTGGCGCCGCGGGGCGCTCCGGCGGGGCCGGACCTTGTACAAAATTTGCTGAGGATGGGGAGGTCAAGGCGTGGAAGAACAATATGCCATTGAAATGCTGCATATCACCAAGCGCTTTCCGGGGATTATCGCCAATGACGACATCACACTGCGTCTGAAAAAGGGTGAGATTCACGCCCTGCTGGGGGAGAACGGGGCGGGGAAATCCACCCTGATGAGCGTGCTCTTCGGCCTGTACCGGCCGGAGGAAGGCGTGATCCGCAAGGACGGACAGGAGGTCGCCATCCGCGACCCCAACGACGCCAACCGCTTGGGCATCGGCATGGTACACCAGCATTTTAAGCTGGTGGATATCTTTACCGTGCTGGACAACATCATCATGGGCGTGGAGCCCTGCAAGGCCGGCTTCCTCCAAAAGGCAGAGGCCCGGGAAAAGGTGGTGGCCCTGTCCGAGAAATACGGCCTGAAGGTGGACCCGGACGCCCTGGTGGAGGATATCACCGTGGGTATGCAGCAGCGCACCGAGATTTTGAAAATGCTCTACCGGGAAAACGAGATCCTCATTTTTGACGAGCCCACCGCCGTTCTGACCCCCCAGGAGATTGACGAGCTCATGGACATCATGCGTGGCCTCAAGGCCGAGGGCAAGAGCATCCTGTTCATCACCCACAAGCTGGGAGAGATTATGGCCGTGGCCGACCGGTGCTCCGTTCTGCGCAAGGGCCGGTACATCGGCACCGTGGACATCAAGGACACCACCAAGGAGGAGCTCTCCAAGATGATGGTGGGGCGGAATGTGAGCTTCGCCGTCGAGAAGGCCCCCGCCAAGCCTGGCGAGGTCGTTCTGGACGTCAAGGGCCTGACCATGGCCTCGAAGCTCCACAAAAACAACGCCGTCAAGAATGTCTCCTTCCAGGTCCGCGCCGGAGAGATCGTCTGCATCGCGGGCATCGACGGCAACGGTCAGACCGAGCTGGTCTACGGCCTCACCGGTCTGGAGCACATTTTAGAGGGGACCATTACCCTGGACGGAACAGACATCACTCATTTACCCATCCGCAAGCGCTCCACCCTGGGCATGAGCCACATCCCGGAGGACCGGCATAAGCACGGACTGGTACTGGACTACTCCCTGGAGGACAACATCGTTTTGCAGCGGTACTTTGAACCCCAGTTTGTCAGCGGCTCCGGTTTTTTGAAGCGTCCGGCCATCCGCGCCTACGCGGAAAAGCTCATTGCGCAGTACGACGTGCGCTCCGGCGAGGGGCCGGTGACCCCCGCCCGCTCCATGTCCGGCGGCAACCAGCAAAAGGCCATCGTGGCCCGGGAAATCGACCGGGACCCCCACCTCTTGGTGGCGGTTCAGCCCACCCGGGGCCTGGACGTGGGAGCCATTGAGTACATCCATCAGCAGATCGTGGCCCAGCGGGACGCGGGGAAGGCGGTGCTGCTGGTCTCTCTGGAGCTGGACGAGGTCATGGACGTATCCGACCGCATTCTGGTCATGTACGAGGGGGAGCTTGTGGGAGAGCTGGACCCCAAGACCACCACGGTGGAGGAACTGGGCCTCTATATGGCCGGCGCGAAAAGGGAGGGGAAATAGGCCATGAAGAAATCCTTCTGGAAAAACAAGGCGGTTCAGTCCCTGGCGGCCTCTCTTTTGTGCATTTTTATCGGCCTTGTGGCGGGCTTCATCGTCCTGCTGATTATCAACCCCGCCGGTGCGTGGGAGGGCATTACCACCATCGTCAAGAACTTCTTTTACTACCCCAGCGCCGCCGCCCGCATCAAATATTTTGGCAGCACCCTGGTCAAGACCGCCCCGCTGCTCATGTGCAGCCTGTCGGTGCTCTTCTCCTACAAGGTGGGCCTGTTCAACATCGGCGCGGCGGGACAGTATGTTGTGGGCGTGGGGGCCTGCCTCTACTGCGCCTTGGCCTTCCATCTGCCCTGGTATGTGTGCCTGCTGGCGGCGGTGCTGGCCGGGGCCCTGCTGGGGGCCATCTCCGGCGTTTTGAAGGCCTATCTCAACGTGAATGAGGTCATTTCCTCCATCATGCTCAACTGGATCAGCCTCTATCTGGTCAACATGCTCCTGAGCACCGTGAAGGAGCTGGCCAGCCCCTACACCCTGGTGGTCAACAGCACCAGCCCCGGTTCGGTGCTCCCCTCTCTGGGGCTCAACGAGCTGTTCTCCAACAACTATGTGACCATCGCCATTCCCCTATCTATTCTGGCGGCTGTTCTCATCTGGGTGCTTCTGGAAAAGACCAAGCTGGGCTATGAGCTCAAGGCCACCGGCTTCAACAAGAGCGCCGCCCGGTACTGCGGCATGAAGGAGAGCCGGAACATCATTCTGACCATGGTCATTGCCGGAGGTCTGGCGGGCCTGGGCGCGGGGCTGTTCTTCCTCACCGGCTTCGAGCAGTGGCAGTGTACCCAGTCCTCGGTTCCCGCCATGGGCTTCAACGGCATTGCCGCCGCCTTCCTGGGGGGCCTCAACCCCATCGGCACCATTTTCGCCTCCTATTTCATTCAGCACATCACCAGCGGCGGCGCGTACCTGGACAAGGCCCTGTACTCCGCCCAGATTTCCGACTTTATCTCCGCGCTGATTATCTATCTGTGCGGCTTCGTGCTCTTCTTCAAGCAGTTCATGGACAGCCGCGCCGCCAAGGCGGAGGAAAAGGCCCATCCCGCCGCGCCGGTCCAGGCGTCCCCTCCGGCGGACACGGATACTGAGGAAGGGGGAGAGAAATAATGCTGCTGCTGATTCAATATACCTTGATGTTTGCCTCGGTGCTGATGCTGGTGGCCCTGGGCGGCTGCTTTTCCGAGCACTCCGGCGTAATCAACATCGGCCTGGAGGGCATTATGGTCATGGGCGCTCTGGGCGGCGCGCTGATGATGCGCACGCTCTCGGCGGACACGCCCGCCGTGGTCCTTCTTGTCCTGGTCATTCTGGCCGCTGTCCTGGTGGGCGCGGTATACTCCCTCCTGCTGGCCGTAGCCGCCATTCACTTCAAGGCCGACCAGACCCTGGCCGGAACCGCCCTGAACCTGCTGGGCACCGCCGCCGCCACCGTGATCGTCAAGGCCCTCAATTCCTCGGTGGACTCCGGCAACGTGTCCGCCACCGTGCAGTACATTGAGCAGAAAAAAGCCTTTTTGGTGAACCTGGGCGGCTTCGAGTTCAGCTGGTTCATGCTGCTGGCGGTGCTGGTTCTGATTGGCTCCTATGTGCTGCTGTACAAGACCCGTTTCGGTCTGCGGCTCATGGCCTGCGGCGAGCACCCCCAGGCCGCCGATTCGGTGGGCATCAACGTGTATAAAATGCGCTATGCCGGGGTGCTCATCTCCGGTGTGCTGGGGGGACTGGGCGGCATCGTCTACATCACCACCGGCGTCAGCGAGTGGAAATTTGAGTACGGTGTGGCGGGCTTCGGCTTCCTGGCCCTGGCCGTGATGATTTTTGGACAGTGGAAGCCCACCCGAATTGCCTTGGCGGCCCTCCTGTTCGGCCTGTTCCGGGCCCTGTCCAATGTGTACACCGGCTTTGACCTGCTCCGCAATCTGCCCGTGCCCAGCGCCATTTATAACATGCTTCCCTACATCGTCTCCCTGATTGTACTGGCCTTTACCTCCGGGAAATCCCGCGCTCCCAAGGCGGAGGGTATTCCCTACGATAAGGGATTGCGGTAAGGAAAAGCCCCTTATCCATTTAAGTGTTGTCGGTTAAAAAAGCGAATAATTAGTAGGATTGTTGTATAAGCATATCAATGTGTCAGCCCTTGCAATAGTGAGGGCTGACACCATATTTTATTTTGTTCCTTGAAATAAGCAGAAAGTTATTGTATGATGAAACAGAAATTTTATTAAAATTTGAAACACCAGGATTCATTTTGTTTCTATACATATGAAAACAGAACTTTAGGAGGGAAGTGCTCAAATGAAAAGATTGATGGCATTCGTTTTATCGCTGTCTTTCGTGTTAGTATTAGCAAGCTGTAATCAAAAGTCAGGTCCAGGCAGGCCAATTACCACATATATTGGGGATTCCGTAAATACAGTGGATATTACACACCATATCAGCGGGAAATCTACTCAATGGACAGCAGAGGGAGAAGATGTTGAGTCACTCAGAGATTGGGCCGCCAAACTTGAATATGAACTTTTCGAGTTTGAAGAAGGGCAATCTCCAGGTGACAGCGATGGCGGGGAAGTATACGATTTTGTCTTGACGGAGGGTGGCTATCCGGGCTTTTCCTATGTTATCAATGGAACAGAGGACTGCTATCTTTTGATTGAGGGATATTGGTTTTCTGTCAAGAATCCATCTGAACCCCCTGTAATGGAACCCCATGAAGAGCAGTTATCTCTTGCAGAGGTTCGACAACTCGCGGAAAAAGGCGAGGATTTATCATGGGATGATTTTGGACAATATAAACATGAGGATATTGGTTCTGGTCTTCATGTTTTCTTGTATGACATTGATGAAAATTACTGTTTATTGATCGGTGGCGGGGATACGCAGTCTGCGCCCTTGTATATACGGCTGGTTTTTAAGGCAAGTAACAGCAACTTTATTGATGATGGAGAATACATCGATATACGGACGGAAAGCATAGAAGATTTCATAAACAGCCAAAAATAACTCGATTTTAACCTCATATTTTTAAGATACAGGGTGATGGTCGTCGTTCCGTCACCCTGTATCTTATATAATCAGCCTGCAATGGTATGAATATACAGTCCTTTGCATGAAGTAGCAGCAGCAACACAAGATTGATAAGGGATAAGGAAAAAACATTTGACCGTCCCCGGCAAGCGCCAGCCTACCGGGGACGGTCTTGTTTCGTTCAGTCCACCAGCGGCTTCCAATCCGGGGCGCGGCGGGCCGCAAAGCACAGCTGAACCTGCTCGGTGGAGTTCTTCTCCTGGGCCAGCTCCGGCAGCTCCTCCGGGCCGAAATAGCGGCTCTCGGTGGTCTCCAGGTTGGGGACGAACTGCCCGCCGGCGGCTGTGCACTGGAAGAAAAATTTGCACACGCCATAGGCCAGGGGCGGCTGGTTGTGCTTTCTCTGCATCTGCACGGTGATGAGGCGGTCCACCACAATCTCCAGTCCGGCCTCCTCCCGCGCCTCCTTGATGGTGTTCTCCACAGGGGAGAGGTCCACCTCGCACCAGCCGCCGGGCAGGGCCCAGGCGCCCTCCGCCTCGTGGACCAAGAGGATTTTATCCCCCTGAAAAATGGCGGCGCGGGTGTCGATTTTCGGGGTCTGGTACCCCGTCTCATTGCAGAACAGCCCCTCGACCTGCTCCATGGGCAGGCCGGAGCCCTGGGACATCATCTCCGCCGCCAGTTCCCGAATACGCCTGTAGCGCTCCAGGTCGTATTTATCCTTGCCGTAGGTCAGTCCGGCCTGGGCCAGGGCTTGCAGCTCCACCGCCCAGTCCAGCCATTTGGGTTGGGACATATGCGTCACCTCCTGGGCCCATCATACCACAGTCCGTCCCGTTTTTCCACCCATATCCTTGACAGCGGGGAGGCGGCAGGTTACAATCATACGGACCGAAAGACCCTGTTTATACTAATTCTTCATAAAACGATGCAATCGTTTTATGGGGCCGCAGAATGCGGCCCGATGGAGGGAATTTGATATGGAGCGGTGCGTTATCATCGGCGGAGCGGATATCGGGCGGTACGAGCACATACGCGGATACCTGCGGCGGGACGATTTTTATATTTGCTGTGACAGCGGCCTGCGGCACCGGGCGGGCCTGGGCATCACCCCCCACCTGGCCGTGGGAGACTTTGACTCCTACGAGGGCCCCCGCCCGGCGGTGGAGACCATTGTACTTCCCCGGGAAAAGGACGATACCGACACCGTTTTTGCCGTCAAGGAGGCCCTGGCCCGGGGGTTCGAGTCCTTCTTGCTGGTGGGCATTGCCGGGGGGCGGCTGGACCACACCCTTGCCAATCTGTCTCTGCTGCTGATGCTGGACGGTCTGGGGAAAGCGGCCACCGCACTGGACGACTGGTCCGAGCTGGAGGTCGTCTCCCGCCGTCCGGTGCAGATTGACGGCCGGTATGCCTATTTCTCCCTGTTGAACCTCTCGGGGATTGCCCGGGGCATCACCGTCACCGGGGCCAAGTATCCCCTGTCCAGCGCGGAAATTACCTGCGAATACCCTTACGGTGTCAGCAATGAGGTCCTGCCGGGGCACACGGCGGAGGTTTCCGTAGCCCAAGGGCGGCTGCTGCTGGTGAAGGTATTGCCATAAACGCGCCGGGGGCGGGACTCCCTTTGTGTCCCGCCCCTGGTGCATTTCCATTGGCCTACTTGGTGCTCCGCTTCTCCAGCTTGAGGACCAGCGCCGTGCGGTCGTCGGTGGCTCCGCCGTGCTGGCTGCTCTCTTCTATGAGGGCGTGGGCCAAATCCTTGGGGCTCCCCCCCTCAAAGGCGGCAAAGCGCTCCCGCAGCCACACATCCGACGAACTCCCGGCCACGCCGTCGGTGGCCAACAGCACCCAATCCCCCGCCGCCAGCTCCAGCCGGGTCATGTCCGGGGCCGCGCCCTCACCCCCCACCAGACCGGCGGGGAGAGAGGCTCCGGTAATGCGCGTAACCTTTCCATCCTTCCCCTTTCGGACATAAGTGGGGGCCGCGCCGTACTTGTAGACCTCCGCCTGACCGGTGAAGAGGTCCACCCGCAGCAGGTCGATGGTGGTAAAGCCCCCGGTTTCCTCTCCCCGCAGGGCCAGGGCGGCGCTGAGGGTCCGCAGGGCGGGCTCTGGCCGGAGTCCCGCCCGAAGGAAGCGCTCCAGCAGCTCCGCCGCCGTGGAGCTCTCCCGTCCGGCCTCCGGCCCGCTGCCCATGCCGTCGCACAGGAGCACGTACAGGGAGCCGTCGTCGTGCTTGAACCATGCCCCCGTATCCCCGGAGACGGTCTGTCCCTCCTTCTTCCGGGCGGCCACCCCGGCCACCGCCACATGGGGTTCCTGCTCCACCAACACCAGGACGTCATGCCGTGTCTCATCCAGGGCCCGCAGAGGGAGTCCCAGGGCCTTGGACAGCCGCTGTACCCCTTCCTCCTTCCGCAGGGGGGACAGGCCCTGGCCCTCCAGCTCCAGGCGCAGATGGCCCGCCTGGTCGTAGTATACCGCGCATGTACACTCGATGCCCTGGGCGGTCAGGTGCTGGCGCAGGCGGCGCTCGCGGGCCGGGTCGGGGACCAATTCCTCTCCCAGCTCCGCCGCGGCCTCCCCCAGCACCCCGGCCAGCTGGCTGTATTGGCCGCATACCGCCGCCCGGTTCTCCTTCAGCCGGGCCTGAAACTGCCGCCGGTACAGCAGGCCGCACAGCTCCTCGTTTGCCACCGTTAAGAACTCCTTGAATTTCAGGCAGCGGTTGGAAAAATAGGCGGGGAAATCCGTCCCCTCTCCCCTGCCCCGCTCCAGCATTGTGGGGAGGGCGTCGTTGAGGGCGTTGAAGGTACTCACGTAGTCCCTCTGCCAGCAGGCGCTTTGCAGGGCGCAGCTCTTGCACACCCGCCCGGCGGTGCGGTCAAAGACACTGGCCGCGTCGTTGTCGTTGCGCAGGGTCTGGGCGAAGGCTGTTTTCAGGTGGTCGCTGAGGCTCTGGAAGGACCGCGCCGCCCCCTCCAGGCGGGCCTTGACATAGGCGCGGGCCTTGTCCCGTGTCTCCGGGCGGGGCTGGGGGACCGTGAGGGCGCCTACCCGCCGCAGCAGGGGGGCGGGAATCATCAAAAAAATCACCGAGGCAATGAACACCTCATACAGCAGGGAGATATGGGGCTCCCCCGCCCAGGTCCACAGCACCGCCAGCCCGTTGGACAGCACATAGACCACCGCGCAGGCCAGCCGCCCCTGACGGTAAAAAATCCCCGTCATCACCCCCGCCAAAGAATAGGCCATGGCGTAGAAGGGAATCTCCTCAGCGGCCAGGTCCATGCCGATTCCCACGGCCACCCCGGCGGCGGCTCCCACCCCCATGCCCCCCTGACTGGCTGCGGCCATCACCCCCAGGGCGGCGGCAATCCGGCCCAGGGAGATGTCCCCAAATATGGTCAGCCTGGACAGGGTCAGCAGGAGGCTCCCCGCCAGCAGCAGAAGGCTCACCGTCTGCCGGAGGGTGAGCTCCTCGTTCTCCCGCTTGGCGGTCCAGGGGGTGAAGGCCACGCGGTAAAAATAGGCCGACGCCCCGCACAGAAGCAGCTCGGTGCCGAAAAAAATCAGGTTCAGGGTGGTCCACCCCCGCTCGGACAGGTACACAAACCCCGTCAGCCCGTCCAGCAGGGCGGAGACTACCGGCATAAACCAAGACTTTCGGTACAGGCGAATGTCAAAAAAGGCAAAGGCCACCGCATACACCAAAATTGCCGCCGCCGCGTACCGCAGGCCCACCGAGAGCCCCCGAAGGGAGAGATACCCAAAGCAGGCCCCGGCCAGGGCGCAGAAGCCGTCCACCCCCGACCCGGAGGCGGCCACCAGCCCCAGGGCGAAGGGGGCGTACCCCCCAAAAATCTCCGCCCCCGCCAGCAGGGCCCCCAGCAGGGCCCGCATGACGCACTCAGCCGTCCGCACCAGGGCCGCCGAGCGCAGGACCACCCGCCCGGTTTCCTGCATTTCCTCCTGGAGCTTGGCCGAGCGGACCTTGAGCTTTTCTTTCGCAGCCATGTGACATATCTCCTTTGCGCACCCGGCGGAGCCTGTCCACATCCGGGGATTTGGAGATAGTATAATCCAATTTATGGAAAAATTCAGTCGGAAGGCGCTGTTTCCCTGCCGCAAAATCCCCCATGGAAACTCCCCTTTCCACCGATGCAACGGGCCTTTGGTGGAAATCCGACGCCCCATTTGGTATACTGAGCCGGAAAAGGGGGAGCGTTCTATGACCTTTGGAGAAAAAGTGCATGCCCTTCGGCGGCATAAAACAAGCGGCGGCAAGCGCTCATTTGCGCTTGCCGCCGCTTTGTGCTGCTTCGGTCAGCCGGTCAGCCGGTCAGCCAGTAACCTGGCTGGGCCTGATTGTCCTTGAGAGGGATATACCAGCAGCCGATGGAGAAGGCGGTGACCTCCGCCGGGTTGATGGGGTCCGGGTAGTCCCAACGATCCTGATACCAGGGCTCGTCCTCCCGCCAGCCATGGGCGCAGAGCCCCTGTGAAACGGTCACAGAGCTCCCGTCCGCCAGATAAACGGTTAGTGGCAGAGGAAACAGCGCCCCCAGGGGCTCTCCCTCCGTCATGGTGACGTGCAGGGAAACGCTTTTGACGGAAAAGGTGGCCGACTCCACCCGCTTTCCGTTGACCAGCTGCCCCACCTCGACGGTGCGCCCAGGCAGGGGCTCTATGGGCACCTCAAGGGTCCAATCCCCTTCTATCCACTCCTTAGTACCTATCCAGCCCTCCAGGGTCAGGCTGTGGACCTGTTGATAGTATTCCTTGGGCAGATACTCAAACTCATCTGCCTCATAGCCTAACTTTGTGACAGGCTGGATGCAGAAATCCACATAGCGGCTGTCCTCCAGCTCGTGCGCCGAGCCTGTCAGCGAAAAGTGGGGATAGGTTTCCCGGAACGCGGGGTCCGCCTCCCAACTCTTGCCCAGTTCATTCAGGTTGACGTAGAACTGAAACCAAGGAACCTCATAACCCTCATTTAACTTGATTTGAATGTGCAGTCTGCCCCGTTCGTCAAATCCCATGGAGGACAAAGTAAAGTAGTCGATACCCTCCAGTTTTCGGGGGGTCTGCTCGGGGAGCAATATGATTCGGTCATCCGTATTGCCATGGGATTGCTCTTGTGAAGCTGTAGTGGTCTTGAGCACATTGTCTGGGGCCAGGAGCTCCTGAGGCAGTGGGACGCCCCCAAAGGACTCCCCGCCCATTATTTTCTGGATGGGAATCGTGACAACCCCCTGCTCATCCAGCCCGTCGGAGTCGAACCACCACTCTTCCTTGACCAGCAGTGTACGGGCCGCTGCGTCATAGTCCACACAGTTCTTCTCGTAATGGTTCATATACAGATAGGTTTCCGCAGTCAGCCGGTCCCCGATCAAATCCTGGATTTCCAGATAAATGGTCCCGCCGCTCTCATCTCCCAGGGCCTTGACCACCGAAACCCGGATGCCCTGGTCCGTGACAGACACCCCCTCCACCTCCTGGCTATAAGGAGCGAAGCCCCCCAAAAGGCCCTCCAATCTCTGCCGCAGAGTAGGCGACGCCGCCAGGGCCGCTATGGAAAGCGCCGCCGTCAGGACTGCCGCCGCCAGGACCGTACTCAATACACGCTTGCGTCTGCTCATGTTTCCCGCTCCCCTCTCTTCCCGCTCCAGGCGCTCCAGGACGCCCGCAAGCTGTGCCTGGGTGGGGCCCGCCTGCTCCATCTGCCGCCGGTAGGCCTCGTTGAACTCATTCATGCGCGCCGCCTCCCTCCAAACGCTCCCGCAGCATGGCGCGGGCCCGGCTCAGGCGGGTCTTGACCGCTCCCCGGCTCAGACCCAGGATGCCCGCGATCTCCGCCACGCTCAACTCCTCGTAGTAAAAAAGGTGGACCGCCGAGCGGTACTTGGGGGGCAGGGCACACACCGCCGCCAGCACGTCCCCCTCCGGTTCCTCCGGGGCGGGCACCTGCTCGGACAGGGGCTCCGCCTGCCGCCGCCGGGCCGCACGGTGAAAATCGGCGGCGCAATTGGCGGTCACCCGCAGAAGCCACGCCTTGCGGTGCTCCTCGTCCCGGAACGCCGGCTTTGCCCGCAGGAGCTTGACAAACACCTCCTGCATCACGTCCTCCGCGTCGGCCCGCTGGCCCGTGCGGGCGTAGGCCAGCCGGTATATGGACGGCCCATAGACCGCCACCAGCCGTTCCATATCTTCCATACCCCCGCCCCCTTTCACTGGATACACGTCTACGCCCCTCAAAAGGTTACCACAATTTTTTATTTTTTGATAGAGTCCCCGCACCTCCTTGTTATGCCCGTCCGGCTGTGGTATACTACAGCCAATGGGAACCCCGCCGGACGGCGGGAATTTTGACAGGCAAGGAGGCGCGTTCCATGCGCGACGGATTTATAAAAATTGCGGCCGGTACGCCCAAAATCCGGGTGGCCGACTGCCGCTATAATGCCGAACAGATTTTCAACCTCATGCGGGAGGCCCACCGGCAGGGGGTGCGTGTGCTGGCCCTGCCGGAGCTGTGCCTGACGGGCTACACCTGCGGGGACCTGTTCCTTCAAAACACCCTGCTTCGGGGGGCCGAGGAAGGGCTGGCCACCATTCTGGAGGCCACCAAAAACCTAGACATGCTCACCGCCCTGGGCCTGCCGGTCCACTACCGGGGGAAGCTGTACAACTGTGCCGCCGTCCTCTGCCGGGGGGAAATTCTGGGGCTGGCGCCCAAGATTCACCTGCCCAACTATGGCGAGTTCTACGAGGGCCGCTGGTTCACCTCCGGGGCCGCTCTGGGGGACACGGACTGCTGTATCTCCTTCGCCGGTCAGGACGCGGTGGAGTTCTCCACCGGGTTGGTGTTCCGCTGCGCCGAAATGCCCGCCCTCACCGTGGGGGTGGAAATCTGCGAGGATTTGTGGGCGGTCAATCCCCCCTCCGCCCGGCTGTGTGCCGAGGGGGCCACGGTGATGCTGAACCTCTCCGCCTCCAACGAGGTGGTGGGCAAGTCCCTCCGCCGTCAGGAGCTGGTGGCGGGGCAGTCCGCCCGGCTGGTGTGCGGGTACGTCTACGCCAACGCCGGGGAGGGGGAGTCCACCACCGATCTGGTGTTCTCCGGCCACAACCTCATTGCGGAAAACGGAACCCTGCTGGCCGAGCGGCGCTTTGCCTGCGGGCTGACCATCTCGGAACTCGACGTGGAGCGGCTGTGCTATGAGCGGCGCCGTCTGAACACCTTCCCCGCCGCCGCTGAGGCGGTGTATCCCAATTATTTCAGCCTGGACCTGGCCACCACCGCCCTCTCCCGGCATGTCTCCCCCACCCCCTTCGTCCCGGAAAATCCCGCCCGGCGGGCGGAGCGGTGCGACGAAATCCTCAAAATTGCCGCCCTGGGCCTCAAGCAGCGGCTGGAGCACGCCCACGCCCGGACGGCGGTGGTGGGGCTCTCCGGCGGATTAGACTCTACCCTGGCTGTGCTCATCACCGGGGTGGCTATGGGCCTGCTGGACCGGCCGGCCAGCGACATTATCGCCGTAACCATGCCCTGCTTCGGCACCACCGACCGCACCCGGGACAACGCCGTGGAGCTGGCCCAGCGGCTGGGCTGCACCCTCAAGCGCATTGACATCGGCCAGTCGGTCAAGAGTCATTTTCGGGACATCGGCCAGTCTATGGAAAACCACGACGTCACCTTTGAAAATGGTCAGGCCAGGGAGCGCACCCAGGTGCTCATGGACATTGCCAACCAGACCGGCGGTCTGGTGGTGGGCACCGGGGATTTGTCCGAGCTGGCCCTGGGCTGGGCCACCTACAACGGGGACCATATGAGCATGTACGGGGTCAACGGCTCCATTCCCAAGACTCTGGTGCGCCATCTGGTGTCCTACGTGGCCGGGGACAAGGCCGAGGAGGACCAGGCCCTCTCCCATGTGCTGGAGGACATTTTGGATACCCCCGTCTCCCCGGAGCTGCTCCCCGCCGTCAACGGGACCATCAGCCAGCGGACCGAGGACCTGGTGGGGCCCTATGAGCTCCATGACTTTTTCCTGTACTACGCCCTCCGCTGGGGCTTCCCGCCCCGGAAGGTCCTCCGGCTGGCGGAGCGGGCCTTTGGGCGGGCCTATGACCGGGCGGTTCTGTTGAAGTGGCTGCGCAGTTTTTACCGCCGCTTCTTTGCCCAGCAGTTCAAGCGCTCCTGTCTGCCCGACGGGCCCAAGGTGGGCTCGATATCCCTCTCCCCCCGTGGGGACTGGCGAATGCCCTCCGACGCCGCAGCCGCCCTGTGGCTGGAGGATTTGGAGGGGCTGGAATAAGCTATGCCCATGTCAAAACGGCAATTCCGGGCCTGGAAGGCCCGCATGGAGGCCATCCGCCAGCGCCGGGATTGGGACGCCCTGTTTGCTCTGGAGGACAGCGGGGACTTTATGTACTGCCTGCCGGACCTCCTGTACGGCCTCGCCGGGCCGGAGGGCTCCCCGGAGCCGCTGAACCACCCCCAGCGGGTCCTCTTTCTGTGCATGACCCTGGAGAACTGTACCCAGTGCGACAGCCTGTTCAATTTCTTTGACGAGGGCCTTTCCGCCTATGGTCTGGAAACCGCCGCCGCCCTGGAGGAACTCGGCGCGCCCCAGTCCGCCGCCCTGCTGCGGGAGGTGCTGGCCCTGCTTCCGCCGGAGGGCTATCCCGTCGATGACTATGCCGCCTGCCGGGCCCTCTGCGACGGTCCCTTCGGCCAGGCGGTGGAGCAGGCCGACTCCCGTTTGGCGGACTACCCGGACGGGCTCCTGGGCGGCCTGTATTTTGCCTACGCCCACGCTCACCGGGAGGAATTTCCATGAATCCATACCTTGATTTATTTCTCACCTTTGCCAAGGTGGGTGTATGTACCTTCGGCGGCGGATACGCCATGCTCCCCATCCTCCAGCGGGAGCTGGTGGAGCGGAAGGGCTGGGCCTCCGAGGCGGAGCTCACCGATTATTTTGCCATCGGCCAGTGTACCCCCGGCGTCATCGCCGCGAACACCGCCACCTTCGTGGGCCACAAGCTCCGGGGGCCGCTGGGCGGCGTGACCGCCACTTTGGGGCTGGTCTTTCCCAGTGTGGTGATTATTCTGGTCATTGCCGCCTGCCTGCAAAATTTTGCCGACCTGCCCATCGTGGTCCACGCCTTCAACGGCGTGCGGGCCTGCGTGTGCGCGCTGATTCTCTCCAGTGTCCTCAAGCTGCGGAAAAGTACGGTCATCGACCTGCCTACGGCCATCATTTTCGGAATCGTTCTGGCGCTGGCGGCGGCTGGCAATTTTGCCCCCATCCCCAGGGACACCCTCTGGGGGGCCGGACTGAGCTTCCTGTGTTCCCCGGTGGTGCTGGTGGTGCTGGCGGGCCTGTCCGGCCTGCTCATCCGGGCGGCGAAGGGAGGGCTCAAGGCGTGATCTTCCTGCGGCTGTTTTTTGAGTTCTTCAAAGTGGGCCTCTTCGCCATCGGCGGAGGGCTGGCCACTATTCCCTTTCTCTCGGACATGGGGGCCCGCACCGGCTGGTTTTCCGCCGGGGATCTGGCCAACATGATTGCTATATCCGAGTCCACCCCCGGCCCCATAGGGGTCAATATGGCCACCTATGTGGGCTTCCATACCGGCGGCGTGCTGGGCGGCGCGGCCGCTACCCTGGGGCTGGTCTGCCCCTCTGTCCTTATTATCCTGGTCATTGCCGGATTTTTGAAAAAATTCCGGGAGAGCCGGGGGGTGGACGCGGTCTTTTACGGCATCCGCCCCGCCTCCACCGCCCTCATTGCCGCCGCCCTGGCGGAGGTGTGCTCTATTGCGCTGATGTTCCATGAAGTAACCCTTCCCGAAAATCAAGCGGCAGTAACAGCGCTGTTCTACTGGCCCGCCATTCTTCTGGCGGTCGTTGTGTTCGCCTGCCTCCAGGTGAAGCCTCTGAAGCAGCTCCATCCCATCGTCTTTATCGCTCTGTCCGCCCTGGCGGGCATTGTATTTCAGCTTTAGCTTGCGCCTGCCCCTCCGACCTGCTATACTGGAGACAAATTACGACAGGGGGCGAGGCAATTGGATACCATGATAATCGGCATCGCCGGCGGCACCGGCTCAGGCAAAACCACCCTGACCCTGCGGCTCAAGGAGCGCTTTGGGGACGATGTCTCCATTCTCTACCACGACAATTACTACAAAAGTCACAGCGACATGCCCTACGAGGCCCGCACCAAGCTCAACTATGACCACCCGGACGCCTTCGACACCCCCCGGATGATCGCCGACCTGGAGGCCCTGCGCCGGGGGGAGGCCATTCAAAGCCCCACCTACGACTACACCATCCACGACCGGGCCAGGGAGACGGTGGAGGTCCGACCCACCAAGGTGGTCGTGGTGGAGGGTATCCTCATTTTTGAGAACCGGACTCTACGGGATTTGATGGACATCAAGATTTTCGTGGACACCGACGCCGATGTGCGCATCCTCCGCCGCATCACCCGGGACGTGAAGGAGCGGGGCCGCTCCCTGGACTCGGTGGTGACGCAGTACCTCACCACCGTCAAGCCCATGCACGAGCAGTTCGTGGAGCCCTCCAAGCGCTTTGCCGACATTGTGGTTTTGGAGGGGGGCCATAACGTGGTGGCCCTGGATATGATTATCCAGCGGGTCAAGAGCCACGTGGAGGGCCATTAAAGCAGAAAAGAACCGCGGGACCTGTCGAAAGCAGGTCCTGCGGTTTCTTATTCGTCCGGTTCCTCCCGGACGCACCTTCTCAGCTTGAACAGGGCGAACACCAGGACCAGGGCCATGATAAACCCAGCGATGGCCAGGAATATCACCAGAACCCCGCCCAGGCCCTCCACGGCGGCGCTTCCGCCGGTTCGGTAGTCCCAAAGGAATACCAGCAGCGCCGTGGCGGTCTGCAAAACAGCCTGTAGATTCCGGCACATGCGCAGGCGGTTGGACAGTCCGGCATTGACGGCCCCTGTCCCGAAAAAGCCGCTCTCTATCCCCTGGACCAGAACCGTGAGCAGCTGAAAGTGGAAATAGATGCTGATTACCGTGACCAGCAGACTCCAAAGCACAAGCGCGTGAGGCAATTCCAGCCCAAAAATCGCGCCCAGCCAGGTTCCGCACGCCACCGCCCCCAGGAAGATACAGAAGTTTCTCAGGAGCTTCAGGTCCCGTAGACTTCCCTCCAGCAGGAGGATGGCCCCCCAGAGGTTTACATAGCACACCCAGTCAGGCAGCACGTTCAGCTGATGTCCGCCCATGCTGAAATTCAGATTGAAGTACAGGAACACGTAGCCCCAGGCGATCTTGCTCAGGGCCCGGCAGATATCCTCCCGCTTCATGCAGCGCCTCCCTCCGGCAGGGCCAGGGCGTACCAGCTCTGCCCCTTATACCAGATTTTCACCGCAATGGCCGCAGGGGAGGACTGGTACTCCGCGCCGCCGTGCTGGTCCGAACCCCCGCTGCCGCTGTTGCCGGAAAAGCTGGTATATTTCAGCTCTCCGGCGGTCTCCAGGGTCCAGCGCTCCGCCTCATCCCCCCGCAGGGGGCAGATTTCCAAGCCGGCGCTCACCGCTTCCCCGCTGTCCAGCCGGGTAATTTCCTTGCCGCCGCCCTGATACCACTCGGTAAATACTGTCCAAGGTTTGGGGATGGGGTCCATTTCCTGCGTCGCTGAAAACCAAGACGCAAAGGGATCGTTGGACGTGTTGGGGTTGACCCGGTTGGAGACTGACAGCGCATACCAGTAATCCAGCTCCACACGAAGTCCTTCCGCCTCCGCTTCATAGACCATGCGGGGCAGCGCGGACTCTGAGTCGTCCCAGGGCGTCAAATTCCCCGGCGGCAGGGGTTCCCACTCTGACAGCGGCGTAACCGTCCAGCCCCCATCCTGGGGAGCAACCTGGACATATTGATACAGAACAAGTATTTTGGTATCCCACGCCTCCTTAATCCAATAGTGCCCATCCAGGACCAGCAGGCCGGTATAGCTCCCGTCAGGGTGCTCGATGAACTCGTATACGCTCCAATCCGCCTGCCGGCCCTCACTATGCCTGCTCTTTCCATACAGGACATGGTAGTCACTCACGTAATACGGAAAGCTGGAAAAATCGTCCGTGGTCATATTGAAATACCGTTCGCTCTCCAGCCGCTCCACCAGATCCGGCAGCTCCTCCTGAGGCGTCACCATGGACAGGTACAGCCCGTTGCCGCTCAGTACCGCCTTGACGTAGGTATCCAGGGCCCCGGCAGGGGTGGTGGGGCGGCTCAGGCGGGTCTGAGCCAGGGCCAGGGGGAGCGCCGGGGACAGCTCGCTCAAATCCACCGCCTGGGCGGCTCCCATCAGGCACCCCACGCCCAGCACCACCCCGATGCACCCCGCCGCCAGGGATATCCCGGCAGGGTAGCGCTTAAACCGGGCAATCGCGGTAATCCTCCGCTTGATGTTGGCCCCGCCGTTGGCCATGGAGGATGTGCCCGGCGCGCGGGCGTACCTGTCCCCGGCCATGGACAGGAGGATTTTTCCATATTCCCGGCGTTCCTCCCCCTCCAGGCGCTCCAGAACTCGCTGATCGCACAGGGCCTCACAGTCGTTTTGGGCCCAATCCCAGCAGTACCACAGAAAGGGGTTGCACCAGTGGAGGCACCGCAGCACACACATGCCCACCCCGGCCCACACGTCCCCGTATTTCAGGTGCAGGAGCTCATGGAGCAGGACCTTATCATCCGTCTCCCCCTCCGGCAGGACCAGCACCGGCCGCAGGGGGCCGCACACAAAGGCGCTCTCCGCCGCCGGACAGACCACGATCCGGGCGGGGGCCTTGAGGCCGTACCGGGCGCACACCGCCTCCAGCTGGGCCAGACGCTCCGGCTCCGGCCTGCGGGCCCGCTTCAAGGTCCGGCGCAGGCCCAGGTAAGCCCCCAAAAACCAGAGCAGAGAGAGAACCACCCCGGCGGCGTAGAGGTAAAAGAGCACGTCGGTGATACTCCCCGGCCTGGGGAAGCCCTTCAAAAAGAGGGGTACGGGGGCATAGACCCGCGTGACATCGTAGGGGGCGCACAGGGCGGAGCTCAGGCCTCCCTCCACGGCGGTCTTGGCGGCCTCCAGGGCCACTCTCCCCCAGGGGAACAGGGAGCGCCCCAGCACACCGGCGGGCAACAGGATACGCAGGGCCAGAATGCCCCATACCCCATACTGCCACCGGGGGGAGAGCTGCTCCCGAAAGAGCCCCTTGGCGCACAGGAGCACAACCGCCGTCAGAGAGGCGCCAATGGTTTGCAGCAAAAGGGACCAAAGGCTGGTCATACCCCTACACCTCCATCTCGTCCAGCAGGCGGCGCAGCTCATCCCGCTCCTGGTGGGAGAGTGGTTCCTCCCGCAAAAAGGCGGCGATGAATTTCCCTGCGGAGCCCTCATAGACCCGTTCCACCAGACTCCGGCGCTCCTGAGCCGCGCAGTCGCGCCGCTCCGCCGCCGCCCGGTAGCGGTGGGGCGCGGCGGCTTTGTCGATGGACACCAGCCCCTTGGCCGCCATCCGGGTCAGGTAGGTCAGCACCGTGTTCCGGCTCCAGCCGGTGGCGGGCCGCAGGGCTTCCACCGCCTGCCCCAGTGTTACCCCATCCTTTGCCGCCCACAGAACGCCCAGCACCTGCCATTCGTTGTCCGTCAGACGCATGTCCTTCCCCTCCTACACTTGTAGTATCATCGACAATATACTACACCTGTAGGAGCGTTCTGTCAACCCTGAGAAAATCCGTTGCATCACAGCCGGAAATCTGGTATACTATATTCACAAAAAGGAAGGAGGCACATAAGGTGTCCAGTGAAAAAGGAATCCTGGTCGCCCAAAAGGCCGCGATGTTTGACCTGATTCAGATCATCAAGCAGCAGCCGGACAAGACCTACACCGTGGATGAAATTGAAGCTCTTATCGTTGCCTACATCAAGGGAGCGGAGCAGTGACAGCAATTGACCGGCCGGGGGCTTTGCTCTGCCCCCGGCTCTTTTTATGGGGAGAATTTTGCCCAAAATAAAAAAAGCTCTTCCTACCACCCTCCGCCTGTGATACAATATCCGGCGTATAGAATTGGAGTGGAAGGAGATTTGAGGAATGGGCAGACAAGGCTTTGACAACGAGCTCTATTTGGAGCTTCAATCGGCACACATCCGGGAGCGTATCGGGCAGTTTGACAACAAGCTCTACTTGGAATTTGGAGGCAAGCTCTTTGACGACTACCACGCCTCCCGGGTCCTGCCGGGGTTCCAGCCGGACAGCAAAATCCGGATGCTCAAGGCCCTGGCCGACAAGGCGGAAATTTTGATTGCCATCTGCGCCAGCGACATTGAGAAAAACAAGGTCCGGGGGGATTTGGGCATCACCTACGACGTAGACGTGCTCCGGCTCATCGACGCCTTTCGGGGCCAGGGGCTGCTGGTCAGCGGGGTGGTGGTGACCCAGTACGCCGGACAGCCCGCCGCCGACGCCTTCAAGCGCCGGATGGAACTGCTGGACATGCGGGTGTACCTGCACTATCCCATCCAGGGCTATCCCAACAACATCCCCCTCATCGTCAGCGACGAGGGCTATGGCAAAAACGACTATATTCAGACCACCCACCCCCTGGTGGTGGTCACCGCCCCCGGCCCCGGCAGCGGAAAAATGGCCGTCTGCCTCTCCCAGCTCTACCACGAGCACAAGCGGGGGATTAAGGCCGGCTACGCCAAGTTTGAAACCTTCCCCATCTGGAATCTCCCCCTACAGCATCCGGTCAATCTGGCCTACGAGGCCGCCACCGCCGACCTGGGGGACGTGAACATGATCGACCCCTTCCATCTGGCGGCTTACAAGGAGACGACCGTGAACTACAACCGGGACGTGGAGATTTTCCCGGTGCTCTCCGCCACCTTCGAGCGCATCATGGGCCAATGCCTCTACAAATCCCCCACGGACATGGGGGTGAATATGGTGGGCCGGTGCATCGTGGACGACGAGGCCGTTCAGGCCGCCGCCCGGCAGGAGATCATCCGCCGGTACTACACCGCCCTCTGCGACCGCCGCACCGGGCAGGCGGAGGATGAATTGGTGTACAAGCTGGAGCTCATCATGCAGCAGGCCAAGGTTGACCCCTCCATCCGCCCGGTGATTGCCGCCTCGGAGGCGGTGGCCGAAGAAACCGGCAACCCCGCCGCCGCCATCCAGCTCCCCGATGGCCGGGTGGTCACCGGCAAGACCACCGGCCTGCTGGGCGCGGCCTCCGCCACCCTGCTCAACGCCCTGAAGGAGCTGGCGGGCATCGGCCACGAGGCCCACCTCATCTCCCCCCAGGCCATTGAGCCCATTCAGACCGTCAAGGTCCGGCACCTGGGCTCCGCCAATCCCCGGCTTCACAGCGACGAAACCTTGATTGCCCTGGCTATCTCCGCCTCCGCCGACCCTCTGGCCGCTCGGGCCCTGGAGCAGCTCTCCGCCCTGCGGGGGTGCGAGGCCCACTCCACCGTTATCCTCTCCCCGGTGGACACGGGGACCTGCGCCCGGCTGGGCCTGCGGCTGACCTGTACCCCCCAGTATGAGACGAACAAGCTCTATCATAAATAGGATTTCCCCCAGAAGGAGGCGTTCCCATGCGCATCATGGCCGTTGATTACGGCGACGCCCGGACCGGCGTGGCCATCTCCGACGCCACCGGGTTTTTGACCGGTTTTACCACCGTGGTCCCCGGCCGCAGGGCGGAACCGGTGGCCCAGAAGATCGCCGCGCTGATGCAGGAGCACGGCGTGGAGGAAGTGGTTTTGGGCTTCCCCCGCAATATGGACGGCACCGAGGGGGCCCGCGCGGACCTCTACCGGGCCTTTGCCGCCCTGCTGGAGGAGGCCAGCGGCCTCCGGCCCGTTTTCTGGGACGAGCGCCGGACCACCATTGAGGCCCATGACATCCTCCACGCCGCCGGGAAGCCCATGAAACAGCACCGGAAGAACGTGGACGCGGTAGCCGCCAGCCTGATTCTGGAGGGCTATCTGACCTTCAAGCGGGGGCAGTCAGCCCTTTGAGAAGAGCTCCCGCAGGCCCACCACAATCAGGAACCCGCCAAAGCACCGGTGCAGTAGAGTCACATCCAGGGCGGTGGCAATCCAGGCGGCGATGGCGGTTCCCGCCAGTCCGGCCAGAATGGCGGGAACCAGGACGGATGTCTCAATATACCCGTTTTTCACATGGGTGGGGAGGGCCGTGGCGGCGGCGGGCAGAAAGTACAGCAGATTGACCCCCTGGGCCAGGGTCTGGGGCACCCCGGCAAAGGCGGTCAGGTAGACGAGCAGCAGGGTGCCTCCCCCCACCCCGAAGCCGGAGAGCACCCCCGTTACCGCCCCGGCCAGCACCGAACCCAGCCAGCCCATCAAAACAGCAGGGCCTTTCCGCCGCCGTAGAGCATGAGCAGGGCGAACCCCCGCCGCAGCCATACCATGTTCACCCGGCGGAACAGCTTCCCCCCGGCCAGTCCGCCCGCCAGCCCGCCCAGCACATAGGGCAGGGCCAGCCCCAGGTCCAGCCCGCCCCGGAGCCAGTACAGCACCGAGGACAGGATGCACAGGGGGAGAATAATGGCCACCGAGGTGGCAAAGGCCCGCCGCTGGTCTAAGCCGCATTGGTTTTTCAGCAGGGGCACCAGCAGCATCCCGCCGCCTCCCCCAAAAAATCCGTTGGCCAGCCCCGCCGCGCCCCCCGCCAGGGCCGGACGGAGTTTTTCTCCCAGATTCACCATCAAAAACCGCCCTCCTTTGGGGTTAGTATCCCAAAGGAGGGCGGTTTGATACGCTTTTTGAAGAAAACCTCTGCGAAAAGAAGTTCCAGGGCAGGACTCTGCGGACGGTTCACCCTGCGCCCGGTTTCGGCAGTCCTCGTCTCACTGTCCGGGGTCCGCCGGGGTTCCGACCTTGGCTAGATGGGCCTCCAGCCAGGCGGAGGTATCGGCATACACCTGCTCCTTGTTTGTCTCATTGAGCATCTCATGCCGCCCGCCGGGGTAGAGCTTCACGGTCACGTCCTTTACACCGTACTGCCGGAACAGCCCCGCCACCTTCTTCACCCCCGCGCCATTGGCCCCCACCGGGTCCCGGTCCCCGGCGAACAGGTACACCGGCGTGTCCGGGTCCAGACGCTTCAGGTTCTCCGGCCGGACCAGCATTTGAAGGCCGGTCATCATATCGTGGTACATGCTCACCGAGGGCAGGAACTGGCAAAAGGGGTCGGCCGTGTAGGCGTCTACCACCGCCGGGTCCCGGCAAATCCAGTCGGCGCTGGTGCGGTTGGGCCGAAAGCTCCGGTTATAGGCCCCCAGGGAGAGGGCGTTGATGAGCTTGCTTCTCCCTCTGGGGCCCATGGTTCTGGACAGCAGGCCGGAGAGGACCTTAGCCGCGCCCACAGCGGCGGCGGACTCCTGCCCGGTGCCGGAGAGCACCGCTCCGTCCACCGTGCCGGGGTAGGCCAGCAGGTACCCGCGGGTTACAAAGGAGCCCATCGAGTGGCCCAAGATAAAATAGGGCACACCGGGGTACGCCTGCCCGGCCAGCAGGCGCAGATTTCGAGTGTCCCGGAGGACATACCGCCAGCCGTCCCGGTCGGCAAACCAGCCGAACTCCGACGGGTCCCGGACGGTACGGCCGTGGCCCAGGTGGTCATGCCCCACCACCGCCCAGCCCTGCCGGGCCATCGTGCGGGCGAAGGCGTCGTACCGGCCGATATACTCCGAAATGCCGTGGACCAGCTGGAGCACCCCTCGGGGCGTACCCTCCCCGGGCCGCCACCACTGGGCCCATATCTGGTGTACCCCATCGCTGGATGGAAAAGTAAATTCCTGCGTCTCAACCATAGCAATGCCACTCCTTCTGTGGTATAATGGAAGGGTTCATAGATGCAGTTTACATGAGGGCGGCGTCTGCCGTCAATAGACAATCCGTTCACCCTGTCAAAGGAAAGGAAGTTTTATTATGAACGCAGTCAACCGCTTTTTGAGGTACGTGCGCTACGACACCCAATCCGCCATGGACACCGGAACCACCCCCTCCACCGCCAAGCAGAAGGTCCTGGGGGCCGCTCTGGCCGAGGAGCTGGCGGAGCTGGGCCTGTACAACGCCCATATGGACCAGTACGGCTATGTGTACGGCTGGCTCCCCGCCACCGCCGGGTGCGAGGGCATCCCCTGCGTGGGGCTCATTGCCCACATGGACACCTCCCCCGCCGTCTCCGGGGCGGACGTAAAGGCCAAAATCGTCCGCTACGACGGGGGCGATATCTGCCTGAACAAGGAAAAAGACCTGTGGCTGCGGGAGAAGGACCACGAATCCCTGTCCAAGTACCGGGGGCAGGAACTCATTGTCACCGACGGCACCACCCTTCTGGGGGCCGACGACAAGGCCGGTGTGGCGGAAATCGTCTCCGCCGTGGACTACCTCATCCAGCACCCGGAGATTCCCCATGGCCGCATTGCCGTGGGCTTCACCCCTGACGAGGAAATCGGCGACGGGGCCGACCACTTCGACGTGGAGGGCTTCGGGGCCACGGCGGCCTACACTGTGGACGGCGGCGAGCTGGGGGAGATTGAATACGAGAACTTCAACGCCGCCTCCGCCAAGGTCCGCTTTCACGGCCTGAGCATTCATCCGGGCTCCGCCAAGGGCAAGATGAAAAATGCCGCCCTGATGGCCCTGGAGTTCGCCGCCCAGCTGCCGCCCCAGGAGACGCCCGCCCATACCGAGGGCTATGAGGGCTTCTTCCACCTGGAGCACATGGAGGGTGATGTGAACGAGGCCCTGCTGGATATCCTCGTTCGGGACCACGACCGGGCCAAGTTTGACGCCCGCAAGGCCCTGTTGGGAGAGATTGCCGCCCGGCTGAATGAGACTTACGGCCCCGGCACGGTGGAGCTGGAGCTGAAGGACAGCTATTACAACATGAGAGAGCAGATTGAGCCACACATGTACCTGATCCTCCGGGCCCGTGCGGCCATGGAGGCGGCGGGGGTGACCCCCATGGAGATGCCCATCCGGGGGGGCACCGACGGTGCCCGCCTGAGCTATATGGGCCTGCCCTGTCCCAATCTGTGTACCGGAGGGGTGAATTTCCACGGCATTCACGAGTACATCCCCGCCAGCGCCCTGACCACCATGACTCAGGTGCTGGTCAACCTAGTGAAGGTTGACCGGAAGTAACACAAGATCGCTGACAAGCAAGGAGCCCCCTGGCCAGGCCAGGGGGCTCCTTTGAATGATTGGAATTATTTCATAGACTCGATGATGGCATTGGCCAGGGAATCCAGCTCCACGGCCTTGTCGGCGGGGAGGGACGAGGCCAGACTCAGGCGGTCCCCCAGGACCGTCATGTTCTTCATCTCTTCCTCCAGGAACTTTTGCATCAAATCCCCGGACTTCACGGCCCAGGAGCCGTTCTCGATGATGGCGCAGGTGCGCTTCTGGAAGTTCAGGGCCTTCAGGTGCATCAGGAAGTCGTGCATCACCGGGTAAATGCCCAGGTTATAGGTCACTGAGGCAAAGACCAGATGGCTCAGGCGGAACGCCTCGCTGACCAGCTGGGAGACGTGGGTGTTGGACACGTCGTAAACCCATACGTTGCTCATGCCCTTCTCGCACAGCTTGGCGGCCAGGGCCTGGGCGGCGGCCTCCGTGTTGCCGTACATGGAGGCGTAGGCAATCATGACGCCCTTTTCCTCGGGCTCGTACTTGCTCCACTTGTTGTACTTGTCGATGAAGTACATCAAATCCTTCCGCCACACGGGGCCGTGGAGGGGGCAGATGAACTTGATCTGGTCCAGAATGCCCCCGGCCTTTTTCAGGAGCATCTGCACCTGGGGGCCGTACTTGCCCACGATGTTGGT
>CAJUDT010000024.1 GCA_910585415.1 uncultured Flavonifractor sp.
GCCGAAGTGTTGAGGGCGGAGGCTAAAACGGCGGGTAACAGCCAAAGGGCTTGCAGGCCAACGAACCTCCACCGCCGCCCCCCGACCCCGGGTCCGGGCCCGCAGGCCCGGTGATCTTTGGTTACTTTCCATCACTGGAAAGTAACCCGCCGGAGGCGGGACCAGAAAACAAAAATCTCCAGAGTACCGAGGAAGAGGCAGAAAGAACCAGCCAAAAAATACAGCCCAGCAATCGAATAAAAGCAGACCAAAAATAAAAGTAAAGGAGCTGACCCCATGGGGTTTTTTGAAAAAATCAAGGCCGGCCTGACCCGCACAAAGGAAAACATCGGCCATTCTTTTGACAGCCTTTTTGCGGGAGAGTTAGACGACGACTTTTACGATGATTTGGAAGAAACACTCATCCTCAGCGATATGGGCGCTGAAACCGCTATGTCGGCAGTGGAGCGCCTGCGCGAGAAAACCAAAGCGGAAAAAATCCGAGACACCGAGGGGGCCCGCGCCTGCCTGCGCGGTATTTTGGCCGAAATGCTCCAGGTGGGAGACCCCACCCTCCGGCTGGACACCACCCCCTCGGTCCTCCTTTTTATCGGCGTCAACGGCGTGGGCAAAACTACCACCATCGGTAAGCTGGGCGCACGGATGAAGGGGGAGGGAAAACGGGTCCTTCTGGCCGCCGCCGACACCTTTCGGGCCGCCGCCGCCGACCAGCTGGAAATCTGGAGTCAGCGCAGCGGCGTGGACCTGGTCCGGCAGCATGAGGGCGCTGACCCCGCCGCCGTGGTCTTTGACGCACTCACCGCCGCCAAGGCGCGGAGCTCCGACGTGGTGCTCATTGACACCGCCGGGCGGCTCCACAACAAGCAGAACCTTATGAACGAGCTGAATAAAATCAGCCGGGTGGTGGACCGGGAGCTTCCCGGCAGCAGCCGGGAAACCCTGCTGGTGCTGGACGCTACCACCGGGCAAAATGGGCTGATTCAGGCCAAGCAGTTCAGCGAGGCGGCGGGCGTGACCGGTATCGTCCTCACCAAGCTGGACGGCAGCGCAAAGGGCGGTATCGTTATCGCAATTGCACAGGAATTGCAGGTACCTGTAAAATTTATCGGCGTGGGCGAGGGCATTGACGATTTGATGCCCTTTGAGGCGGAGGCCTTTGCCAAGGCGCTGGTGGGAGGTCAACAGGATGAAACTGGTATTAGCGAGTAAAAATCCCCATAAGCTGGAGGAGCTCCAGGCGATTTTGGACGGCCTGGGGGTGGAAGTCCTCCTGGAGTCCGACGCAGGGGTGGACGTGGAAGTGGAAGAGACGGGAGCCACCTTTGAGGAAAACGCCCGGATTAAGGCTGAGGCCGTCATGAAGGCCAGCGGGTTGCCCGCGGTGGCCGACGACTCGGGGCTTTGCGTGGACGCCCTCAATGGGGCGCCGGGGGTGTTCTCCGCCCGGTACGGCGGGGAGGGCCTGAACGACGTGGGGCGCTACCGGCTGCTGATGGACAATCTAAGAGGGATGCTGGACCGGCGGGCGAAATTCGTCTCCTGCATCTGCTGCTGCTTTCCTGATGGGACGGTCCTTGAGGCGCGGGGAGAGTGCGCCGGTACCATCGCCTACGCGCCCCAGGGGAGCAATGGCTTCGGGTACGACCCGGTGTTCTTTGTGCCCGGTATGAAAAAGACCTTTGCCCAGCTGACACCGGAGGAAAAAAACGCCATCTCCCACCGGGGGAACGCCCTGCGGGTGTTTGCGGAGAAGCTGAGGGAGCATTTGAAGGGCTGAAGAGCCAACCACAGGAAAAGGAGAACATCCATGGATTTGACTAGCAAGCAGCGCTCCCAGCTTCGGGGGCTGGCCAACGGCATCGACACCATTGTACACATCGGAAAGGACGGCATCGGGGACAACCTCACCCGGCAGGCCAACGACGCCCTGGAGGCCAGAGAGCTCATCAAGTGCAAGGTGCTGGAGAACTGCGAGCTCTCCAGCCGGGAGGCCGCTGAGGCCCTGGCTCGGGCAACCCGGAGCGAGGTGGTTCAGGTCATTGGAACGAAATTTGTGCTGTATCGTCCAACCCATAACAAGGAGAAAAAGGATAGAATTATTTTAGTCTCGGACAAAAAGAAACGATAACGGCTAAGGGGGCACACGCAATGAAACTGGGGATTTACGGCGGGACCTTTAATCCGCCCCACCTGGGGCATGTGACTGCGGCCCGGTTTGCCATGGACGCGCTGGGTCTGGACAAGCTGCTCTTGATTCCGGCGGCTCACCCGCCCCACAAGGAGCTCCCGCAGGATGGGCCCGGACCAGAGGACCGGCTGGCGATGGCCGGGATTGCCGCCGACCTGCTGCTCCTGCCCGGGCGGGTGGAGGCCAGCGGGATGGAGCTGGAACGGCCAGGGCGGAGCTACACTGCGGAGACACTGCGGCAGATTCATGAGGAATACCCCGGCGCGGAGCTCTGGCTGTTGATGGGGGCGGATATGTTCCTCACACTCCAGCATTGGCGGGAGCCGGAGACCATCCTCTCTCTGGCGGGGGTGTGCGCTTTTGCCAGGACCCAGGACGACTGCGGCGACGCCTTCGCCGTGCAGGCGGAGTTTTTGAAAACGACCTTCCACGCCCGCGTGTGTACCATTCAGCTCCCCCAGATTGTGGATATTTCCTCCACCCAGCTGCGGGAACGGCTCGCACAGGGGGAGGGGCAGGAGTTTTTGCCGCCCTCGATATATGGGTACATCATCCGCAAGGGGCTGTATGGGGTCCACATGGATTTGAAGCACCTGCCCGACCGGGAGCTGCGGGCCTGCTCTTACTCCATGATGCGGGCCAAGCGCATTGCACACGTCCGGGGGTGCGAGGAAGAGGCCGTACGTTTGGCCAGGCGCTGGGGGGCAGACCCGGAGAAGGCCGCGCGGGCGGGGATTCTTCACGACTGCACCAAGTACCTGGAAATGGAAGAACAGTTGCAATTGTGCGCAAAATATGGTATCGTACTGGACGAGCTGGAGCGCAGCGCCGTCAAGCTCCTTCACTCCAAAACCGGGGCGTGTGTGGCCCGGGATGTGTTCGGAGCGGACGAGGAGGTGTTTGCGGCCATCTACTGGCACACCACCGGTAAGGCGGATATGGCCTTGCTGGACAAAATTCTCTATATGGCCGATTATATGGAGCCCAACCGGGACTTTGACGGGGTGGAGCGCCTGCGGAAGCTGGCCTATGAGGACCTGGACGCGGCGGTAATCGCCGGGTGTGAAACCAGTATTCAAGAGATGGAGGACCGGGGGCTGGAGGTACACAAAAATACCTTGGCGGCACGGGAATGGTTACTCAGCAAACGGAAAGGAACTAGCGATTCATGAGTCCTAGACAGAAAAAAAGCACCGGGGGCGCACGGCTCCAGAAAGAGGGAACCTCCCGCTCCGGCGGGCAGCGGAAATCCAGCGGCTGGTCCAGACTGTCCACCCAACAGAAGGTACTGCGTGTCGCTTTCTTGGTGACCACCATCATTGCGGCTATTATTGTGGCGGCCTTTGTCATCATCAACCTTGTGGGCGCGCCGCCCGACGTGAGCAACCGCCTGCCCGACCGGCCGCCGATGGCCACCACCATCATCAACGAGCAGGGGGAAGAGGTGGAGGTGGAGATACCCGGCCTCTCCAGTGAGCGGAAAAAGCAGTTTTATACCTTTTTGCTCATTGGACAGGACACCTTCGGCGGCGGCAACACCGACACCATGATGCTGGCCGCTTACGATGTGCCCAATCAGAAGCTCAATGTTATGAGCCTTCCCCGGGACACCTTTGTGGAGTACGGAAACCGGAGAGTGCTGCTCAACTCGGTCTATAACCGGGCCGGGGGCGGTGAGAAGGGCATCAACGCCTTGAAGCAGGAGGTCGGCGAGCTTACCGGCGTGTTCCCAGATTACTACGTCATTGTGCAGTGGGAGGCCGTGGGCGAGCTGGTGGACGCCATCGGCGGCGTGGAGTTCGAGGTGCCCTTTAATATGTACTACAACGACCTGTCCCAGGACTTTAAGATTGACCTGAAAAAGGGCGTGCAGGTGCTGGACGGCAAGGGGGCTATGGGGCTGCTCCGCTGGCGGCACAACAGCATTGGGGACACAGGGAAAATCGACAACAGCTATGGCTATGCTGAGGGGGACATCGGACGTATCCGCACCCAGCAGGATTTCCTGAAAGCCACTTTGTCCAAATGCTTGCAGCCTACGGTGCTGCTGCCCAATCTGACCGGATATATCAACATCTTTTTGGAAAATGTGGAGACGGATATGCCGTTCCCTCATCTGGTTTATTTTGCTAAATCGGCGGTGGGCAACCTGGATATGGACAATGTGTCCTTTATCACCATGCCGTACCGGCCCGCCGGGGACGGGGCCCATGTGATTCCCATCGGCTCTGAGCTGGTGGAGGCCGTCAACAACGGGTTCAACCCCTATCTCGAGGACGTGCGGCTGGGCGAGCTGAAGCTGTATTCCGCTGCCGTCAGCCGGCCGACCTCTAAGCCCTCGCAGAATTACAGCACCCCGGATCCGGTGGACACCAGAGAACCCCTTCCCAGCGACAGCCCAGAGCCGGGGGAGACGGATGCCCCGGAGACGGACAGCCCGGAGAGCTCCAGCACGCCCAGTGTTCCCCAGGGGCCTGGGTCCACGCCCGTGGGCGGCGAGGAGACGCCAGTTCCCTCGAACGGGCCTACGGAGGAGCCCACCGGGAATCCACAGCCCGACCCCACGCCGGAGGCTCCGCCGCCGACGGCTCCGCCTGTTGAGCCGGACCCGGTGGTTCCAGTGGTCCCCGACCAGCCGAGCTCGGGCGGTGATGTCTATGGACCGGGTATGGAGCCTACCGATTGAGGGTAATGGAGCTTGCCTATTTTGAAGGGGTTTGTTTAGCGGAAGTACTTGTAACTGTGGAATAAGGAGGAAACGTCAATGACACCTAAGGAAATCGCGCTGTCCTGCGTCCGGGCCCTGGACGCGAAAAAGGGCCAGGATATCAAAATGCTGGAGACGGGGGCCCTGACTACCCTGGCGGATTATTTCGTCATATGCTCGGCCACCTCCACCACCCAGATTAAGGCGCTCTGCGATGAATGCGAAAAGGTCCTCAAGGAACAGGGGGAGGCCCCCCACCACATCGAGGGACACCGGGGCGGCACCTGGGTGCTGCTGGATTTCTCGGCGGTGGTGGTCCACATCTTCAACGATGAGGCCCGGAAATTCTACGATTTGGAGCGCCTTTGGAGCGACGCGCAGCCGGTGGATTTGGGCGGCGTACTCATTGCGGACTGATTCATCTGTGAGGGAACAGCATTCATTGGTATCATGAATATGGTATAAGCAGCCGGAAGGGCTTGCTGTCTGTGTCATCGGACAGCAAGCCCTTCCGGCTGTTTTTCTTTGGAGTTTTGGGGCTATGCCTGGGGGGGAGCGGCTGGTTCCGCTTGGGGCGGGTGGGGGAGGGTGAGAAAGGACCACTCCCCGGCAGAGCCCGCAAGAAGAGCGGAGAGCTGCCGGGCGGAGGCCGTCAGGTCATAGCGCATCCCTGTGCGGAGCCATTCCAGCGCAATGCCTACAAACATACATTTGTAAAAGCGGATCAGGAGCTTTCTATCCTCCGGGCGGAGGGGGAGCGCCGCCGCAGTGTCGATATAGCTGCGGATGACATAGAGGGCCAGCTTGTCGACGCGGTTGAGAAAATCCTCCAGGTGTACGGAGCGGTAAATGTGCAGAATGGCGTCCCTGCGGCTATAGCAGGCGTCCATGATGGCGGTGATGCAGTCCATGGGGGAATCCGTGGAGCGGCAGCGCTGGAGAATTGCGTCCATCCACTCCTTGACGACCAGCTCCAGAAGGGAGGGGATATCCTGGAAGTGATAGTAAAAGGTGTTCCGGTTTACTTGACAGCGGCTGACGATGTCCTTGACGGTGATGCTGCTGTAGGGCTTCTCGTTCAAAAGACTCCAGAACGCGTCCTTGATTGCGTCTTTTGCGCGGCTCACGGTTCACCTGCTCTCTGCGTTTGGCATTTGTTTCTCAGTATAGCACATGCTGCCGGAATTGGAAAGGTGAACATATGACATGTGGGCGGAATCTTTTTCTCTGTTGCGCGGACCTGCGGGTGGGAGCGTTTGTTTTTTTGAAAAACTTTTTTGGGAGTTGCACGCAAACCGGAAACTTTCCGGGGAGCGGCGGTTAGGGTTGAGGGGAGTGATGTTGTGGGTGAGACATCCAGAAAACAGACGGCCAGAGCCCAGGCCCTGCGGCGGATGAAGCAGATTGCCGGCTGCCGGGTGAACGACGCGGTGAAGCTGGCGTTTTTGGACAGCGGGCTGGAGCAGGAACAGATCGCAGTCATTGACGGGCTGGATTTGGGGGCGCTGGCCGAGTTTAAGCGGAACAGCAGCGGGACCGTGGAAATCAAGCTGGTGGACCGGCTGGCGGCCCTGGAGCGGCTGGCCGCCCTGGGGCAGGAGGGCGAGCGGGAACAGGCAGAGGCCTTCTTCCAGGCCCTGGAGCGGAAGGCGGGAGAGGGTCATGAGGCTTGAGTCCTTTTCCGAAAAACAGAAAATCGTGCTGACCTGGTGGTGTGACGGGTCGCCCAGTAGGGAGCTGGAGGCCATTATCTGCGACGGCGCCGTGCGCAGCGGAAAGACCATCTGTATGGGGCTGTCCTTTGTGTGCTGGGCCATGCGGCGGTTTCAGGGGGAGCGGTTCGGGCTGTGCGGGAAAACCGTGGGGGGGCTGCGGCGCAACCTTTTGGATGGGCTGGTGCCGGTGCTGAAGGAGCTGGGGTTTGCCTGCACGGAAAAGAGTTCGCAGCATTTGCTGACGGTGCGGTTCGGGGGGAGGGTTAATACCTTCTATCTCTTCGGCGGCAAGGATGAGGGGAGCGCCGCCCTGATTCAGGGGGTGACTTTGGCCGGGGTGCTGCTGGATGAGGCGGCGCTGATGCCCCGCTCCTTTGTGGAGCAGGCCTGCGCGCGGTGCTCGGTGAAGGGGGCCAAGCTGTGGTTTAACTGCAACCCTGAAAATCCCGCCCACTGGTTTTATCGGGAGTGGGTCCAGCGGGCCCGGGAGCGGCGGGCGCTGTATCTGCACTTTTTGATGGAGGACAATCCGGCTCTGTCGCCGGAGGTGATACGGCGCTATGGCGGGATGTTCAGCGGGAATTTTTACCGGAGATTCGTGCTGGGAGAGTGGGTGGCTGCGGAGGGGAGAGTGTACGACTTCTTCGATGAGAGCTACGTGAAAGCGCCGCCGGAGGGGGAGCTGGAGCGGTGGTGTATTTCCTGCGATTACGGGACGGTGAATCCCGCCTCCTTCGGGCTGTGGGGGGAGCGGGACGGCGTCTGGTACCGGGTGAAGGAGTATTATTACGACTCCAGAGAGCAGATGCGGCAGAAAACCGACGGGGAGTACGCCCAGGAGCTGAGACGGCTGGCCGGGGGGCGGAGGATTCAGACCGTGGTGGTGGACCCCTCCGCCGCCAGCTTCCTTGAGGTGCTCCGGCGGGAGGGGTGGCGGGTGGTGAAGGCGGAAAACGATGTGCTGGCCGGGATTCGGGTGACGGCGGAGCTGCTGCGGCAGGGGAGGCTGGTGATTTGCTCCCCGTGCGTGGACGCCATTCGGGAGTTTTCCCTGTACAGCTGGGATGAAACGGCCATTGGGGACCGGGTGAGGAAGGTCCATGACCACGCCATGGACGATATCCGGTATTTTGCCGTCACAGTGGCCGCGCGGAGAGGCGGGGGGTATGTTGGCGCGGCCTGCGTGGAGCGGCGGAGGTTTTGAAAGGAGCGGGATATGGGTTTGTGGGGTAACAAACGGAGCCCGGCGGCGGGGACCGCCGTGCAGCTGCGGGACGGAGAACGGCACCCCTTCGGGATGCTGGAGCGGTACGTGCCCCTGCGCAATGGGGAGTTTGAGCTGTATCGGAGCATTCGGGAGGCTGTGCCCGTCATTGACGCGGCCATCTGGAAGCTGGTGCGGCTGGCGGGGGGCGTGAGGGTCCGGTGTGGAGAGGCGGCGGCCCAGGAGGGGCTGGACCGGTTTTTGCGGCAGGTGAACACCGGGCGGGGACAGAGAGGACTCCAAGCCTTTTTGGACGAGTACCTGGACACCATGATTACCTGCGGCCGGGCCGTGGGGGAAATCGTATTGGACTGGCGGCGGGGGGAGATTGCCGCCGTGCTGTGCGGCGACCCGGCGGGGGTGGAGATTCAGGAGGGGAAGTCTCCCCTGGAATTTACCCTGTGCGGCCGGGGGGAGGGGGGAACGCTTCAGGCCCTGCCCTGGCAGGAGCTGCTGCTGTTTACGCCCTTTCAGCCGGAGGTGGGGAGTCCCTACGGGGTCAGCCTGCTGCGGTCTATGCCCTTTTTGGCCGGAGTTTTGCTGAAAATCTATCAGGCGGTTGGGATGAACTGGGAGCGGATGGGCAATGTGCGCTTCGCCGTGGTGTACAAGCCCCAGGGGGAGGCCCTGGACGGGGCCTGGGCCCAGGAGCGCAGCGAGCAGATCGCACGGGAGTGGTCCAGCGCAATGCAGGCCGGGAAGGACGGCACGGTGCGGGATTTCGTGGCCGTGGGAGATGTGGATATTCAAGTCATCGGGGCGGATAACCAGGTGCTGGACAGTCAGGTGCCTGTGCGGCAGATTTTGGAGCAGCTGGTCGCGCGGACGGGGATTCCGCCCTTCCTGCTGGGGCTGTCCTGGTCCGCCACCGAGCGCATGAGCGCCCAGCAGGCCGACATGATGACCAGCGAGATTACCGCCATTCGCCGGGGGCTCACCGGCGTGGTGGAGCAGATTTGTGAGCTGTGGCTCCGGCTCCACGGGTTCGGGGAGGACCTTGTGGTGGAGTGGGAGGACATCAACCTTCAGGATTTGGTGGAGGAGGCCAGGGCGGAGCTGTATCGGGAACAGGCCCGAAAGCTCCGGCTGGAGGCCGGAAATTAGGAAGGAGACGAGCAGAGTGCGGATTACCAAAGAAGCGGACATCGGAACCGGGGCGGTTCTGGACGCCACGGAGCTGGGGCTCATTCACGCCCTGAGCCGGAGGGAGCTCAAGGCGGAGGAGGTGTACACCTTCTGCGTGCGGCTGTGTGACAACGAAATCGACCGGGATGGGGAGCGGTTCCCCGCAGAGACTCTGGGGGAGCTGGCCAGGCTCTTTGTGGGAAAGAGCGGTATGTTCGACCACCAGTGGAGCGCCAGAGGACAGACGGCGCGGATTTACCGCACGGAGCTGGTGCGGGAGAGCGGGCTGACCCGGGCCGGGGATGCGTACTGCTATCTGAAGGGGTACGCCTACATGCTGCGCAGTGAGAAGAACCGGGAGCTCATTGAGGAAATCGAGGGGGGCATCAAAAAAGAAGTCTCCGTCAGCTGCGCCGTGGAGCGGGCGGTGTGCTCCATCTGCGGGGAGGAGTTCCGGGACCGGGAGGCCTGCGCCCATGTGAAGGGGCGGGAGTATGAGGGAAAGCTGTGCTGGGTGGATTTGGTGGGGGCCACCGACGCCTATGAGTGGTCCTTCGTGGCGGTGCCCGCCCAGCCCAACGCGGGGGTGTTGAAGGGGTTTCGGCAGGATGCGCGGATGGAGCAGCTGGAGCGGGAGGCCGCCTTGGGGCGGAAGTACCTGGAGGGGCTGCGCTTCGAGGTGGCCCGGCTGGGCGGACTGGCCCGGCCGGAGCTGGACAGCGCCGTGCGGAAGAGTATCGCGGGGAAGCTGGAGGAAGGCGAGCTGTTGGCGCTGAAGCGGGCGTATGAGCGGGTATTGGAGGAGAAATTTCCCGTGAAAACCCAACTGACCTACGATAAGGCGGGGCAAAGCGGCGGCGCGCCCGACCGGGCGTTTTTGATTTGAGCGGGTTTGGGCGGCTCTGTGCCGCCGGGGTGCGGGGCGGCGGGCCCGGACCGGGAGCAATGGCGCATTGGCGGGGGTGCGCTTGATTGGAAAGGAGAGAAATCAATGAACAAAATTTCCTTTGAGGGCATCGGCGAGGTGGCGGCAACCTTTGCCTGCGAGGCCGGGGTGCAGGAGGGACAGGTGGTCAAGCTCACGGGAAATGGCACCGTGGGGGCCTGCGGGGACAAGGAGCGGTTTTGCGGCGTGGCCCTTGTGAACAACGGCGGCTTTGCCAGTGTGCAGGTGAGCGGTCTGGCTGAGGTCGGCGCCGGTGAGGACGTGAGCGCCGGTTGGGTCAAGCTGTCCGCAGACAGCAAGGGCGGCGTTCAGAGGGATGACGCCGCCGGGATGGAGTATCTGGTGGTCAGCGCCGGCGGCGGTCGGGCTGTGGTTCGGCTGTAAGAAAAGGGGGAGTACAGTTATGGCATATCGGTATGATAATCTCAAGCTGGAAAAGGGGATGTACCGCGAGGCGGGGCGCTCCTTTACCCAGACCTTGGAGCGGGAGGACCCCTCGGAGGCCTACAAGGGGACGCCCCTGGAGGGGCTGGACGCCTATCAGCGCCAGCTCAAGCGGTTCGATATCAAGGTGAAGGGCGCGGGGTCCGACGTGGTGGAGAAGTTCTTTGCCAGCGCCCAGTCGGCGGTGCTGTTCCCGGAGTACATTGCGCGGTCCGTGCGGCAGGGGATGGAGGAGACAAACCTGCTGCCCCAGATTACGGCGGCGGTGACCCAGTTCAATGGGATGGATTACCGCTCCATTGCCTCGGTGCCGGAGAAGGAGGACAAGAGCTTGCGCCGGGTGGAGGAGCGGGCCAGCATTCCGCAGACCGAGATTCGGACTCAGGAAAATCTGGTCAGGCTCCACAAGCGGGGACGGATGCTGGTGGCCTCCTATGAGGCCATCCGCTATCAGAAGCTGGATTTGTTCTCGGTCACCCTGCGGCAGATCGGCGCGTACATCAATCGGATGCACCTGGAGGACGCCATTGACGTGATTCTCAACGGGGACGGGAACGACAACCCCGCTCAGGTGATTTCCCTGCCGGAAAACAGCGGTGGAAAGCTGAGTTATGGGGATTTGGTGGACTTTTGGGCCAAGTTTGACCCCTATGAGATGAATACGCTCCTGGTGTCCGGGGACGTGATGCTTCAGCTGCTGAAGCTCTCTGAGCTCCAGAATCCGCTGACCGGGCTCAATTTCCAGGGGACCGGCAAGCTCACTACCCCCCTGGGGGCCGAGCTGCTGCGGACCTCCGCCCTGGGCAGCGGGACGCTCATTGGGCTGGACCGGCGGTATGCTTTGGAGATGGTCCAGGGGTCCGATGTGCTGGTGGAGTATGACAAGCTCATCGACCGGCAGCTGGAGCGGGCCGCGATTACCAGTGTCAGCGGCTTTGCCAAGCTCTTCGTGGACGCGGCGAAGGTGTTGGAGCTGTGATGGATGAGGAGATTACGGCGCTGGCCCAGATACTGGGCCATGTGGAGGACGGAGGGCTGGAGGCCCTGCGGGCCCTGTGCCACCCGGCACGGCTGGAGGTGGCCGGGTGGCTGAAAGCGGGGGTCGCGCCGGAGGACTGCGGCGGGGCCTTTCCTCTGGCCGCCGCCTGGGTGGCTCTGGCGGAGCTGGCGGCGGGGCAGGACGGCGGCGTGGAGCGGTTTACCGCCGGGGCGGTGTCCGTCCAGATGAAGGGCGGGCAGGATGCCGCCGCGCGGCGGGCTGTGCTCAGGCTCCAGGCCAGACAGGTGATGCGGCCCTATATTCGGGATGAGGGCTTTGTGTTTCGGGGGGTGCCGGGATGAGTTATGGAGGCGTGTTTGCCGGACTGCTGGAGCAGTATGGGCAGACGGTGGAGGTCTGCCGGGGAGAGGAAGCTGTGGGGATTGCTTGCAGGGCCTTTGTTCAGCCGGTGCTGGAGAAGCGGGAACAGATGGTTCCCACACCTCTGGGGCAGGTGAGGCAGGACCGGTGGCTCTATCTGGGAGACCCGGCGGTGCCGCTGGAGCTGGCGGAGGACGGCTATATCCGCTGGCAGGGGCGGGAATATGAGGTGCTCTCGGCACAGCCGGTGTATCTGGGCGGCGCGGTTCAGCACTGGTGGGGACTGCTCCGGCAGAGAGAGGCGGAGTTGGTGTGAGAACAGAGGGGCCGGGCCGGTGGGCGGTCCGGCCCCCGGACAGGAGGGAACGCGGTGACGTTGGACCAGGTGCGGGAGCGGATGGCGGAATTTTTGCGGGGACAGGACATCGACGCGGTGTGCGCCTGGCCGGAGGAGGCCAGGGTGCGCCGGGACCATGTGGCGGCGGCGGTGTCCCTGCGGGCCTGCCAGGGGGGACCCGGCGGGTTTCAGGATTACCTGGGGGAGCGGTACAATGAGGCGGCTGGCCGCTGGGAGGAGCTCTATGGCAAGCGGGTGAAGCTCACCTTCGGGCTGGATTTGTACGCGCCCAAGGGGTGCGGCGCGGCGGGGCTTCGGGACGCCTTCGACCGGCTGGCGCAGGCCCTCAGCCAGGAGGGGCCGGAGGGGCTGAAGGTGAAGGAGCTCTCCTGCGGCGCGGTGCGGTTTGAGGAGGGGATGGGGCTGTTCTGCTGCCCGGTGGAGGCGGTCTGTGAGGGCTGTGTCTATGCCGTGGCCGAGGAGGGCGGCGCGTTCCTGGAGGTTATCGTGAGAGGAGATGGCAGGATTTGAGTACAAACAGACATGAGCGGCCGGGGGTTTATTCCAGCTACGACGCGTCCAGTGTGGTCAGCGGCGGCGGCAGCGGCGGAACCGTGGGACTGGCTGCCGTCAGTGAGGCGGAGGCCGGGAAGGTGTACACACTGAGCCGGTATGAGGACGCGGTGAGCCAGCTGGGGGCCGGGGACCGTATGACCGGGCTGGTCCGGCTGCTCTTCCTCAACGGGGCGGCGCAGGTGAAGGCCGTGGCCGTGGCGGAGGAAAGCGGCTATGAGGGGGCGTTCGCCCTGCTTCAGGGGGAAGAGGAAATTGCGGTGGTGGTCTGCGACAGCACTGCGCTGGCGGTACAGCAGAAGCTCCGGGCAAGCGTGGAGGACGCCTCCGCCGCGCGGAGAGAGCGGATTGCCGTGGTGTCTGGAGCGCCTGAAGAGACCGTCAGTGAGATGGTGGAGCGGGCTGAGGCGCTGAACAGCGAGCGGGTGGTGCTGGTTGCTCCCGGCGGTGGGGATGAGGTTGCGGCGGTGGCCGGGGCTATCGCCGGGGAGAGAGACCCTGCGGTGCCCCTGGGCGGCGCGGTGCTCCGGGGGGTGGAGGCCCTGACGCGGAATTTCGATGACGGGGAGCTGGACGCGCTGATCCGCGGGGGCGTCACGCCCCTGGAGGCGGCGGGCGGTCAGGTCAGTGTGGTGCGGGGGGTGACCACCCGGACCAAGAGCGGTGAGGTGGCCGACGCCACCTGGCGGGAGCTGACCACCATTCGGATTGTGGACGACGTGATTCCGGCGGTGCGCAGCGCCCTGCGGGCTAGATTCCGGCGGGCCAAGAATACCGAGCAGAGCCGGGGGGCCATTCGCTCTCAGGTGGTGCTGGAGCTGGAGAATAAGCTGACGCGGGAGATTATCACCGGGTATGACGGGGTGCGGGTGGAGGCCGATACGGAGAACCCCACCGTTTGTCTGGTGGACTTCTCCTTTACCGTGGCCCACGGGCTGAATCAGATTTGGGTCAGCGCCCATATCACGGTTTAATTTGGGAGGTGTTGTACGTGAAAATTGGGGGATTTCCCACCAGCAGCGACATCTATTTGGAGGTCGAAGGGAAAAAGGTGGCCGTGGTGCAGAGCTACAGCGCCCGGGCCACCCGCTCCAGTCAAACGGTGGAGGCCTTTGGCGAGGAGGAGCCGGTGGCTACCATTCCGGGGCCCCGGAATCATGTCATTGAGCTGACCAGACTCTACGCCACCGATGAGGCCATTCGGGATGGGCTGGATTTTTACGGCCTGGAGGATTTCAGCTTGGTCATTGTCAAGCCCGACCGGAGAATTATTTACTCCGGGTGTCAGTGGAGCTCCATTGGCGAGGTGGGGACACTGGGCGCTATGGTGGTGGAGAAGATTACTGTGGTGGCGGCAAAGCGCATCGAAACCGCGGTATAACGCGGAAAGGGGGAGGCATATGGAGGGAAATTCCTTTTTGTATGGGGCGGAGCGGCTGGCGCTGGAGGATGGGACGTGCCTGCGGCTGCTCAGTGCCTGGGAGGCGCTGGAGGCCCACAGAGAGGCCGAGGCCCTGGCCCAGGGGGGGAAGGAGCGGGCCCTGTGCGCCAACGCCTGCCTGCTGGCCAGGGCGCTGGAGCGGGACGGTGCGCCGGTGTTCGAGAGCGGGGCGGCGGTCCTGGCGGGGCTGACGCCCCGGCGGATTGGGGCGCTGGCCCGGCAGTGGGCCGAATTTGACCGGGAGGAGAACCCAGGGGCCGGGGACGGAGAGGAACGGTGTCAGGCGTTAAAAAAAGCCTGGAGCACGCGCCGGAGGAGCGCCTGCGCTGGCGCGTGCTCAGGACCTTTGGAGCCCTGCCCACCGAAGAGCGGGTTCGGGCAATGAAACGCAGGGATTTTCTCTGGTGCGCCCTGAATTTGGCCCTGGACCAGGAGGAAGAGCTGGGGCGGCTCTGTCCCGCCTGCCGGGCGGAGGCGGAGTCGGGGCGGTGCCCCGTGTGCGGAGGCGCGGCGGAGGACACCTCCGCCGGGGTGAACGGCAGTTTTGACATGGAGAGATTTGCGCGGCTGGCCCAGGGGGAGGCAACATGACGGATTATTTGGAACTGCTGCTGGAGGAACAGGAGCAGGAGGACGGGGAAGAGGTCCTCGGGGTACAGTTGATGGCGGAGGGAGAACCGTACCGCCGGAAAAAGCCGGGGGACAAGGTGGAGGAAGCGGTGGAGGCCCTGGCCCGGAGCGGCGGAGCGTGGGAGCATTTGCCCCGTGGGGCGGGGGAGGCTGCGTCCGGCGTGGAGGCCGGAGGGCGCTGGAGAGAGGCGTGGGTATTGGAGCCCTTGGCGGAAAGAGCGCTGGGGGGCGTGACGGCGGCGGGCGGAGGGCGGAAGCAGGTGCGGGGCTGGAGCGGAGACGGCGCTGTGGGGGCGCTGGAGGGCGGCGCTGTGGGGGAGGCAGGTGCTTCTTCGGCGGTGCGGCCGGTTTCTGCGGAGCTGCCGGAGGCGGATGGGCGGGAGGTTCCGCTCTGGCTCTCTGGGGAGACGGCGGCGGCTGGGCGAGAACGTGAATGGGTACCGGAAGGGCTTGTAGCGGGCCGGGAGGGGCGGGGGGATGCCGGGTGGCTGTACCGTCGCCTGCGGGCCGGGGAGGCCGCCGCGGGGTACCGGCCCCGGGGCGGCGAGACGGTGACGGTGGTGGAGCGTTCGGGGGGGCCTGCGGGGGGCGGGCTCTCCCCGGAGGAGCTGGACCGGGTGCTGGAGCGGGACGCCCGGCGGTATGATGGGGGCTTTGCCCTGTTTTGAGTGGATTCCCGGCGCCGGTGGGCGTCGGTTCAGATAGAAAGGGGTATGCCGGTGAAGCTGGCGGCAATGCGGTATAAAGATTATGTGTGGCCCCACAATCCCAGGGTGTATACCATCCGCTATGAGCGGAGCATGGGGGAGCGGAAGGTGCCCTTTGGACGGTATGTTCTCCAGGACCTGGGGCCTGCCAAGCGGGTCATGCGGGGCGAGGGGGAGTTCGTGGGCGAGGGGGCCTATCAGGAGTTTAAAAAGCTGGCCTCGGTATTCTATGAGGACGGGCCGGGGCTGCTGGTTCATCCGGTCTGGCAGACCTCTAACGCCTTTTTTGTGGAGCTCTCCCTGAAGCAGGAGCCCAGGGCGGACTATGTGCGGTACACCTTCGCCTTCTGGGAGGGGTACGAGGGGCACAGCACAGGGATTCAGGTGAGCGGCGGTGAGAAGCCTTCGGCTCCTTCCGGCGGAGGGGGCCGCGTGTGGCACACCGTTCAGCGGGGGGAGACCATGTGGGGCATTGCCCGGGACAATGGGCTCAGTCTCACCCAGCTGATTGCGCTGAATCCCCAGATTAAAAATCCCAACCTGATTCTGGTGGGAGAGAAGGTGCGCTTGGCATGAAGGGGACCTTGGAGTGCTGGGACGGGCGGAGGATTGCTCTGCCCGATGTGACCGGGTGGAAAATGGAGTACGCCTGCGGCGTGCCCTGTGACAGCTTTTTTCTGGAGTGTTTGTGGAGTCCTGGGGAGGCCGGGGCCCTCCGTGAGGCGGTGCGGTTTACGGCGGAGGAAAACGGACAGAGGGTGTTCACCGGCGTGGTGGACGAGTTCAGCTGCGGGTGGGATGAGCACGGCGGGAGGATCACCGTGTCCGGGCGGGGCATGGGGGCCCTGCTGCTGGATAATGAGGCTTTGGGGTGCGATTATCAGGTGGCCTCCTTTGCGGATATTTTGCGGGACCATGTGCGGCCCTATGGGATTGCGGTGGGCGAGACGGCGGAGCTGCCCGCTGTGCCGGGGTTCTCCGTGGCCGCCGGGAGCAGTGAGTGGCAGGTGTTGTATGCCTTCTGCCGGTATTATGGGGGGCTGACGCCCCGGTTTGACCGGGAGGGGAGGCTGTTGGTCGCGCCCTGGCAGGATCATAAGCGGATACGGCTGGGGGAGGACGCGGCCGTGACCAGCTTTACCTGGCGGGAGAGGCGGTATGGGGTGCTGTCGGAGATTTTGGTGCGGGACCGGACCAGCGAGCAGGTACAGCGGGTCGTCAACCAGGACTTTGCCCGGCGGGGCGGACAGTGCCGGAGAGTGCTGACCATGCCGGGGAAGAGCAGCTATCAGGCAATGCGGTACTCGGGAGAGTATCAGCTTCAGCGGTCCGAGGAAGCGTGGCGGAGGGTGGAGCTCACTTTGCCGGGCGCGTTTCGGGCCTGGCCAGGGGATTTGGTGGAGCTGGAACAGAAGGTGTGCCGGGGTGTTTGGCGGGTGGCGGAGAGCGTCTCCGGCCTGGACGGGCGGGGGACCTATACGGCGCTGACTCTGGCGGCGCTGTGAGAAAAAAGGAGGGGACCATCATGTGGATTTCCAGGCGGAAGGAGACCAGGCAGACGGAGCGGGCCCAGGTGGGCAATGTGACCGTGGAAGGCCGTCTGGTGGGGGCGATGCTGGACGGCGAGCGGAGGGATTTGCCGGTCTATGGGCCGGGGGGCTACGTGTGGCGGCCCAGCCAGGGGCAGGAGGTTTTGGTGGTCAAGGCCGGGGCCGATGGGGAACAGCCCTGCGTGGCCGGGGCCCGGGGGAGCCTGGAGGTAAATCTGGCCCCTGGAGAGGTGTACATTCACAGCGGGGGAGGGTCCATTTTTATCAGCAACGGCGGGGTGATTTCCATGAGCGGGCTGGTGCTGGTGAACGGGAAGCCCGTGCTGGTGAAGGAGGATTGAACGTGGAACTGATGGTGCGAGATGGGGACTATGTGCCCGACGGGGCGGGGGGCTTTCTGCGGGCGGAGGGGTCACAGGAGCTCTTGCAGCGGGTGCTGTGGAAGCTGTCCATACGGCGGGGGAGCTTTCCGCTGCTGCCGGATCTGGGGAGCCGGCTGTTCCTGCTCTTTCGGGAGGCCCCCAGCCGCAGGGCGGCGCTGGCCCGGCAGTACGCGGCGGAGGCCCTGGCCGGAGAAGCGGGGCTGGAGATTACCGGGACGGAGCTGTCCGGGGACGGGCGGCTTCGGGTGGACCTGCTCTGGCGGGGGGAGGCCCTGAGCGCGGCGGTGGAGGTGCGTTGAGTGAGTATCGAGGAGATTTATCAGGAGATGGTTCAGGCCGTACAGCGGGAGACTGGACTGACCTTGGCCGGGGATGGAGACATGGCCGTGCGGCTCTACGCCGTGGCGGCGCAGGTCTATGGGCTGTACGTACAGGCGGATTGGGTGGGGCGGCAGTGCTTCCCTCAGACCGCCCAGGGGGAATTTTTGGACCGGCACGCCCAGCTGCGGGGCGTGGAGCGGCGGGCGGCTGCGGCGGCCCAGGGGGTCCTCCGCTTCGAGCGGGACAGCGCAGCGGAGACGGATTTGCTCATTGGAGCGGGGACCGTGTGCCTGACGGCGGCACAGGTGCGCTTTGAGACGGTGGAGGACGCGGTACTTCCGGCGGGGGCTGCGGCGGTGGAGGTCCGGGCGCGGGCGCTGGAGGCCGGAGCGGCGGGGAACGTAGCCGCAGGGGCGGTGCGGGCTATGGCGGTGGCGCCGGTGGGGGTGAACCGGTGCGGCAACCCGGAGCCCTTTACCGGCGGGCTGGACCGGGAGGGCGATGAAGAGCTGCGGGCGAGAGTGCTGGAGACCTATCAGCGGATGCCCAATGGGGCCAACGCCGCCTTTTATCAGCAGGGGGCCATGTCCTTCCCGGAGGTTGCCGCGGCGGCGGTGCTTCCCCGGCCCAGAGGAATAGGGACGGTGGATGTGGTGGTTTCCACCGCCGCAGGCGCGCCGGACAGCGCCTTGCTGGAGCAGATGCGGGCGTATTTTCAGGCCAGAAGGGAAATCGCCGTGGATGTGCAGGTGAGGGCGCCGGAGATGAAAACGGTAAACGTGGCCGTCCAGGTGACGCCCAAGGCCGGGGCGGATAAGCAGGCCGTACTGTCCGCCGTGGAGAACCGGGTACAGGGGTGGTTTGACGGGCGGCTGCTGGGACAGAGCATTCTGCGGGCCAAGCTGGGGGCGCTGGTTTACGGGGTGGAGGGCGTGGAGAACTACCATATTTCTACCCCTGCCGCCGACGTGGCGGTGAACAGGGACGAGCTGCCCTGGCTGGGGACCTTGACGGTGACGGAGGCGGTGTGATGGGACATACTGAGCGGTTGAAGGAGCTGCTGGAGCCCCTGCGGGTCTATGGGCTGGAGGGGAGCTATAACGCCGGTGAGCTGGCCGCCGAGGGGGAGGCCCTGGACGGCTGCGGGAGCTGGCTGGAGGCGGCGGAACGGGAGATGCTGGTCTCCACCGCCGAGGGGCCGGGGCTGGAGGCCATCGAAAAGCTCCTGGCCCGCAGGCCGGTGGCGCATACCCTCCAGCGGCGGCGGGAGGCGCTGGCCGCGCTGCTGCGGATTGGCGGGGACAGCTTTACTTTGGCGGCGGTCAACGACAATTTGAAGGGCTGCGGCCTCAACGCGGTGGCCAGTGAGACATCTACGCCGGGGCGGGTGGAGGTGCGCTTTCCGGAGGTGCCGGGGATTCCAGACGGGTTTGATGAGATGCGCTCCATTATTGAGGACATTTTGCCCTGTCATTTGGAGATTGTCTATGTGTACTGGTTCGTGACTTGGCAGTTGATGGAGGAGCGCTTTGACACATGGGGGGACATTGAGGCGCTGCACTTGAGCTGGGAAGCGCTGGAGAAGCTGGTGGTTTAAGGGGCGCGATGCAAAAGGCCCGGATTCCTTATTCCTTGGAATCCGGGCCTTTTTCCGTATGAATCAGTGGAGCTGGGCGTCACAGAAGGCACAGCAGGTTTCGCCGCCGGTTTCCTTGACCAGCGGGGGGAGGTAGTGCTCTGTCTGGGTGATGCAGTTGGGGTTGGTACATAGGGGCTTTGTGCCGATGGCCACCGGGTCGGGGGTCAGGCGGTCCTGGGTGGCCAGGTCGGTGAGCAGGGCCATACGGGCAAACATGCCGTACCGGGCCTGGTCAAAGTACACGGCGCGGGGGTCGTCGTCCACGTCGATGGAGATTTCATCCACCCGGGGCAGGGGGTGCATGACCAACAGATCCTTGCGGCCCCGCTCCAGCTTGCGGCGGGTAAGGACATAGATGCCCTTATTGCGCTCGTACTCCAGAGGGTCCACGAAGCGCTCCCGCTGGATGCGGGTCATGTAGAGGACGTCCAGCTGGGGAATGACGGGCTCCAGGCCGGTGACCTCCACAAACCACAGGCCCCGCTCCTTCATGAAGGCCCGCAGGTACTCCGGAACCGCCAGCTCACGGGGGGCAATCAGGTAGAACTTGACCCCGTCGAACTTGGCCAGGGCCTTGATGAGGGAATGGACGGTCCGGCCGTTTTTCAGGTCGCCGCACAGACCCACCGAGAGGCCGTCCACCTTGCCCCGGAGACGGGTGATGGTGGTCAGGTCCGCCGTGGTCTGGGTGGGGTGCATGTGACCGCCGTCCCCGGCGTTGATGACCGGAACATGGGAGTACAGAGAGGCCGCCTTGGCCGCGCCCTCCTTGGGGCTGCGCATGACCACCACGTCGGCATACCCGGAGACCATTTTGATGGTGTCCTTCAACGTCTCCCCCTTGGCGGTGGAGGTGGAGCGGGGGTCCGCAAAGCCGAACACCGTGCCCCCAACCCGGAGCATGGCGGCCTGAAAGGAGAAATTGGTGCGGGTGGAGGGTTCATAAAAAAGACTGGCCATGACCCGGCCACGGCAGGCGTCCAAAAAATCAGCGGGGTGGTCCATAATCGCACTGCACCGCTGGTACAGGGACTCCCACTCCGCTCTGGACAGGTCTCCAAAATCGATCAAATGCCGCATGACTGATTACCCCTTTGAAATTTTTTCTATTCTATCACAAGGAATCCCCCCTGACAAGAGGGGAATCGACAAAGTTTTTGGGCGTTCGGGGCGTTGATTTGTAAAACAGCGCCCCCGGCCTTGCGGTGAGCCGGGGGCAATGGGGGCGGCATATTGTTCAGGGCCAGTCGGTGAAAAAAACCTACACCCGGGCCTATTTTGACGCAAAGACCAGCGCTGGGCGGGAAAAGCGCATAACCTGGATGGTGGGACGGCTCAACCAAAACCGGAAACCGGTGTAACACAAAAGCCGCCCCTCATCCCTCCCGCCGGGGGGAGGGGCGGAACAGCCGCCACAGCTGGCAGGCCACCGAGGCCAGCAGGGGAGCCAGAATCATCCCCGCCACCCCAAAGGCCTGAAAGCCCGCGTACATAGCCGCCAGGGCCCCCAGGGGCGGCAGTCCGGTCTGCTCTCCCACCAGCTTGGGTTCCAGCACACTGCGCACCACACTGACCACCCCATAGAGGGCCGCAAGTCCCAGCGCCAATCCCAGCCGTCCCGCCAGCAGCTCCGCCGCCGCCCAGGGGAGCAGCACCGTCCCCGTGCCGAACACCGGCAGGGCGTCCACCAGGGCAATCAGCGCCGCCAGCAGAAGGAACAGCTCCACCCGTAGCAGGAGCAGCCCTGCGGCCAGCTCCCCAAAGGTCACCAGCATCAGGAGGCCCTGGGCCCGCAGCCAGCCCCCCAGGGTCCGGCGGACTTCCGCCCAGCCCCGGCCCACCGGCTCCCGCCAGGACGCGGGCAGCAGACCCCGCAGCCATTCCCGGTAATCGGGCCATCCGGCGCTGATAAAATACCCGGCCAGCAGGGCGGTAAAGAGGAAAAGACTCGCCCCCGGCAGGCTCCCGGCCACCCCCGCCGCCGCCCCGGCCAGCCCGTTATAAAGGTGCTCCGGCAGGGAGAGTCCTTCCTCCAGCACCTCCGCCAGGGCCCCCTGCACCGCCTCCCGCAGGGGGGCGGGGAGGGCCATGTTCACCCGATAGCTCCACGTATCCAGCCAGTCCGCCAGGGCGGAGGTCCCCGCCAGCAGAGCGGGCAGGCGGGCCAGCAGGACTCCGGCCTCATAGACCAGCCGCCACAGCAGCAGCGCTGCCGCCCCCAGCACGCTCCCCGCCAGCACCGCGATGCACAGCGCCGCCGCCCCCCACCGGGGGAGCCTGACCCGCTGTGTCAGCACGCGTACCACCGGCTCCACCAGAGCCGCCAGAGCGCCCCCGGCCAAAAAGGGGGCCGCCCAGGGCAGCACAAACCGGGTCCCCAGCCAAAGTCCACCCAGGGCCAGCCCACCATACAGCACGGCCAGGAACACACGCACATGTTTTTCTCCGGGCAACCGGACTCCCTCCTTATCGCTCAGGTGTTGACGCAGGGTTCTGTACAAATCGACGGGAAATCCCCCGGCCAATGGGGCGAATTTAGTGGCGCAGGCCCCCCTTCCCGGCTTGCGCCCAGCGGCGGTGTGTGCTACAATGGACTACAGCCAAGAGACAAATGGCCTCCTGGTGCGGACAGGCGGAGGGAGGTGTGCATAGAATGGGCAAGACGCCCAGCTATTTCATTGTAGAGGCCGGCGCCCTGCCGGAGATTTTCCTCAAGGTGGCCGAGGCCAAGCGAATGCTGGAAACCGGCGAGGCGGATACGGTCAACCGGGCGGTGCAGAGGGTTGGCATCAGCCGCAGCGCCTTTTACAAGTATAAGGACGCCGTCCGGCCCTTTAACGACATGCTGCACGGGCGGATTGTGACCTTTCAGATTCTCTTGAAGGATGAGCCCGGCGTGCTCTCCTCGGTCCTGAATATTTTTGCCCTGTCGGGCGGGAATATTCTCACCATCAACCAGGGTATTCCAGCCAGCGGATGCGCCGCCGTCACCATCGGGGCGGAGACCTCCGGCCTGGAGATTTCCATGGAGGAGCTCTTAGCCCAGGCTCTGCGGGTAGAGGGCGTGCTCCGGTGCGAGATTTTGGCGGGATAACGTCCATCAGGGGCGGGTTCCCCAAAATGACGCAACACACAGAAACAAGGGAGGAAAGCAACATGGTCAACGTGGCGGTCTTAGGCTTTGGGGTAGTGGGCTCCGGCGTGGCGGAGGTTCTGGCTACCAACGGGGCCCACATCGACCAGAAGGTGGACGATTTCATCCGCCTGAAATATATCCTGGACGTGCGGGAGTTTCCCGACAGTCCCTTTGCCGAAAAGGTAGTACACGATTTTTCCGTCATTGAGCAGGACCCGGAGGTCTCCATCGTGGTGGAGACCATCGGCGGCGCCAAGGCCGCCAAGGAGTTTACCGAGCGGGCCCTGCGGGCGGGCAAGAGCGTGGTGACCTCCAACAAGGAGCTGGTGGCGTCCCACGGGTACGAGCTGCTCCAGCTGGCCAAGGAGCACAACGTCAGCTATCTGTTCGAGGCCAGTGTGGGGGGAGGCATTCCCATCATCCGCCCCCTGAGCCAGTGCCTGGCGGCCAACGAGATTGAGGAAATCTGCGGCATTCTCAACGGCACCACCAACTATATCCTCACCCGGATGATTCGGGCGGGCCTGAGCTTTGACGACGCTTTGAAGGAGGCCCAGGCCAACGGCTATGCCGAGCAGGACCCCACCGCCGACATCGAGGGGCACGACGCCTGCCGGAAAATCTGCATTCTGGCCTCTCTGGCCTTCGGGCGGCACGTCTACCCGGACCAGGCCCCCACCCAGGGCATCACCGGGGTGCGTCTGGCCGACGTGGCCTATGCCGGGTCCTGCGGAAAGAAAATCAAGCTCCTGGGCCGGGCCATCCGCCGGGCGGACGGGGCTGTGTGCGCCTTTGTCTCCCCCCATCTGGTGGACGGGGAAAACCCCCTGGCCGGGGTGGAGGACGTGTTCAACGCCATCACCGTCAAGGGCAACGCCATCGGCGACGTGATGTTCTATGGCCGGGGGGCCGGGAAGCTGCCCACCGCCTCCGCCGTGGTGGCCGACGTCATTGACGCGGCCAAGCACCTGGGCAAGCGGAAATACCTGGGCTGGGGCCCCGGCGGGGCCGGGGCCGCTGTTCCCCCGGAGGACGTGGCGAGTCAGTGGTATCTCCGTCTGGAGCGGGATGGAGAAGCGGTCTGCGCCGCCTTCCCCAAGGCGGAGCGTTTAAGCCGCTCCGATGCTCCGGCGGAAGAGCTGGCCTTCCTCACCGGGGAGGTGCTGACCCGCTCCGCCCTGGAGGACCGCTTGTCCGGGCACAGCCCCGCTGCGGCCTTCCGCGTGCTGGACTGAGAGACCAGGCAGGTCCTGCCGGCATAGGATACTCTGGGACGGGTGCGCCCGTCCCAAGGGTATGCCATTGATTTCCCATCCAAGGAGGTACACAGACCCATGGGACTCATTGTACAAAAATTCGGCGGAAGCTCTGTTGCGGACGCCGACCGCATCCGCAACGTGGCCCGCATTATCACAGAGACTTACCGCCGCGGCCATAACGTGGTGGTGGTGCTCTCCGCCCAGGGGGACACCACCGACGACCTCATCGCCAAGGCCGCTGAAATCAATCCCCACGGCTCCAAGCGGGAGATGGATATGCTCCTGTCCACCGGGGAGCAGATTTCCTGTTCCCTGTGCGCCATGGCCATTGAGGCTATGGGCTATCCGGTCATCTCCCTGACCGGGTGGCAAGCGGGGTTCCGCACCAACTCCGCCTACGGAGACGCCCGCATCAAGCGCATTGACACCGAACGGGTCCTGGCGGAGCTGGACAAGAAGGCCATTGTCATCGTCACCGGCTTCCAGGGCATCAACAAATACGACGACATTACCACCCTGGGCCGCGGCGGCTCGGACACCTCGGCGGTGGCCCTGGCCGCTGTGCTCCACGCGGACCTGTGTCAGATTTATACCGACGTGGACGGCGTCTTTACCGCCGACCCCCGCTCCGTCAAGGGCACGGAGATGCTGGAGGAAATCACGTACGACGAGATGCTGGAGCTGGCCACACTGGGGGCCCAGGTGCTCCACAACCGCTCGGTGGAAATGGCCAAGCGCTACGGCGTCAAGCTGGAGGTCCTCTCCAGCTTCTCCGGCAAGCCCGGCACCAAAGTCAAGGAGGTTGCAAAAACCATGGAAAAAATGCACGTCAGCGGCGTGGCGAAGGACAAAAATGTGGCCCGGTTGGCTGTGGTGGGTCTGGCGGACCAGCCCGGCGTCGCCTTCAAGGTGTTCTCCATTCTGGCCAAGGAGAAGGTCAATGTGGACATCATTTTGCAATCCATTGGCCGCAACAACACCAAGGACATCAGCTTTACCGTCAGCGATAAGGACATGGCCCGCACCAGGCAGGCCCTGGAGAGCTGCCGGGACATGCTGGGCTTCGACCACATCGACGAAAACGACCAGGTGGCCAAAATCTCCATTGTGGGGGCGGGCATGGTCCACAACCCCGGCGTGGCCGCCAAGATGTTCGAGGCCCTGTATAACGCGGGCATCAACATCAACATGATTTCCACCAGTGAGATTAAGGTCTCCGTGCTGGTGGACCTGTGCGAGGCCGACCGGGCGGTGCAGGTCATTCACGACCGTTTCTTCAGCGAGTTCGGCAGCGGAAATTAAGCCGTCATGACCGGCTGTGTGTTTCGCTCCCCCCGTCTGGGCTTTCTTGCGGCGTCTCCCGCCTGGGCGGAGGCCGCAGCGGCCTTTTACCGCCGGAACCGGACGGCCTTCGCCCCCTTTGACCCCGTCCAGCCGGAGGATTTTTTTACGGCGGAGGGTCAGCGGGAGCTCCTGGAGCAGGCGGTGTCCCTGGCCGAGGAGGGCAGAGGGTTCCGCTTCCTCCTGGTTCAGCCCCGGCACCCCGGAAAGGTGGTGGGGGTCACCGGCCTGAATGAGATTGTCCGGGGGGCCTTTCAGTCCTGCTTTCTGAGCTATAAGCTGGATCGTACCCTCTGGGGCCGTGGCCTGGGCAGCGAGGCGGCGGCGTATACCGCCGAATGGGCCTTTCGGGTCTTAGGGCTCCACCGGGTCGAGGCCAACATCATGCCCCGCAACGCCCCGTCGCTGGGGGCAGCGGCCCGCGCAGGCTTCCGGCGGGAGGGGATTTCCCCCAAATACCTGCGCATCAACGGCGTCTGGGAGGACCACATACATATGGTGCGCCTGTGTGAAGAGACAGAATAAATCAGGTCCCCGTCCTGCACTTGGACGGGGACCTGATAGTTTTTTTACATTTTTTCGGGGGCAGTCACACCGATGAGCGCCAGACAGTTGGCAATGACACTGCGCACCGTATCCGCCAGCTTGAGCCGGGCGGACAGGATGGCGGGGGACTCCCCCTTGATGTGGCAGGCGTTGTAGAACCGGTGGAAATCTCCCGCCAGGGCAATCAGATACCGGTCAATCTGGGAGGGGTCATAGGCCCGTGCCGCCGTCCGAATGGTCTCGGGCAGCTGAGAGAGCATCTTAATCAGGGCCCGCTCCTCCGGCGTGGTGAACACGGCGGCGTCCACCTCCGCCGCGTCGGGGACCTGGGCCCCCTCCTCGGCCAGACGGGCCACCAGGGAGCAGATGCGGGCATGGGCGTACTGGACGTAGTACACCGGATTCTCGCTGTCCTCCCGGACGGCCAAATCCAGGTCAAAGTCCACCGGACTGGTGGAGGAACGGGAGTTGAAGAAGAACCGGGCGGCGTCCACGCTCACCTCGTCCAGCAGGTCCCGCAGGGCGATGGCCTTGCCGGAGCGCTTGGACATACGAACCGGCTGTCCGTCCTGGAGCAGGTTCACCAGCTGCATGAGCACAATCACCAGCCGGTGGGAGCCGTCCAGCCCCAGCCCGTCCAGAGCCGCCTGGAGCCGGGCCACGTGGCCGTGGTGGTCGGCCCCCCAGATGTTGACGGCCGTATGAAACCCCCGCTGCTCCAGCTTGTTCCGGTGGTAGGCGATGTCGGCGGCAAAGTAGGTATAAAACCCATTGGCCCGGCGGAGCACGTCGTCCTTCAGGTCCAGCTTGTCCACCTGCTCCTGAC
>CAJUDT010000025.1 GCA_910585415.1 uncultured Flavonifractor sp.
GGAGCAAGTAAAGGCAGACTGTATATCGGGGTTAATTGAACGTGCGTATATTTGTATGAATAAAATGCTTCGGTTCCTTCTGATAGGGATTCTGCCCTTGCCTCTCGGTGTTTTGTTCAACTGGCTGTTTGTGGAATTTTTCTTCCCCAGGCCGGTTAGCGTGCTGATATCGGTCTTTCTCCTGCTGGTGTGGGGAGGTATTGCGTTTTGGCTGTCCTCCCCCGGCCAGAACGCGCTTTTACAGGCCCTTTGCATGTGTGCTGCCGGTCTGCTGGTTTTGGCGCTGATTCTTTTTCAGGAACTGGTCATGGGAGAGTACTGGGGCGGCTTGATCGGGCTCGGTACCCAGGCGTTCTTTTTACCCTGGCTTCCCCTCGCGTCCGAAATGCTCTCCCCTTTTTTCCTCCATGTATGGCCGCTGTATCTCGCCATCTGGGCGGCCCTGTTCCTCACAAGCTGGCTCGGATGCTCCCTCCGGTGGCGGATGCAGACCTAACAAAAGGGCCCCCACAGGTAACCCCTGTGAGGGCCGTCTTGATGTATCAAAGGTTCGGCGGCATATCAGCCCGTCCGGCCCAGTCCGCAGCCGCCGCACTTGGCACAGCTGCCGGGGTGGCTTTCCTCCCACAGAGCCTCGGCGGTGGGGGCCCAGCGCTGGGCGTAGGGGCGGGTCTTGGCGGTCAGGTGCTCCACGCTCTCCGGGGACTGGGGGTCGGTGGAGTGGGCTCCTGTCTCCCGGACCATGCGCTCAATGCACGCGGGGTTCTCCAGCATGGGGCAGGGCTGAAGCATGTTGTCGTTGAAGGGCTGGCCGTCGTGGTAGGCCATAAACAGCGGGGAACGCAGGCAGTCCAAGAGGCTTTTTTCCCGGATGTTGCTGTCCGAGTAGTGGATGAACACGCAGGGGTCCACGTCTCCGTTGGCGTTGATGTGCAGGTAATTCCGCCCTCCGGCGATACACCCTCCCACATACTCCGCATCGTTCTGGAAGTCAATCGAAAAAATACCCTTGGTATTGCGCATAGCCCGGATATGACGGTAGACCTCTGTGCGCTGTTCGGGGGTGGGCATGAGCTCCGGCGCGGCGTCGTTGCCCACTGGCATATAGTGGAAGAACCAGATAAAATAGGCCCCCAGGTCCATAATCTTGTCGTAAAATTCCTCGCTGGTGATGTCCCTATAGTTCACACTGGTGTAACAGGTGGAGACACCGAAGGGCAGCTTGTGGGCTTTCAGCAGGGCCATAGCGCTGGTGACTTTCTGGTAGACGCCCGCGCCCCGGCGGCTGTCGTTGGCTTCCTCGAAGCCCTCCAGGCTGATGGCGGGAATGAAGTTCTTGACCCGCAGCAAATCCTGACAAAATTCCTCGTCGATGAGGGTGGCGTTGGTGAAGGAGAGGAAGGCCGCGTCCGGGTGCTTCTCGCATAGGGCGATCAGGTCCTTTTTGCGCACCAGAGGTTCTCCTCCGGTGTAGATGTACATATACACCCCCAGCTCCTTGCCCTGGGTGATGATGGAGTCGATTTCCTCAAAGCTCAGGTTGAGCTTGTTGCCATACTCTGCCGCCCAACAGCCGGTACAGTGGAGATTGCAGGCGGAGGTGGGGTCCAGCAGAATGGCCCAGGGGATATTGCATCCATACTTGGCCCGCATTTCCTCCTGCCTGGGCCAGCCCACCAGATTGGCGTTTACCATAAAGTTCGTGAAAAAGGTTTTCAGCACGTCGGGGTCGGTTTCGCTCCAAACCTTTTCCATAAGCTGGTGCCAGCAGGAATCCGGGTCATTGATAACCGCGTCAAAGGCGGCCCGCTGGTCGGGGAAGGTGTCTCCGGCGAACTTGTTTACCAGGTCCATGACCTTGCGCATGTTGGTCATGGGGTCCTTGCCCAGGTAATCATATACCTTGCTTAGGCCGTAGCGTTTGATATTATCAGGAATTTTCATGGTTGAATCCGCTCCTTTTTCCGGCATACATCAAGTATCCTTGGTTGGTTGATACTATAACCTCCGCCGTAAAAAAGGACCATAGACAAAACCCCGGACCTGTCAAAACTCCTGACAGATTTGAAGATGTGTCAAAAAAGATGGTATCATGTTCAAGACTATATTTTGTGGTTTTTCCTGATTCTTCAAAAATGATTGCTTATTCCGAACAAAATGCCTCCACCATTTCACTTGTCAGCGGGTACCATGCCGCATCCGGATTGGCAATCATCTTATCCGCAGCATCGTCGAATTGCTCCAAGGTAGCAGCCGTTCCGTTGACCACATACTTTGCGGGGTTACTGCCCTCACAGTAGTTCATCCTGTCATGGGTGAACTCCCTTTCTCCAAAGGCCACATGGCCCCAGCCCCAGCTAGCCGCACCGCTGGAGTAAAAAACGGTGCCGTCGGACTTTAAGGGCATATACCAGCGGTAGTATGCCTCATACCCGTAAACGGTCCCCTCCCGCTCGTCCAGAAGGAGCGACATACCGGTGTTTTCGTCCAGCATGACGGCCACCTCATTCTGTCCATCTTCATCCATGTCCGCCACCGCAAAGGTAATGCGCGGATGCAAGAGCGATTCTCCGAGGGTACTGTTGGCAATGGTCTCCTGCTGCCCGTTCGCCGTGAATAGAAATTCCTGCTCGTTCAGCAGCACCTCCCGGTAGACGCGGATGTCCGTGGGCTCCGTTGCTGTGAAGGTCAATGTGATGGGCGTATCCTCCAAATCCCATATCATTCCCAGGTACAGGTCCCGCTCCTCCTGAGCAGCGTTCCGCCGGGCGGGCAGCTCGCTCAAAAAGAAATATTGGTAGACCCAACACCCCGGCTTATGCCCCAGCAGCTCCATGCGCCCCGTGATGGCCTCCCGTTCCTCGGGGTCAATGTCCAGCTGAAAGATCCCCATACCATCCAACGTCTCGCCGATATTCGCTGCGGAAAACACCACTTGCCTGCCATCCTCCTCCGCCTGCCAATGCCCCGCCCAGCTTTCTGGAAACTGGAGGGTAAAGCCATAGGTTTCGTTGGTGTAGACCGTCCCGCCGGCATCGGACGCCTGCGCGGGCACCCCGCCGGTCCAGCGGAACGGCGCCCCGTCATAGGCCGGTACGGCAAGGCTGGTGTCGTAATGGTCCATCTTGGAGGACTTCCCCTGGTCGAAGCGCAGGGTGTCCCCGTCCTCGATCACAAACACATACCGCCGCGCTCCATCATCGGTAGTACAGGTCACCACATTGCCCTCCACCGTATAGGACCCGATCGGGAGGTAAGAGGACAGCATGTCGGAAAACAGCTGGAACCGCCGGGCCTCCGCGTCAATGGTCAGCTGGGGCGTCATGGGGATATCGCCGGTGATCTCTGTGCCCTCCGGGGGCTCCATGGAGTACACCCCCGACCGGGGCACATTCACATACGCCATCAAATCCACCAGCCGGAAGGTATCCCCCAGCCACACCCGCAGCTCCAAGGTACTCAGCTCCGCCCAGTGGCCGGAGGGGATGTTCATGGCATAGGTAGTCCCTGGCTGTAACGTCTCGTGCTCCAGGTAGTGGAAATCGCAGTCGTTTCCGTGGCTGTGACTGCTCCCGCCGGCGTCCTTGCCGGAGACTCGGATGCGCCAGTCCTCGGACGCACCGTAGTCCGGCATGGTGAACCACAAATCTCCGTCCTGATATGTGATGCTCCGCACCAGCGCGTCAACCGCCTGCTCCTCCGGGGTCATTTCCTCCAGGGGCTGGTCTGTCTTTCCCTGCGAAACCTCACCGGGCCGGATGTAGGGCAGCAGGTCAATGGGCTGCTCCACAATGCCTAGGGTCACATGGATAAACAGCTCAGTGAGGTGCTCCGCCACCTCGGCCAGATTTTCGGTATAGGTTTCCCCCGGCTCCCACTCTGTATCGGTGTGGTAGTGCAGGCTCATGCTCATACCGTCCTCAAACACCGCCCGGCCGCTGATTTCCAGACTCCAGGGCTGGGAGGGAACGTCCGCGTCAGGAATCGTGAACGAGAGTTCTCCCGTCGCTTCCTCATACTGAATACTTTGTTCCAGGCGGTCGATGGCCTCCGTCTCGCTGATTCTTCCCTCCGCCGCCCGGCAGGCCACCAGCGAGCCCGCCAGCAGGGCCACCGCCAGCACCACGCACACCAAAACGACACTGTTCTTCTTGTGCTGGAAGAGGTTCTTCAGCCTCCCCTTCAGATACTGTTTCCCGCCGCCGAAATAGGTGGACAGCACCGGAGCCCGGCACCCAGCGGCTGTGTGAATCAAAATCTCCCCGTACCGGCGGCGGAACTCCTTGTCCTGTCCCTTGACGACGTCGTCGTCACAGCACAGCTCCAAATTTCTCCCCGCCTCCCGGCTCATCCACCACACCAGGGGGTTGAACCAGTGGACCGCGTTGGCCAGGAGCAGCAGGAGCTTATAGGCCACGTCCCCCCGCTGGAGATGGACCAGCTCGTGACGGAGGACCATAGCCCGCGCTTCCTCCCCCATCTCCCCCTCGGGCAGGAGAATCACCGGATGGAACAGCCCCAGCATCATAGGGGTGGGCAGGTCCTTCACCCGCCGCAGCTCCACCGGACGGCGCAGGTCCAGCACCCGCTGTCCCTCCCGCAGGGCGGTCCAGTCGTCCTCCCTGGCCGGAACTGACCGGGCCAGAAGCCTCCGCCGGGCCACCCAGTAGGACCCCCACTGCCACAGCACAAAGACCGCTCCCCCCGCCAGCCAGAGCACCCCGGCAATCGCCACCAGGGACACCGTGGAAACGGGCTCCGGCTCCGCCGCAGGAAGCGCCCCATCCCCCGACGGCAGGACGGCCGGGCCTGGATTCGGAACGGGCTCCACCGGAACAGGCGGAGCGGGGCGCTGAATGGGCACCACATAGCTTGGGGCCTCCACCGTCACCACCGGCTCCGGGAGGTTGAACTGAACGGGCAGCAGCAGCCGAAAAGCCAACAGCAGCCAGAGAACATAGCAGGTCCGGGCGGCATACCGGTGGTGTATCCGCCGGGACAGGAGCAGCAGGGGCAGCAATACCGCCGAGCACCCCAGTGACAGAGTGACCGCCCGCAAAAACAGGGCCTCCATAACTTACCCCTCCTTCAAGGTATCCAGGTACGCCTGGAGCTCATCCACATCCGCCCCGGTGAGGGCTCCGCCGTCGTACAGGGCGGCGGCAAAGCGCTTGAGGGAGCCCGCATAGAGCTTGCGCAAAATGCTCTGACTCTCCTGACTTTGATAGTCCTCCCACACCACCAAGGGGCGGTAGGAGTTCGTCTTGCCCGCCTTTTCACAGACCAGAAATCCCTTTTCCTCCAGACGCTTCAGGTAGCTGTGCAGGGCGCTGGCGGTGAGTTTGCGCTCCAGGCGCTCCATGATTTTCGGGGCGCTGATGGGCCCCTCCGCCTTCCACACCACCAGCATAATGTCCAGTTCCGATTCCGGCAGACTTTTTCGCTCTTTCATCTCCGCTTTCCTTCCTTACTCCGCAAAATTGATTTGACAGGTTTATTCTACATTTGCAGAAGTTGTATGTCAAGTACTGTTTTTGCATTTGCAGAAAAAAGCTGCCCGCCAAGCGCTGCGGACAGCATAGTTTAGAAGCCTGCACCGCCCCAGGGCGGCGGTTTCGATTGGATTTTCCATACTCAGGTGGGCGTCACATCCAACAGGACCACCTCCAGCTTCCGCTTCATGGCATACTGAATCGTATACATGGTCCCCCCAAGCATCCCGTCAAAGGCCGCCAGCAGCATGGAGGACCGGTCCACCATGTAGCGGTTCCGGCGGAGCATACAGCCCTTGTCGTAGTGCTTTTGTATCATCGTCTCCATGTCGCATTGGGCAATCAAATCAAAATACCGCTGCCGGTCCCCCTCCCGCCAGCGGTTGGGCTGCTCTTCGCAGGGGATGCACGCCTCCAGAGTCACATCCTCCCGCCGCTCCCGCAGAGCCAGCACCGCATCGCAAAAATAAAAATCCGCCCCCAGGGCCATGCCGCACATAAAGTGGCGCTTTCCCCGCCGGTAGGCGTCCTCCACCGCACGGGCCAGCCGAAATTTCAAATCCAGACACCGGGGGTCCCGCTCGTTGTCCCGCCAGGGGAGTTTTTCCGGCCGGTGGCCTGTAAAGCAGCAGGTCTTTTCTATCTCCATCCGCAATCCCTCCATTGTTCTTTGTTCCATCGAATCTATTGTAGTATATCCACCGCTCCAAGTCAATAATTTATCGAACGCCTGTTTTTTTATTTTTCTCTTGACAGCCGCGTCCGTTTGTGTATAATGGTGAGTGGAACAACTGGATATGATGTCTTCAGGGCAGGGTGAAAATCCCGATCGGCGGTACAGTCCGCGAGCCGGAAACGGCAGACCCGGTGCAACTCCGGGACCGACAGTGACGCGCAGTCCTCGTGCGCGAAGTCTGGATGAAAGAAGATGTGTTAACGGTCATTGTGCGCATACTCCTTCCTTTGATTTTAACACCTGCAAGGCATTGCTTTCAGGCGTTACCATCAAAAAAGGAGTGTTTTTTATGTCTGATCCCAACACCGCCACCGCCGGCCGCGTCCGCACCAGAAGCAGCGCCCGCGTCCGGGCCCTCACCGTCACCGCGATGCTCTCCGCCATCTCCTTCGTGCTCATGTTCCTGGATTTCTCGGTTCCCCTCATGCCCCCCTTTGTAAAAATGGACATCTCCGAGCTGCCCGCCCTGCTAGCCGCCTTCGCGCTGGGGCCGGTGTACGGCGTGGTGGTGTGCCTGGTGAAAAATTTCATCCACCTGGTCACCATGACCACCACCGGCGGCGCAGGCGAGCTGTGTAACTTCCTGCTGGGCGCCTGCTTCGTGTTCCCCGCCGGAATCATCTACCACAAGATGAAATCCCGCAAGGGGGCCATCACCGGCGCTCTGGTGGGCGCGGTGGTCATGGGCGTGCTGTCCATCCCTCTAAACTACTACATCTCTTACCCTGTCTATGCCAACTTTATGCCCATTGACCTTATTTTGGAGATGTACCAGTCCATCCGCCCCTCCGCCAACGGCCTGTTGGAGTGCCTCATTACCTTCAACGCCCCCTTTACTCTGGTAAAGGGCCTGTTGGACGCGGCCCTGTGCTTCCTCATCTACAAGCCCCTCTCCCCCATTCTTCACGGGAAGGTATAAGCAAAGCCGCCGCCAGTGCAATTCCGCTGGCGGCAGCTTTTTTACAATTCAAAGTTTTTAATCTTTATGGAGCTGGAGCCGCAGCTGTGCAAGGACCTCCAGAAACAGCCTGTCCCGGTTCTCCGGTGTGATGAAAAAGCTCCTACATTTCGGGTGGGCGCGGACTCGCTCCAGAAAGGGAAGATCCCTGTCCTTCACCGCCGCAAGCACTGGGGCGTCTCCGTCCAAAAGGGCAAACACCGCATTGCAGAACGCCTCCGCCCCCGCCTCCATAAACCCCAGCTCATCCATCAAAACGATATGCCCCGGTGGGACCGGAGCTTGCAGGTATGGGGCAAACCGGTCAAAGCCCTCCTGGACGATTTGAACCCCTCCGCTCCCGCAGCGGCCCACCAGGCATTCTTCTGACCGCCGCCGCTCCCCGCCCGCAGGGTAAATGTAGACGGGACAGCTCCCCCCTTCTCCATCGGGGGCCTCTTTTTTCGTCTCAAAGCCGAAAACCGGCCGGTCCACTTTCTTCAGCACACGGCGAATCAAGGTGCTTTTCCCCACGCCCGGAGCGCCCACCAGCAACAGATGCAATTCCGCTCACCTCCGCAAAAAGGCCCCGTCTGTTATGGCCTCAACCTGCGCCTCGGTGAGGGTACAGCCGAAAAACAGCCGGTAAAATTCCATAATCTCGCCTGTAACGTCATAGTCACTGTACTCTGGGTAGAGCTCGGCGGTGAGCCAGATTAACCCAAGATACCGCTGCACGGAGGGAGGCATTCCCATCCAGTTCATAGGCGCGTCCGGTACTCTGACATAGGCTCCGCTGACAATGGCGCTGACCTGATTCCAGGGCTGGATTTCCGTCACGGTGTCATAGATGCTGTCCGGGGCGAAGAGGACAAAATCCGGGTCCCATAACATAATCTGCTCCATGGTCACCTCGTTTCCGGTGCCCTTGCTGGCCGGATTGTCCACCACCGCCACGTTATCGGCCAGCAGGTCCAGCAGCTCCCCATGATAAGAGCCCCGCGCCACCGCCTTGAGGCCATCCCCGCCCATGACGTACAGCGCCCGCACCTTGTCCCCGCCCACCTGCTCCAGAATCGAAATGGTGCGGCTATAGACCCGCTCGCAGAACTGGGCCAGCGCCTCCCCCCGCTCCTCCCGGCCCAGCAGCTCCCCTAAGGTCCGATAGGTTTCGGGCATGTGCGCCAGCGAGGCGGAGATATAGACCGCCGGGATTCCGGTCTGTGCTTGCAGGGTATCCAGGTCCTCCGCCACCGAGTCCTTGGCCTCGCCGATGTCCACAATCAGCTGAGGCCCTGTCAAGGCCAATTCCTCCACATTCAGGTCGGCGGAGGCGTAGAGGCTGCCGAAATAGGGTAAATCCAGATACTGGTGGTCAATCAGCCCCCCGGCGGAGGCGTTCCACCGGGAGGCCAGACCCACCAGCATATCCGGCGCAATGGCAAACAGCACGGCCTGCGCCAGCGAGGACGACGGAACGATGCGGGTAATCGTGCCGGACATGGCCACCACTCTGCCTGCGCTGTCGGTAAAATACCGCTCTCCGGCCGGTTCCTCCAGATTGGCAGTTTCCTCCGGCGGCGTCCCGGCCTCTCCAGCGCAGGAGGCCAGAGGGACCAGGGCCAGCAGGGACAGCAGCAGGCACAGAAATCTTGTTTTCACCGAAAAGCCTCCTTTTCTCCAGGTATACACACGCGGAGGGTATCCCCCCGCAGAGAGCACACCTCTATTTCCATGCCGTAGAGGGCGGAAATCACCTCCCGGCACACCGTCTCCTTGGGGGAGCCAAAGGCCAGCACGCTCCCGTTGTATAGGGCCAGCACCTTGTCGGAACAGCGGTATGCCTGGTCCGGGTCGTGGGTGGACTGAATGACACAGCAGCCCTCCCCGGCCAGCTGGCGGGCGGCGTCCATGATGCGTATCCGGTTTCCAAAATCCAGGCTGGCGGAGGGCTCGTCCATCAGCAGAATGTTCGCCTGCTGGGCTATGGCACGGGCAATGAGGGTCAGCTGACGCTCTCCGCCGCTGATGCCGCCATAGCTCCGGTCCCGCAGACCGGCGATGCCCAGCCGCTCCAGGGCCTCCTCCGCCAAGCGCCGCTGTTTCGGTCCGGGAACGGAAAACCGGCCAAGCTGGGCGGCTGTGCCCATAAGGACCATCTCCAGCACGGTAAAATGGAACACCGGGTTATGGGACTGGGGAATGTAGGCAATCTTTCGGGCCAGCTCCGCCGGTTTCATTCCGGCAACCGGCCTGCCATCCACCCAGGTTCCGCCTCCGGCGGGGGAAAGCGTCCCCAGCATACAGCGAAACAAGGTGCTCTTCCCCACACCGTTGGGGCCCAGAATGGAGAGGAACTCCCCATACTCCGCCGAAAAAGATACTCCCTTCAATACCTCCCGCCGCCCATAGGAAAAGCGCAGGTCCCGCACCTCCACACTCAATGCCGCTCACCATCCCTTGCAATGAAATAGAGGAAAAAGGGCGCGCCTACAAAAGAGGTCAAAATACCAATCGGGATTTCCGACGCCATCAGGCTCCGGGACAGGTCATCCACCAGCAAAAGGAACACCGCTCCGAAGAGCACGGCGGCGGGGAGCAGGCGGCTGTAATCCTCCCCCGCCAGCCTCCGGGCCAGATGGGGGACCACCAGCCCCACCCATCCAATCATACCGCTGACCGCCACACTGGCGGCTGTTGCCAGAGTGGCGCACAGAAGCACCACCGTTCGCAGAGCTCTAGCGTTCACGCCCATGCTCCGGGCTTCCTCATCCCCCAGTGTGAGCAGATTGATGCGCCAGCGCAGCAGCAGGAGCGGAATCAGCCCCAGGGCCATGGGGACCGACGAAAGCCATACGTCCCCGGGAGAGGCGCCGTTCAGGCTTCCCATGAGCCAGTAGGTAATGGCCGGGAGCTGATTCTGAGGGTCCGCCGTCAGCTTGATAAGCGATGTTCCGGAGGACGCCAGCGAGCTGACAATCATGCCGGAGAGGACCAGCCCCAGCACCTGCTTTCCCTTGACCCACCGGCTGGTGTAGACCACCGCGCCCACCGTCAGCAGACCAAACCCGAAAGCCATCGCCACCGTCAGCCCCCGGCCCAGCCCCAGCAGAATCGCCAGCGCCGCCCCGAAGCCCGCGCCGGAGGAAGCCCCCAGAATATCCGGTGCAGCCATAGGGTTCTGAAATACCCCCTGATAGGCCGTCCCCGCCGCCGACAGACCGCCCCCCACCAGACAGGCCAGAAGAATACGGGGCAGGCGGTGCTGCAAAAAGAGCGACTCCTGCACCGGGTCCCAGAAGGGGGTTATGGGAACGATACGGGAGAGCAGAATACCCGCCAATTCCCTGGGCGCAATCGGATACCGCCCCAGCGCCGCCGACGCCGCCACCGCCGCCAGCAGCGCCGCCCCCAGCAGAATCAGAATGGAAGGGTACGGGAGTTTTTGCCGGTTTCGCTGTACACCCATGGTTTCCCCCACCTCTCGGTCCAAAATAAAAAACAAGCTGTCCCCCACCTGAGACAGCTTGCTGCACACAGAAAAAACGCCCGAAATACATTCCGGCCCGCCGCAGCATAGTCTCCTTCTCAAACACGGAAAGCTGTGCCGTTTCCAGCGCAGCTCGCGGCCTCTCAACGGAGGCCTGGCCGAAAACCCCTAGCGGATGCCGTAGGGTGGACGGCTCGGAAACAAATATGGAATTGTTGGCTCTCGTCCATTGACTGCATCCATTCTACCGAAAAATTGGAGCCCCGTCAAGTGCTCACCGCCACCCCCGGCCGGGGGTGGCGGTGTACGCTCATTGGGGGAGTTCGATGAGCCAATCCAAATCTTCATAGTAAAATCTTATTGGAACCAGCTGCCGGTCCATGTAGCGGACCGTCTCACCGTTTTCCAGCATGAATTTTGAAGCTATTTCATGATAGAGGGCGTTTGTGACTGATGCAGACGCAATCCGAATTGCTATGACAGGCTCTTCCATCTCCGCCGGGGCCGTGTACTCGACCAAATCAAATTGGAAGATACTCCGGGTATCCGCCGGGTACTCCTTACCGGAGGCCCCTACGAAAAACAGCTTTTGAGGCTCCACATTCCAGACGCGATTGCCCAGAGAATCAATTACCACGTTCCGGTCTGTGTAGAGAGACAGGGAGCGCCCATCCCCTCCCACCAGGATAAGGACCTCGCCGCCACTGGGCAGGGCACGGCGCTCAGTAAAGGCGGACTGCTCCTCCGCTGGCACCAGCTTCAGGGGCTGCTCCCAAAGCACCTGTCCGTCGAGCGTGGAGGCCCGAAGGCAATAGCTTTCTGCTGGAGTTTCTTTTGCTGCGTAGCTCATGCTTGTTGTTCCATAACAGCGGGTTCCCTCAGGCATCCACTCTGCGGGTAGCCAACCCTCTTCAATCCCTTCTATCTGGTAAAGCCTGCAATTGGCATCCCATTTGCCATAAAAACGCTCGTTAAACAGCGCATTGTACTCATCGTTCCCGTTCATAAACCGAACCGCCTGCTTCAGCGCTTCCCCGTCCACCAGAAGTTCCAGGCGATAGGTGATATCCGTCCATCCCTCCTGGTTCTCATCTGCCAACAGCCCTCCGTCAAGCTGTGGCTCGTTCTGCGTGGAGGTCTGATTTACCTTAACTGAGATCGTCCCCGCATACTGGATAGCCTCCACACTGTAGGTCCAGTCCCCACTGGTCCATTCCAGGGGAGCCGGTTGGACATAGACTTCCATCCCCTCCTCCACCGCACCCAAACCGGTGAGATAGCGGACCAGCTTATCCGCCCCCGCCGCCAGAGCGCTGTAATTCAGGACGCCGAGCACTACCGCCGCGCAGGCGGCAATGGCTCCGAGGCGTTTCCAACTCCAGCGGCTTTGCTTCCTGGGGGACTCCAGGGCCTCCTGGGTCAGTGTTACGAACTCATCCTGCTCCAAAATCTCGTCCCATTCAAAGGTTCTCATGCTCCGCTCCTTTCTCCATACCCAGGCCCTGGAGGGCCAGCAGGCGCTTGAGCTTCTTCCTCAGCCGCGCCGTTCGGGCATCCACCGCGTTGGGGGTCAGTCCCAACACCTCACCAATCTCCCTGGACGGCCACTGGTACAAAAAGTGCAGGGTGAACAGCCACCGCTCCTGGGGGCTCAGGCTCTCCAGCGCCCGGCGCAGGCCGTCCCGCACCGCTGCGCGCTCCATGTGGTCCTCTGCGGTCAGCCGTCCGGCGCAGTCCTCCAGGGGGTCCTCCCGCCGGGCCTCCAGCTGGCGGCGGCGGTCAATGGCCCGGCTCCGGGTAAGTACGCACAGATAGGTCCGCTCGCTTCCCCGCTCTGGGTCCCAGCGCTCCGGGCTGGACACATAGGACCAGATGGCGTCCTGTACACATTCCTCGCAGTCCTCCCGGCGGTTCCCCAGCACCGAGCGGGCCACCGTGTCCAACAGGCGGCGGTATTCTTGGCAGACCCGCTGGGCCTCCGCCTCCCGGCTTTGGTTCCACAGCATTTCCATTGTCCCTCCCTCCTTTCACTGGATAGTACGGATACGGGAGCGGGTTTCTGACGCTATTATAGCAAAAAACCGCCGGTATCCGGCGGTTTTTTACAGAGGAATTTCATGGTATGTCAATCACCCAGTTCACATCAGAATAGGGGTACGTATTAGTGTAGCCGCGGGTCCACTGCACTTCTCCGGTGTCGCTGATGGCCTTATGGACCAACATCGTCTCCAGTGTCAGGTCCCCAATCTCGATTGAGACGGCGGGCTCCTCCATGGATTCCGGGGCGCGGTACTCGTTGAGCATATAGCTCGCCGCCGTATTGCCATAGGTCTGCCGGGCCGGATAGCGCCGCCCGGAAACCCCAATGAACCAAGCACTATCCGCCCGGACATCCCAGAGGTTCCCCTCTCCGGTGTTCACCGCTAGGGTGCGGTCCACATAGAAGGAGAACTGCCGTCCGTCCCGGCTGACCAGGGCTGTGACCTCCCCCTGAGGGAAGGTGTGCGTGTCCTCTGTGTATTCCAGCTTTTCCGGAGTGCTCATGGACAGCTGCAATTCCCATAAATCCCTGTTTGCCCAATCTCTGATATACAGGGTATAGCCCTCTTTCGGCTGTTCGCTCACCTTGTACATGACCTGGATACTGCCCTCGTACCGAATGTGTTTCCCCTCTTCTATTCCAGGCAGTATGTCCCCTTCTTCTACAGGAGAAACATATCCAATCGCATTGTCGTTCTCCTCGATTTGGACATCATAGACCCGCTCATGGATTTCCGCGTCCATCCACTGGTCGATGTCCAATACGCCGCGCCTCTGGGGCTCCCCATTCGCCAGCAGCTGCATATTATAGACAACTCTCCAGCAGTAGTCTCCCCTTACCGGTATATCGGTGAACTGCCACGCGAAACCTCCATAGCTGAACGGCTTTCCAGATTCAACCTCTGTAGGAAAAGACAGTTCTTCCCTGTTTGGGTCTTCCTCGCAGCTGTACAGGTCCATTTTGATGCTGACATACTCCCCATCCTGGATGGCCCGGAGGCGATAGGACCAATCCCCTTCGGTCCATTCCAACGGTTCCTCCAGCACTAGCAGCCCTACCTGCTCTTCCACCGCGCCCAGCCCGGCCAGATATTGGACGGCCCGTTCCACCCCCGCCGCCAGGGCGCTGTAATTCAGGACGCCGAGCACCACCACCGCGCAGGCGGCAATGGCTCCCACGCGCCTCCAGCTCCAGCGCTTTTGCTTCTTCACCGGTTCCTCCAAGGCCTCCCCGGTCAGTGCCGTCAGGTCGGCTTCCTCCAACAAATCTTCCAATGTATAGCGCATGGTCACCGCTCCTTTCCCTCCAGCGCAATCCCCTGTTCCTCCAGCAAACGCCCCAGCCGCTTTCTCAACCGCTCCACGCGGGTGGTCACCGCACTCTGGCGCAGTCCCAGGCGCTCCCCAATCTCCCTGCCGGACCACTGGTACACAAAACGCAGGGTGAACAGCTTCCGCTCCTCTACCGTCAGCCCTGCCAGAGCCCGGCGCAGAGCGTCCCGCACAGCCGCCGCCTCCAGCTCGTCCGGGGCTGTGAAGGTCAGCTCATCCTCCAAAGGCTCCTCCCGCCGGGACAGCAGGCGGGAACGGCGGCTCTTGGCCCGGCTCCGGGCCAACATGCACAGATAGGTCTGCTCACTCCCCCGCTCCGGGTCCCATTTTCCGGGCTCCCGCAGGTACTCCCATAACACGTCCTGGGTGCATTCCTCCGCGTCCTCCGCCGTCCCCGCGCCCGCCAGAATCCGGGCCGTGATGGTGGAAATCAGTGTGTAGTAGCGCTCATAGACCCGCTCGGCCTGAGTCTGGCCCCCGCCGGCCGCTGTATCCATGTCCCTCCCCCCTTTCACTCTACAGTACCACACCAGAGAGGGCTTTGTCACAGGGTTCTGCTGTCAAAAAACCGAACCGGCTGAAAATCCGCCCAGCAGCGGACAAAAACAAGCATGAAAAAGCGGCACAACCAAACATTGCGCCGCTTCCTCAATCATAATTGCAAATTCATAACCGCTGCTGCCTTCCGGCCAGCTCTTGAAAATACACTTTCACCGCCGCCGGGTCGAGCTTGACGCCCTTTTGACCAAGTTCCTGCACATGAGCCGTCAATTCCCGCACGCAGAGATTGGCGTCCGCGAAAATACTGCAATGGGCCAGCTCGTGAATGCGGGCTGCGGGGTCTGGGTTGACGGCGATGATATATCCGGCGTGCTCCATGCCAATGGTATGGAAGTTAGCCCCGGATACCCCTAGGCCCACATAGACCTCGGGCGCGGTGCGGACACCGCTCAGGCCAATCTCCCGCTGGTGGGAAATCCACCGCTCAAGGAGCGCCCCTCGGGTGCCCGCCACCTGGGCTCCGAGCAGCTCCGCCAGCTCCACAAGAGCCAGAAAGCCCGCCCGGCTGCCCAGGCCCCGGCCTGCCGCCAGCACCAGTCCGGCGCTGGTCAGACTGCCGGTGAGACAGCGCTTTTCCGGCTCAACGGAAGATGTTTCCGCTGATGATGAGCCGTTGGATCTCATTGGTGCCCTCGTAAATCTGGGTAATCTTGGCGTCACGGAACATCCGCTCAACGTGCTGCTCCCGCATATAGCCCGCGCCGCCCATGTTCTGCACACACTCGGTGGTCACATGCATCGCCAGATTGGTGCAGGCCAGCTTGGCCTTGGAGGCGGCGATGGAGAAATCCTCCCCCTGCTGCTGGAGCCATACGCCCTTGTAGAGCAGCAACCGGGCCATCTCAATCTCCACCTCCAGGTCGGCCATCTTAAAGGCGGGGTACTGATTGGCACAGATGGGCTTGCCGAACTGGTGGCGGTTCATCATATAATCCCGGGTGATGTCAAAGGCGGCCTGCGCCAGGGCCAGACCCTGGGCGGCAACCCCCAGCCGTCCGGCATTCAGCGCGGTCAGCGCGTAGCGGAAGCCCTTCCCCTCCTGGCCGATGAGCCGGTCGGCGGGTACGCGGCAGTTCTCAAAGACCAGCTCGGTGACCTTGGCGCAGTTGATGCCGCACTTGTTTTCCACGTGGGCAATGGTGACGCCCGGAGTGGTTTTCAGGTCCACCAGGAAGGCGCTGAGGCCCTTGGCCCCCTTGGAGGGGTCGGTATTGGCAACGAGCATACAGTAGTCGGACACAGCGCCGTTGGTGATAAAGTGCTTGGTGCCGTTGATAACGAACTCGTCCCCATCCCGGAGGGCAGTGGCCTTGGCGGAGCCGGCATCCGAGCCCGCGTCGGGCTCCGTCAGGGCAAAGCAGCCAATAGCGTCGCCCTGGAACAGCCGGGGCATACAGTGGAGCTTCTGCTCCTCGCTGCCAAAGGTGTCAACGCCGGTGGTGAAGGTGGAGGAAATGGCGTAGGCAATACCAAACGCGGAGTCCACCTTGCAGAGCTCCTCCACAATCAGGATAAAGGACAGGTAGTCCAGCCCCTTGCCGCCATACTTGGGGTCAAACTGCACGCCGATGAGCCCGGCGTCTCCCAGCTTTTTCAGCAGGTCCATGGGAAACACTTCGCTCCGGTCCCGCTCCAGCACGCCGGGGGCGACTTCCTTCTGGGCAAATTCCCGGGCACGGAGCTGAATCTCTTTTTGTGTGTCTGTCAATGCAAAATTCATCATAATTAAATTCTCCTTTTCATCCTGTGCCTAAATGGATTGAGAATCCGCTTCTCTATTCTCTGCTTATAAGCACAGTTCATGCCAAGTTTCCATAATTTCTTCTCTTTTAGAAAAAATAGCTATTAAGAGGTATTTCCCCCTTTTTTTCACCAAAAATTCCGCAGATAGATGTAAAGTTTGCCCTCCGGTGATGGAAAATATTTCTTGTTTATGTGTTTCATTTTTGAGACGTTCCATTTTAGACAACTTATTTTTGGAACAGGTGCCGGAAACGAGCGGGCCGCTGCCGGTGGGCGGTCCGCTCGTTTTCAGGTCCGGGCACGATAAGGGGCAGGCTGGGGAGCCTTGTTGGAATGCCGGACACCTGGTCAAAAACGAAGTTACTTCTCGCCGGCGGCGGTGCCCTCTGTCAGGAATTTGTCAATCTGCTCGTCCGTATAGCCGTATTCCTTCAAAATCTCCACCGTATGCTGTCCCACACGGGGGGCCTGCCGGTCCATGGTGGGGGCAATGTCCTCCACCGACTTGGGCTCGGTCAGGCAGAAGCGGATGGGGCTGGTGGGCTGCTTGGTCACGGTGCCGTCGTTGTTTTCCATGGGCACAATGTACATATTCTCCAGGGCCTGGGGGTCCTCCAGCACCTCTTTGATGTGCTGAACCCGGTTGTAGGCGATGTCGGCACGGGCAAACATCCCCTCAATCTCCTCCATGGTGTGCTTGGCGAACTCCTTGCTCAGGGTGTCCACCACCAGGGCGCTGTTGGCCTTGGAGCCCACGGCGGTGCAGTAGCGCTCGTCGCCCAGCAGGTCCTCCCGGTTCAGCTCCTTCAGCAGGGCGGTGTTGTAGCGGTCGGGCTCCAGGATGCTCATATAGAACCAGATGCCGTCGCCGCTCTGGAAGGTATCCATAACGGGAGAGCCGGGGTTCAGACGGCTCTTGGGGTACTCGTCGCCGTACTGGGTGGACACCATGCCCGCGCTCTCGCTCCAGATGGCCTGGGCCAGCAGGGAAATCATCACCTTGCAGCCTTTGCCGGTCTTGGCCTTCTGGTAGAGGGCCGCGCAGATGCCGCCAGCCAGGGAGCAGGAGGTGGTGGCATCGCCGAAGCCAATGAGGGGGTTAATGGGGCTGGTATCCTTCTCGGTCAGGTCAATCATCGCGCCGGAGCGGGCCCAGAAGGCCACAGTGTCGAACCCGGCATTGTCCTTGGCGGGACCGAAGTCGCCAAAGCCGTTGATCTGGGCCCAGATGATGTGGGGATGCTTCTTGCTCATGGCCTCGTAGTCCAGCCCCAGCCGCTTCAGCGCGCCGGTGCGGTAGCTGGACACAAATACGTCGGCCGTCTCCAGCAGCTTGTCCAGAATGGCCTGGCCATCCTCGCTCTTCAGGTTCAGGGACATACCCCGCTTGTTGGCGTTGTAGGCGGTATAGAAGGGATTGCAGTCGGGCTGTGTGGGGCAGGACATGGTCGCGCCGGTGCCCCGTCCGGGGTCGCCAAAGCTGGGCTCCACCTTGATTACGTCGGCGCCCCAGTCGGCCAGGATACGGGCTCCGCCAGGGCCCGCCACGAAATAAGTCAGGTCAATGACCTTTACACCTTCCAAAGGTTTGAACATAGAGAATACGCTCCTTTCTGTGGTTGCTTCCGGCGCGGAGGCGGAACATACTGCCCGGCTTCCGCGCCGGAAGCCTCAAAAGCAATGGGGGAAACGGTGGGGCTTGGTCCCGGCTGTTTAGGGCAGTCCGGGGAACACGGTGAACAGAACTGCGCCCAGGACCGCGCCGATAAAGGGAATCACCACGGTCAGCGCGAAGGTCAGGCCGTAGGAGTCCTTATGCGTCTCCCGGCACAGGCCGTTGGTAACGGTGACAATATAGCCGTTGTGGGGCAGGGAGTCCAGCGCGGAGGAGGAAAGGGCCATGACCCGGTGAATAATCGAGGGGGCAATCCCCATCTGCGTGTAGGCGGGCCCCAGGATGGGCACCGCAATGCCCAGGCCGCCGGAGGCGGAGCCGCAGATGCCGCAGATGATATTGGTTCCCACGAGCAGGCCGAACAGGCCGGGCAGATTGACCACGCCGTTGGTGATGATAGAAAATACCGGGCTGTTGGAGGCCACGCCGCCGAAGCCGTTGACCGCGCAGGTGTTGGTGATGGACACAATGGCCATAGCGGCCGCGTCGGCAAAGACGTTGGGGAGGTTCTTCAGGTCCACAAACTTGTACATCAGCAGCACGGCGCTCACCGCACCGGCCAGGACGCCGCCCTCAGCGGGGCAGGAGAAGGAACCCACCTTGAAGTTTACCAGGAAGATGGTGATAACCAGGGGAAGAATGGCCACAATGGGGTTGGGCAGGGCCTCGCCCTCAACGCCCATGTCGTCGCCCTCTTTGGCGATGAAGTGCTCGCCCCGGGCCTTGGCCCGGTCCAGCCAGAATTTTAAGTAGATGATACCCGCCACCAGCATAAAGCCGCAGGCAATGAAGCCGTTGACCGCGCCGGCCATGTAGGTGGTGCCCAGCTCGGAGGCGGGCACGTTGTTGTGAATCTGCACAGCGCCGGGGGCGATCATCGCGAAGGTGGAGCAGCCGAAGCACAGGGCGCCGGGGATGGCCCGGCGGGGCAGGTCGGCGGCCTCCCACACCTGGAGGGCAATGGAGATAACGCCGAAGGAGCACACGAAGGCGGTGACGCCGCCGTAGCACAGGATGCCGCAGGCCAGCGGCACCGAGATGAAGGCCCACTTGGTTCCCATGACCTTAATGATGGCTTTGGCTATGGATTTGGCCGCGCCGGTGATGTCCATGGCCTTGGCCAGCAGGGTGCCAGTCAGGAAAATCAAAAAATTGTTTTTGAAGAAGTTGGTAAACCCGGTCATGAAGTGGACTTTGTACGTCTCGTAAATGTTCATCTGACAGGTGACCGCCACCACCAGGGCGCAGGCAAACACGGTCAGGTAGATGTTAAAGCCTTTCATGATCATCCACATCAGCAGCGCGAAGGCTGCGATGAGGCCAATCAGGCCGATCATCTCTTGCATAATTTGATTCCTCCTGTTCAGTGTTATAATTCTGATTGCGCAAAAGGGATTCCCTCAGCCGCAGCGCACAGGCGGACTATCGGTTCTTGAACACAGCGGGACGCTTGGCCAGGAACGCGTCCATACCTTCCTGCTTGTCCTCGGTGCCGAAGGTGAGGGCGGCCAGGTCCTTCTCCAGCTCCAGTCCGGCCCGCAGGTCCACATCCATGCCCCGGTTGATGGCTACCTTGGAATAGCGGATGGCGATGGGCGCCTTGCCGGTGATGGCGTTCATCATGTCCTTGGCTGCGTCCAGCAGGGCGTCGGCGGGGACCACCTGATTTACCAGACCGATTTCCTTGGCCTCCGCAGCCTTCACCTGACGGCCGGTGTAAATCAGCTCCTTGGCAATGCCGGTGCCCACCAGACGGGGCAGGCGCTGGGTGCCGCCAAAGCAGGGAATCACGCCCAAATTGGCCTCGGGCTGACCAAAGACGGCCTTCTCGGAGGCGATGCGGATATCGCAGGACATGGCCAGCTCACAGCCGCCGCCCAGGGCGTAGCCGTTCACCGCGGCGATCACCGGCTTCTCGATGCCCTCAATCTTGTTGAACAGGGTCTGCGCCCGGTCGGCATAAGCCCGGCCCTCGCTGGGGCCATAGGGCTGCATCTGGGAGATGTCGGCGCCGGCCACGAAGCCCTTGCCCTCTCCCGTGAGGATGATTCCCAAAATCTCCTCCGCCCCGGCCAGATAGGTAAAAATCCGGTCCAGCTCGTTCAGGGTCTTGTCGCTCAACGCGTTGAGCGCCTTGGGGCGGTCCATGGTGACGATGGCAATCGCGCCTTCCACCTCCAGTCTGGTGTTTTCCAGGCTGTCCGCCAATGCCTTGCAGGTTTCACACATACTCTCGACCTCCTACCAAATTTCGTTGGGGTTCTAACACACAGCTTACGCGTCTGTTATAATCAGCAACCGCCGTGCCATATCGCCGCCCCGCCGGGAATTTTTTTGAAACTTCCCTGTTTTCTCCCTTTTTCCTCCATTTTTAAGGGTTTTCTGACAAAAAAGGAGATGCACCGCTCCTCTCTTGTCGAAGAAGCGGCGCATCCTGTCGTTTCATTTTTTGAACGATTCATTTTTGAAGCATCAATTCCGAAACACTTTCACTGATTCCACCCCACCCGTTCCGGCGGCTGAATGTGGCCGTTATCCATATTTTTCGGAATACAGGCTCCTCTTGCGCACAAATGTGGCCAGACTCATGCCCAGGCAGCTGGCGGCCTTCCGTACGCTCTGGAAGTGGTCATAGGCGTCCTGAATCATGGCGTATTCCACACGCTCCAGGCGCTCCTTCATGGGCATACACTCCCTCCAGTCCAGGGAGGCAGCTACACTGGAGGTGTGGCTGCCTTCGGCCTCCCCGGAGGCCGGAGCGCCAGAGCCGGGCTCGGGCTTCCCGCTCCCCGCCGTCTGGAATTTCCACGGCAGGTCCGCCAGGTCGATGGTAACGCCGTCGCAGGTGGCGTAGGCCCCCTTGATAACATTGTCCAGCTCCCGGATATTTCCCGGCCATTCGTACTGCTGAAAGCTCTCCAGCACCTCCTTGGAGAAAGCCACGGACTGCTGATACTCGCTGTTCAGCCGGTTCAGGAAATACACCGCCTGTTCCGCAATGTCCTCCTTCCGGTGCCGCAGGGGGAGCATTTCGATGTTGATGACATTCAGCCGGTAGTACAAATCCTCCCGGAACTCTCCCCTGGCCAGCATCGCCACCAGATCCTTCCGGGTGGCCGAGATGATGCGGACATCCACCGGAACGGCCTCCCGCCCGCCCACCGGGTCAATCTCCCGCTCCTGGAGCACCCGGAGCAGCTTGGCCTGCATGGGCAGCGGCATATCGCCGATCTCGTCCAGAAAGATGGTCCCCCCGTCGGCCAGCTGGAATTTTCCCTTCCGTCCGCCCTTTCGCGCGCCGGTAAAGGCCCCTTCCTCATAGCCGAAGAGCTCCGACTCCAGCAGCTCCGCCGGAATGGCGGCACAGTTGATGCACACCATGGGCATTTTGGCCCGGGAGCTGGTGTTGTGAATGGCGCGGGCAAAGACCTCCTTGCCGGTGCCCGTCTCCCCGGTGAGCACCACGGGAAAATTGGTCTTGGCGGCTTTGATGCCCTCCTTAATCTTGCGCTGGAAGCGCTCGCTGCTGCCCACAATGTTCTGAAAGGTATAATTTTTCCGGTCGGAGCTCTCATACTCCTGACGGTAAAACTCCATGGCGTTGTACTCCCGCAGCATTCGCTTGGCGCTCTCCACCATCTGCTGCCGGAAATGCACCTGGGCAATGCCGGCAATGATAACGCCCCGCTCGTCCCGGACACAGGCCCGGCTCACCAGCACAAAGTCGTCGTCCGCGTCCCGGGTATAGCCCGGTACATATTTGTGAAGGGCAAGCTCATCCTCATAGCCGTATTTGACCACCTCCAGCATTTTGGTGTTGGGGATGGTCTCCCGAATATCCCGGCCCACAATCCAGCTTCGCGGCCGGCCCAGGTAGTCGCTGTAACACTCGCTGATATCAATGACCACGCCCTCCGTGTCCACCACGATAAAGCCATCGTTGGACATACGCAGTGTTTCGTTAAAGATATACTTATACTTATCCTCCATGGTCGTCCTCCATCCACCGGCCCGTTCCGCTGCTTCCCACCCCGGCCTCCGCCGGGGCTCTCGTAAATCAAAATAGCGGAAAGCCCGGCTTCTGTCAAGGCATAATTTCACCGTTTCGGGCTTTTTCTCCGGGCACGGCGGATGTTTTTTCAGGCATTTTTCCATAAAAGGATATTTTCTTCCAGCTCCGAATGCGGTATAATGTTCAAAATTGACCGAGGAGGCCCTCTCATGTCCCACATCCTGATTGTTGAAGACGACACCGATATCAACAACTCCACTGCGGAATACCTGCGGCGGCAGGGCTGCCTGTGCAGTCAGGCCTTTTCCGGCACCGAGGGGCGGCGGCTCTGGCAGGCGGGCGGCATTGACCTGCTGCTGATAGACCTGATGCTTCCAGGGCTGTCCGGCCGTGCGCTCATCACCGAGATACGCCAGTCCAGCCGGACGCCGGTGATTGTACTCTCGGCCAAAACGGAGCTCTCCGACAAGGTGGAGCTGCTGGGCCTGGGGGCGGACGACTACCTCACCAAGCCCTATCAGCTGGAGGAGCTGTGGGCCAGGATATTGGTGCAGCTCCGCCACGCCAGCGCCGTCCCCACGGAAGTCCTTTTGCGCTACCGGGACTGGGTGCTGAACCTGGACGAGCGGACCTTGACCGCCGCCGGACAGCCGGTGAACCTCACCGCCCACGAGTTTAAGATTGTGGAGCTCCTGGCGGGCCGGCCCAGGCGTGTGTTTACCAAGCAGCAGATTTATGAGGCCGTCTGGCAGGAGCAGTACGCCGTTGAGGACAAAACCATCACCGTCCACATCAGCAACATCCGCGCCAAGCTGCGGCCCAGCGGCACGGACCAGTACATCCAGACCGTATGGGGCATCGGCTTCAAGCTGGCCGAGTAAACTTTGCACTTTCTTTACCTTTGCTTTGCGATGTTTGGACACTTCTCTGTCATACTGAGCCTGCAAACGAAAAAGGAGGCTTTTACATGACCGTGATACAGACCATGGGACTGTCCAAGCAATACAGAGACAAATGGGCCGTAGACCATCTGGACCTGCTGGTGGAGCAGGGGGACATTTACGGCTTCATCGGTCAAAACGGCGCGGGCAAGTCCACCACCCTCAAGCTCCTGTGCGGGCTGGCCCGGCCCACCCTGGGGGATGTGCTGATATTTGGCAAGCCCGTCCGGGACCCGGTGGCCCGCCGCCGGGTGGGGGCTCTCATTGAGCAGCCGGGCCTTTACCCCGACCTGAGCGGGCGGGACAATCTCCGGCTGTATGCCGCGCTTCTGGGGCTGGACCGCCCGGAGCGGCAGGCGGAAGAAATTCTGGAGCTGGTGGGCCTGGCGCCCAGGGAGAAAAAGCCGGTTGGCCGCTACTCCATGGGCATGAAGCAGCGGCTGGGCGTCGGTCTGGCCCTGCTGGGCGGACCGGACCTGCTGCTTTTGGACGAGCCCATCAACGGCCTGGACCCGGAGGGCATCCGGGACATGCGGGAGCTGCTCCTTCGGCTGAACCGGGAGCAGGGGCTGACGCTACTGGTCAGCTCTCATATTCTGGGCGAACTGAGCAAAATCGCCACCCGGTATGGCATCATCCAGCAGGGCCGGATGGTGGAGCAGATTACCGCCGGGGAACTGAAACAGAAGTGTACCGACTATCTGCACCTGCGCTCCGACCAACCCCAGAAGGCGGCGGCTGTGCTGGAGCAGACGCTCAAAATAACCCGCTGGGAAATGCGGCCAGAGGGGGAAATCCGAATTTACGAAGCCGCAGACCCCAGGGCCGTGGTGCAGGTGCTCACCCAAGCGGGCATTGCATTGGAGGAACTGGGCTTGCACCAGCAGGACCTGGAGAGCTATTTTCTGGAGCGGATGGGAGGAAACGGGCATGTTTAACTTACTGCGGATGGATTTGCGGCGGCTGTTCCAAAACCGGAGCTTTTATATTATTCTGGTTGTGACGGCTGTTTTACTGATTATGGTGACTGTCATGGCGCACGCCATCGCAGACCCGGAAATGATGGATGAGATGGAAGCCCAGGGCGCAGAAATCACAGAGGCAGACCGCATGATGAGCGATTACATCCAAAATATGTCACAGCTGGACTTCATGCACGAAACCTTGGGCAGCGGCTTTTTGCTGGTCATGACCGGGATTGGAATGACCTTGTTTGTAAACGGCGATTTTTCCAGCGGATTTATCAAAAATATCTGTTGCGTCAAACCTCGCCGCCGGGATTATGTCCTTTCAAAATTTGCTCTGTCAGGCATTTATAGTGGAATCATTACCCTTTTATCCGTCCTGGTGATGCTGTTGTCCCCTGTAGTGATTCACATGTATCCGGCGCCGGATTCCATTTCACAGATTTTGCGGTATACCCTTTGGATGTGGCTGCCCCACTGGGCGTTTGCCCTCATGGCCCTGGCTCTGGTCCTGCTGACCAGAAACACCACCCTGGGTATCATTCTGTCCCTGGTAGCCGGGAGCGGGCTGACAGCCGCTTTTATGGGGACATTGGGAAACCTGCTGCACTGGCCTCCCCTGGAGCAATTTTTCCTCTCCTCTGTGGTAGCGGGCGTCTATGTACCTCAGAACGGCATTACCCAAAGTTGGGTGATTCTGGCCTGTATCATCACATGGGCGGCCATTTACGGAATCGGAAGCCTGTTGTCTATGGAGAAGCGGGATATTTAAGGAGGAAGTTCCATGCTGCCTGCCCTGATGCTAGCCCTTTCCGCCCTGGGGATTGCTCTGCTGCGCCTGTGGGCTTACCGCGCCCAACTGCTGGAGATGGCCCGAGCGCTGGATGAGACCCCAACCGAGAGCAATCTGCGTCTGACGGTGAGGATGTCCGGCACGGCGCCCCGGCGGCTGTGTCAGGCGGTCAACGCCCGGCTGGATGAGGGGCGGCGGCTCCGCCTGGAGACTCAGCGGAGGGAGCGGGAGCTGAAATACACCATGGCCTGCATCTCCCACGACATCCGCACCCCTCTGGCCGGGGCCATGGGCTATTTGACACTGTTGGAGGGGGAGCCGGAACGGCAGGCGGAATACCGGAGCATTATAGACAAGCGCCTGAGAGAGCTGGACGAGCTGTTGGATGAGCTCTTTCTATATACCCGCCTGCAGAGCGGCTCCCTGCCGCTGGAGTGCAGAGAGCTGGCGGCTCTGCCGCCCCTGTGGGACGCGCTGGCGGAGTTTTATCCCCAGCTGGAGGCGGCGGGGGTGGAACCGGAGCTACGGTTTGACCGGGAGGACATGACCCTGTGGGCCAGCCCGGAGGCTCTGGGCCGGGTGTACCGGAACCTGATTGCCAACGCCCTGCGCCACGGCGGCGGCGGGCTGGCCGTCTCCGGCCGGGACGGCGTGATTTCCTTCTCCAATGCACTGCCTCCCGGTCCCAGGCCGGACCCGGAGCACCTGTTTGACCGCTTCTATCAGAGCAGCCCCGCCC
>CAJUDT010000026.1 GCA_910585415.1 uncultured Flavonifractor sp.
CGAAAAACTACAAAATTTCTTCGGCGTTTTCTTACAATTTCAAATTGGCGTTGACGGCTTTATCCATATAGGGCGTGCTCTCTGTCAGGGTAACGGATACTACGCTTGCCCCCTGCTGGCTGTGTAAAAGCTCTGCTGCGGCCTGCTGAAGTACCTCCGGGCAGCTGGTCAATTCTACTTGTGTCGTTTCTGTCATGCGGATTCCTCCCTTTGGCTGAAATAGAGGGACAAGGCTTTGCGGATAACCTGCTCGATTTCCTCTCTCGGGGTGTCTGACGCAAAATAGGGGGCATAGACGGCGGGCTTGATGTGGATGCTCTTGAGGCTGCCGCCCTTGCTGCGTGTCAGAACGTCCAGGATGGCCGGTACCGTGAGTGTGCCGGAGCCTGCCAGGGTCCTCAGCTCTGCGGCCTGCGCGTCTGTGAGCTTTTTGCCGTACTGCTCCAGTGCGGCGGCTACACTGGATTGGGATGGGCCGTCCAGATAGGATAAGGCAACGCCGGAATTGATGGTCAGCTCCCCAGCGTCCAGTTTCATTTTCAGGCTGTCGGCCAGCCGGTCCAACGATACATATTTGGCGATTTGCCGTCCGGTTAGAGTGTACTCCCGCCCAAGGGTGTCCCGGCTCCTGGACCTGTGGAACTCAATTCCACAAGTCGTATTGCCGGAGCTTCCCGCTTCCAGCTGCTGCAGCTCTTCCAATATGTCGTTCCGCTTGCCCTGGGAGAACATCTCCGAGTAACGCATAGCCAGCACAGCCGCCTTCTCGCTGGGCAGAAGGTCCGTAAAAGAGCGCTGTAAAAGGTTTGTCTCAATCACGTACATCAACGCCTCACTGCTGCTCAATCCCTCTTTGACCAGACACCACGCTCCTTCCAGTCCGGCCAGCTTCCCGGCATTCATTCGGTTGTGGCCGGAAAGCAGCTCGTAATCATAGTCCGCATCCTCTGTGATGTGCCGGACAATGAGGGGCATGAGTATTCCATTTTGACGGATGCTCTCCACCATATCCGCCAGCCGTTCCCCGGTATAGAGCCGAAATGGATGCCCCTGGAACTGGCGAAGCCGGTTAAAGGAGAGGAACATCAGCCGCCCTTTCTGCCGCTGAGGGAGAGCTTGTCCTTCATCCGACGCGGCGAGTTCCGCAGTCAGGGAGGATATGGATTGTACTCCCTTCTGTGGCGGCAGTTTGCGTGTCATGTTCCATCAACTCCTTTGCAAAGGCACGGTAAGCGGCGCTGGCCTTGGAATCCGGGGCATATTCCATAACCGTCAGCCCCCGGCTGATCGCATCGCTCACCTTTACTGTGTCGGGAATCGCGCTTTGGAATACCCGGACAGCGCCGTAATACGCCTTCTCAACATTGGTGCGGGTGCTCCGGTACAGGTTCGTGCGCAGGTTGCAGCGGGAAAAAACGATTCCCTCAAAGGTGATATCCGGGTTGAGGCGGCGCTTGTTTTTCAGAACGCTCCGGATGAGGTCTCCTAGACCCTCTGTGGAGTAGAACTCCGGGCAGAGAGGAATGAGCACACTGTCCGCCGCTGTGAGTGCGTTGGTCATGAGCGGACTGGCCGCCCGGTTGGTGTCGATGATGATGTAGTCGTAGCTGGCGCGGAGCGGGGAGAGGATTTCCTGTAAGAATCGCTCGGTGCCCATCTCGGTGAGCAGGCTGACCTCCAATCGCGCCAGGTCCTTGCTGCCGGGGAGCAAGTCCACCTTGCCGCAGTGCTGGATATGGCCCTCGATGTTTGGAAGCTCACAGTCCTCCAGCAGGCAGAGCATGAGGTTATGGATGTTTTCTTTGGGGAGTTGCCGCTCTGAGAGCAGGGAGGCCGAAAGGTTTGTCTGGGGGTCGAAGTCTACACATAGAACCCGCCGCCCCTGCTCGGCCATGATGTAGGACAGGTGCTGGCAGATTGTCGTTTTGCCCACTCCGCCCTTCTGATTGGCGACTGTTATGATTTTACACATTCTCAAGAATCCCCCTTAAAGTTTATCGTTAGGAAAGACTTAAAGTATGGCTTGACTTTGATGGAAAGTTAATTGCGTGTGGAGTTATAAAGGGGGTACATTTTCATATTATTTTGTAACTTTCAAAGCCATATTTTGGTTGCGCACAAATTACTGCACCAATCGGTCCCGCTGGCCCGGAGGGTCCCGCAGAAGGTCCTACCGGCCCCGCCGGTCCCGTGGGCGCGGAGGGTCCCGCCGGTGCAGCCGGGGCCACTGGTCCCACCGGCTCACAGGGGCAGCCGGGTGCGGCAGGTGCAACAGGCGCTACCGGCGCGACGGGCGCGACGGGTCCTGAAGGTCCCGCAGGTCCCGCCGGGGCCACCGGTCCCAGCCTGATTTCCGCCTACGCCGCCAATACCAAGGGCCTCAAGCTCCAGGTGGCTACAGGCGGCACCTCCATTCCCCTGCCCGATGTCCAGCTTCTCTCCCCGGATATCACTGTCAGTCCGGACAACACGGTGTTTACGGTGAACAGAAGCGGCAACTATCTGATCACCTACCATGTGAATATCACCGCAGCCCTGCAAATGGGGACCCGGCTGATGATCAACAACGCGAGCGTGAGCGACTCCGCCATTGCGCCGGTGGTTTCTATCTCCAGCTTTGAATGCCGAATCCTGCGTACGGTGCCTGCGGGCTCCCCCATTTCCCTTCAGATGTACACCAATACTGCTGGTATTGCCACTCTGATGGGCAACGGAGCAGGCGCCTCCCTGAGTATCATTCGCCTGAGTGATTAAGGACGGCGCGGCCGTTTTTCCAGCAAAAAGGGACTCCCATCGGTTTAACCGTTGGGAGTCCTCCCTATATCTGAGCATAGGAGACTGGCGGAAATCCAGACTTCAGTTTTCAGAAGTCTGCGCCGGTGGCTCATCCGGAACCGGAGAGGCCTGGGTGATCGGCAAAAAGGGGGAAATTTTTGTTGCAAACGCCCAGCCTTATGGTATACTCATAGGAAAAAGGAGGGACAGCCATGTTGGTGCTGCTGGCGCTGTTGGAAGGAGAGGCGGACCGTGCGCTCTTTCTGGAGTTCCATGAACGGTACGAGCGAAAACTGTACACGGTGGCGCTCAATATCCTGAGAGCGCCTTCCCTGGCGGAGGAGGCGGTGCAGGACGCAATGGTGAGCATCGTCAGGCATTGGGAGGATTTCAAAAAAATTTTTGAAAAAAACTGTTATGAAATTGCCCCCTGGTGCGTTACTATAGTGAAACACGCCGCAGTGGATATCCTGCGGCAGGAGGGGCGGAGCGAACCTCTGGACGAGGATTGGGACGCCATCGCGCCGGAGGACGTGGAACAGGAGAGCGCCTACCGCCATCTGGTGGCGCTGATCCGCGCCATGCCGGAACAGTATCGGGAGGTGCTTGAATTGAAATTTGTGTTAGAGCGGAGCAACCGGGAGATCGCAGAGGCGCTGGGCCTCACGGAGGGAACCGTGGGCGTCCGGATACAGCGGGGGAGAGCCCTGCTGATTCGGCGCCTGAAGCAGGAGGGATACAGCTGTGGAGCCATTTGAATTTGACAAAATGCTGCGTTCCGCCCTGATGGATGCTGCGCGGGCGGAGTGGGAGCAGGTGATGGAAGAGCCGCAGCCGGAGCCGGAATTTTCCGCCCGGTATCTCCGGGAGCGAAAACGGCTGTTGAAGGACCCCTTTGGGTATGCCAAACGCAAGAGCCGGCCCATGTGGAAAAAAGTCCTCCAGACCGCCGCGAGCATTGTGCTGGTGGCGGGCATTGGTCTGGGCGGGGTGCTGGCGGTCAGCCCGGAGGCCAGAGCGTGGGTGGCGCAGCAGATGTCTGTAATTTGGGGGGACAAATTTGCGGTCTTTACTGTGTCAGAGCGTCAAGAGGGTTTTGCGGATGTTTGTAATTACCGGCCTGCGTATATTCCGGATGGGTTCGAGTTGATGAAAGAGTGGATTCCGAATGAATTTTTTATTAAGATTACTTATGAAGACGAGGCAGGCGATTATATATACTATAAATGTGCATCTTTGTCAGATAAAGGAATATCTGACTTTGTTGTGGATAACGAACATTCTGATAGCTATGAAATTCAAATCAACGGACTCCCTGCGACATTAATGCTTTCCAACATAGAAGGCTGGCCCAGCCATCTGGTATGGATGGATGGAGAGAATGGGGTAGCCTATTGCATCACCGCCACGTTGGACCGGGAAGAACTCATTCAGATCGCCGAGAGCGTGACTTATTTGATTGAATGGGACGGTGTTGGCTTTATAGGGGCCGAAAAATAAAAATAAAAAAATTTGAAAAATTTTCGGAAATCCTGTTATGGAATTAAAAGCTGGTGCGTTACTAGTATGAGAGCACACGGCAGACCCATGCTCTACATCATAGGGAAGGAGGTGAAAGTCATGGTCAAGCGCATCTCTGTAATGATGCTGGCGCTGTGCCTCATGCTGAACGTCAACGCACTGGCGGTAACTCCGAGGGCAGACAGCACAGTTAGCTATGCTCCAAGTTTCTATGTCTACGGAAACACTGCTGATTGTTCGCTCTGCGTTGAAGCGGCGGACAGGAACGCCAGCATCACAGCTACAATTACCCTGCTCAAAAGCGACGGCGAAGGTGGTTTCACGGTTCTGTATCGGTGGACCAGTCTGAAGGGAACAGGAACCTTGGAGTTCGCGGACACTTATACCAGCAGCAAAGTTACCACCGGCGCGACTTACCGCATGGAGTATTCTGTGCAGGTGGTCGGAAGTAAGGGTACCGACACGATCAGCGACTACAAGCAAGTGATCCGGTAATCATGGAGTGTGCAAGTTACACAGAAAGAGAAAGGGGAATTTCAAAATGAAGAAGTTTACAAGTGCCGTCCTCGCGTTTGCGATGCTCATCTCCGCTACCCTTTGCAGCGCTTCGGCCGCGGAGAAACAACGGAGATAACTGTGATCGAAGTGGACCCTGTTACCAACGAGCAGCGCACGCAGGTGGTTGAAGTGGCTATCCCTGCTGGCGCTTCCGCCCAGGAAGAACAGGATATCATGGTCAATGCCGCTAAGGTGGTAACTGGCAACGCTACTCCCCAGACCCGCGCCTCCAACAGCACCCGCGCCACAAACTATGTGGAGCTTACAAGCGCTAAATATACATATGTGGGCATGGCTTACCCGGATTTTGTGGACGAGTACAGCGCAATTTATGTTACCTTTACCGGAATCGAGGCCCTGAACGGTGCATCCCAGATTTGGACAAGGGTGATTGCCAGATACAACGAAAATGGCACCCCTGAGATCAAGATGGACATCAATTCTACTCAGGGCGATATCGTGATGGTTTATGGTGGCCGCTACGGTGGGGCAACATTTTACCCCTCAGTGCATGACAACATCAACGTGTGGTCGAGACCTGACGTGGGCAAGGTAAACTGCAATGTGACTGTGCGCTTTTCCTAAGGACGAGCCCTATGCTCCGCCCAGAGTGATACTGGAAAAAGTATAGCTCGTGATTCGCGTTGGCAGGGCAGGGGTAATGCTCCTGTCCTGCCTGTATGCCCAAGACAACCAAAGGAGGTTTCTCATGAAAGGCAACTTAAAAGTGAAAGTTTTCTCCGCATTGTTCTGCCTGTCTATGCTGGCAGGGTTCTGCACAGCCCACGGGGCTACCCTCCCCCAGACCGTCCATGCGGAGTACTGGGGTGGAGCGGTCATGGTTGACGGTGAAACGGTCATGGTCACCGACTTCCGGGACGCCTCCGGGAAGGTGGTCCCCCGGTTCAGCTATGGCGGCACCGTGTACATCCCCTTGCCCACCGCAGGGGCGTGGCTGGGTAAGAACGCGGCATGGGACGCCTCCAGCCGCACGGTGTCACTTTCTGGTACAGATGGGGAACTGCCGGCGCTTGTACCGGATACACCCGAGGAAGAGCTTGCATGGGAAAAGATGAAGGAAGAAGGCCTGGATGTCCAGTTGGACCCCGGTATCTCCATCACGATGGACGGCAAAACCCAAAAGCTGGTCAATGCTGCTGGTGTTACAGTTTATCCGGCCGTCTATCAGAACACGGTATATTTGCCCCTGCGGAGCATTGGGGCGCTTTTGGGGAAAGAAGTAGCCTATGACGCCCTTCCGAACAACGGCGGTTCCATGGTGTTCCTGCGGACTCCGCTATCTCCAGAAACCCAGGCGCAGTTGGAGAACTTTCTCACGGATGCCCTCCCAGCCAGCCATCGCTTGGCAGCACTCAGCAACCCCGAAGCGGACCAGGATGGCGCTGCCCGGCTGACGGAGATCGAAGCGCTTTTGGAAAAGATCAACGGCCTGATTCCAGAGAACTGCTCCTTTGCCGGTGGACGCTTTGCCAATTTGAAGAAACAGACAGAGCTTTATCAAGATGAGCTTGCCGCCGGACTGGCGCGCATCAATGCCGGTGAAGCCTTTGAGGCGGTAGCACAGGAGAACGATGGCGCCCTTCTCAGCAGCGCGAATTTCGCGTGCCTGCACATTCCGCAGCTCATTCAGGTTATTCAGGAGGGCATTACCCAGAAGCTGACCCCCGAAAAGCAGGCCCCGGTGACGCCGGAGGATGAGACGCTTCAGCATCTGGCGGAAATCTGGCTGGTGGATGGAGACTATCCGAGGAACAGCAGGGGAGAGACTTACGGCGCACTGGATCTGGAGAGGATGCTGGGCTATGCGCCGGATTTGATTGCTGCCGCAGCGACAAATGGGAAAGAAGGCTTTGTCCGGCAGGAGGATTTTATGGTGATGCCTGGGACGGTTGTAGAGATTGGTAAATCCTATATGATTCCTGTCTACGATCTTGAGGGAAATGTGATTGGTGAGTTTGAGATGAGTTGAGTCGTATCGCCGCAAAAAAGCTGTGATTTTTAAAAAAACTTTTCGGAAATCTTAGTGTGAAAGCAATTCTTGGTATGTTAACATCCTAATAACACAACATCAGCCCGCGTTCTGCATGATGAAGGAGAGGGGTGGGGACCGTGGCCAGGTGAATTTCAGCCCTCGCGCTGGCAGGATGACGATGGTACGATTGCCGCTGAACGGAGCAGAAAGGGTGGGGATTATGTCACAGCCTGAAAATGCAGGTAAAAAGGTGAACCTGCGCGGCGTCATTGACGACGCAGTATTTCTCGTTATTTTTTACATATGTATGAAGGTGCTTTTCAACTTCTTCCTGACAGCGAGGGGATTTCCTATTGAATTTGTGTTGACCGTCATCAGCGCCGTTATTGGGCTCGCCGCCGCTTTTTTGTGTGCGAGATCGGGTGTCCGCCACAACGTGATTGTACTATTGGGGCTCTACGCCGTGCTTTTGTGCGTCGGGTGCTGTGTGGACTACCTTGCCATACATTCTGAAGAGTCAGGGATACTTCGATACCTTCCCCAGCTTCTATCCGTCTTATTTATGCTGCCGGGGGTCATCGTACTTGGAGCGGCGCGGATATGGATGGCGGTCCGCAGGACCTGAAACAGACCGCTTGTATAAAAACCCTGCGCTGGGACGCTTCCCCGGCGCAGGGTTTTACATGTAAAGGCTATTCCTCCGATGAGGTGGGCGCGGCCACGCCTGGAAGGGACTGGAGGGTGCTGGCCACGGCGGCGGCTTGATGGATATCCTGCTTGGCGGTGCGGGTAATTACGCCCCAGGAAATCCACAGCCCCAGGCCCAGGAAGAGGGCCGACTGGGCCAAATCGGCGGTGAGGTTGCCTCCGGTGAGCATGTCCATGTAATAGTACAGCGCGTCCCCTGGCGAGAGCATCCCGCCCAGCCGCTGGACAAAGATGACGTACACATAGAGGTACTGCATGATAAACAAATTGACCGCCGAGGACAGCAGGGCGCACACGAAGGCCCCTTTATTCATCTTGCCCTTAAAGAGCTTGTAGCCGTAGTAGGCGAAAATCGGAATGAGGGCGTAGAGAACGGCGATGACCCGCTCCAGAAACACCGCCGCCAGGATGTTGGGCAGGGTGCCCACCAGTCCCCCCAGCAGGGCTCCAATCAGGCCGGTGAGGTAATTGCCGGTGTTCTCCTTCTCCGCCTTTTCCAGGGTGCCCTGAACCGAGCTGGTGACGCAGGTCCGGTGGGTGGGAACATAGCTGTCATTCAGCAGGGCCATGCTGTCGCACCCGCCCCCCTTGCACAGGGGACAGACCACCGGCGGCTTGACTCCGGCCTCCGCCAGCCCCTGCACCACCAAATCCATCACGGCGGTGAACCGCTCGGTAAAGCTGCCCAGCTTGGGCTTGTCCGGCACCACCACTACGGCCGAAAGCCCAAGAATGGCCGAACAGTTTTTATAGGCCTTTACCTCCCGGGCAATGGCCTTGGCGTGCTCCTTGTCCACCCGGCCGGAGAGGGCAAACTCCGCCTGAATGTTGCAGATACCATAAACCTGTTCCCGTTTTACCTTGACCGGCCAGCCCTTCCAGGCCCCCAGGGCCAGATCGCCCCCAGCCCGCAGGCCAAAGCGCGCCATGAGCTCCTGAAATTCATTTTGCTTCAAACCATGTCACTCCTTGCATTTCAGATGGATTCATTGTATCATATCTGAGGGCGGTTGAAAAGCTCCTATTTCCGAATATTTGGGAGGAACCCCGTATGCTGTTCGATACCCATGCCCACTATTACGACAAGGCCTTTGACCCCGACCGGGACGCCCTGCTCTCCGCGCTGCCGGAGCGGGGGGTGGAGCTGGTGGTCTGTCCCGGCTGCGATTTGGAATCCTCACGGGCCTCCGTGGCCCTGGCGGAGCGCTATGACTATCTCTATGCCGCCGCCGGGTACCACCCGGAAAATTTGAAGGGGGTGGCTCTGGCGGATTTGGACGCCCTTCTCCCCCTGCTGGCCCATGAGAAGGTCAAAGCCGTGGGGGAAATCGGCCTGGACTACTACTGGGTCAAGACCCCCGAGGCGCGGGCCTTTTCCCGCGACATGTTTGACGCCCAGCTCTCCCTGGCGGAGGAGCTGGACCTGCCCGCCATCGTCCACGACCGGGACGCCCACAAGGACTGCCTGGACATGGTTCGGGCCCACCCCAAGGCCCGCGGGGTGTTCCACTGCTGTGCCGTCAGCCTGGAGGATGCCAAGGTCCTGCTGGACCGGGGGTGGATGCTCTCCTTCACGGGGAACATCACCTTCCACAATGCCAAGCGGGGCCCGGAGGTGGTCCGCTGGATGCCCCTGGACCGGCTGATGCTGGAGACAGACGCCCCCTATATGGCCCCGGAGCCCCATCGGGGCCAGCGGTGCGATTCCACCCTGATTCCCTGCACCGCCGCCAAGGTGGCCCAGCTGAAGGGGAGTTCCACAGAGGAAATTTTGCGCATTACCCTGGAAAACGGGAGACGATTTTTCAATTTGTAAGGAGGATACCCCGCTATGATGACCATTTCCTACGAGTACGAGGACTGCCTGTATGTAAACCTGACCAACCGCTGTGACTGCGCCTGTGTGTTCTGCCTGCGGCACAACGGCCACAAGGGGTCCATCTATGCCGACGACCTGTGGCTGGAGCACGAGCCCAGCCGGGAGGAAGCCCTGGAGAACCTTCTGAGCTGGGATTTTTCCAAATACCGGAATCTGGTGTTCTGCGGCTTCGGGGAGCCCATGTACCGTACGGACGATATTCTGTGGCTGGTGGACCAGCTCAAGGCCCAGGCGCCCCAGCTCCCCCCGGTCCGCATCAACACCAACGGTCACGCCAACCTGATTCTGGGCCGGGATGTGACCCCGGAGCTCAAGGGGCGCATTGATATTCTGTCCATCTCCCTGAACGGCTCCACGGCGGAGGAATACTGCGCCGTCACCCAGCCCCGCGCCGGGGAGGCCGCTTGGGACGCCATGCTGGATTTCACCCGGAGAGCCACGGCCTACGTGCCTACGGTGATGATGACCATCGTCAACAAGGATAAGACCCCCGAGGAAATCCAGCGCTGCCGGAATATGGCCGAAGAGCTGGGAGCCGTCCTGCGGATTCGGGAATATATTCCAGACTGATAAAATCCCTTCTCCCCCAAGGGGTGCAACCGCTGGTTGACAAAAAGAAGCCGCCGGTTGGTGGCCGGTATTCTCCCTGTCTGCTATGCTGAACGCAGAAAGGAGGGGGACCCTATGACCCTTGGACAGCACATTCAGGCCCTGCGCAAGGAGGCGGGCTATTCTCAGGAGGCCCTAGGGGAGGCCCTGGGCGTGACCCGCCAATCCATTTCCAAATGGGAGTCGGACCAGGCGATTCCAGAGGTGGACAAGCTGGTGACTCTGAGCCGCCTGTTTCAGGTGCCGGTGGGGGTCCTGCTCCAGGTGGAACAGCCTGTGGAGCCCCAGGACGCCAAGGAACATTTGGAGGAAGTGCCGCAGCAGCCCAAACGGGTTACTTGGCCCATGCTGCTGGTTCCGGTGTGGACGGCGGCGCTGGTATGGCTGATTCTGTTGCTGGTGGGTCTGTCCTCCCGCGTCAACTCCCTGGATGAGTCCCTTTCCGAGGTGAGGATGGAAATGGCGGCTCTGCAAGCCGAAGTGAATGAGGCCAAAGCCAGGGCCAGCGCGGAACTGTCGGCCTTTGTGGTGCTGGAGTCGGTGGATTATCCGGCGGGGGAGGCGGTCTTTTCCCTTACCGCCGCCCCTGAGACTGTGCGGGAGGGGATGAAGGTCTTTTTCTCGGCCGCCTCCGACGAGTTCCCCTGGGAGTATATCCAAGCCCGGGGCCAGCTGAATGCCAGCGGGCAATATACGGCAAAGCTCACGTGTCCATTGGCAAATGATATTACGTTCTCCGCGATTTTTGACAGCGGGGAGGCAAAAGAGGTACACATTCTTACGACATGGAGTGACTTGTTGGATGAGAGCTGTGCCCAGGTGAACTGTCAGCCCGGTTTGACAGAGGATGCTATCCAGAATGGTGTCCTCCGGTGGAATGGGCCGGTAAAAATAACACTGCACCCCGGTTCGGCGGACTTGCCTGAGGGGAAGGTCCTGGTGGAGACGGTTTCCCTGGAGCTCCGGGTTTATTGGAATGGCCAGTCGGTGTGGGGGCCTGTAGCGGTGGATTTGTCTCAGGTCTCTGAAGAAGGGGCGCTCCAGGTCCCTGTTTCTTTGGAGCTGGAGCTGAAGGAAGGAGATACCCTCCGGCTGGTGGCCTATCAGCGGGACAGCCTGGGCCGGGACTGGCTGGAGCGGACTGAGTACGTGGTCAGAGAGGAACAGGGGGAGCTTCTTCTAACGGTTTGGGACGTGATTTTCCCATATCGGGTGCCGCTGAGAGGGGATTGGGCGTCGCTCGACTCTGACGCCAGCCTTTGGAAAACAAACTAAAGACCACAAAAACCGGCAGGGGAGCGATTCTCCTGCCGGTTTTGCTGCGGTATAACGGCCTCTTACTTGCTGGCCTTGAGGTTGCGGATGGCCTCGATGAGCATGGGGGTGACCTTGAAGAGGTCGCCGGCGATGCCGTAGGTGGCCACGTCGAAGATGGGAGCGGTGTCGTTCTTGTTCACCGCGATGATGCACTCGGAGTCCTGCATACCAGCCAGGTGCTGGATAGCGCCGGACACGCCCAGAGCCACATAGATGCGGGGATGGACGGTCTTGCCGGTCTGGCCCACCTGATGGTCGGCGGTAATCCAGCCCGCGTCCACGCAGGCGCGGGAGGAACCCACAACGCCGCCCAGCACGCCAGCCAGCTCTTCGGCCAGCTTCAGGCCGGTCTCCACGTCCTTGCTGATGCCGCGGCCCACGGTGACGACCACGTCGGCGCCGATCAGGTCCACCAGCTGCTTGGCGGCCTTGACCACCTCGACGACTTCCACATTGATGTCGTCCTTGGACAGGCTGACATTGACGTTCTCAATGACAGTCTTATCCGCGCCAGCCTGATCGAAGGGCTGGGTCTGCATCACGCCGGGACGCACGGTGGACATCTGGGGACGGAAGCGGGGGCAGATGATGGTGGCCATCAGGTGGCCGCCGAAGGCGGGACGGGTCATCTTCAGGTTGGTGTTCTCCTCGAACACGGTGTTATCCACGTCGATGGTGGAGGTGGTCTTGAGGAACTCCTTGTACTTGGCCACGTCCACGTCCAGGTGGGTACAGTCGGCGGTCAGGCCGGTGTGCAGCCGGGCGGCGCACCGGGGGCCCAGGTCACGGCCGATGTTGGTGGCCCCGATCAGGAAGATCTCGGGCTTCTTGTCCTCCACCAGCTCGCAGATGACCTTGGTGTAGGCGTCGGTGGTGTAGGTGCCCAGCAGCTCATGGTCGCAGTAGTACACCTTGTCCGCGCCGTAGCCGCCCAGGGACTTCAGGTATTCCTCCTTGACGCCGCTGCCCAGCACTACGCCGGCCAGCTCCACGCCCAGGTCGTTGGCCAGCTTCCGGCCCTCGCTCAGAAGCTGGTAGGAAGTGCTCATAATCACGCCTTCGCGCTGCTCACAGAATACCCATACGCCCTTGAAGGCGGCGGTGTCCTTGCTATTAAATTCAGCCATTTCCTATCTCTCCTTCCTCTTAAATGATATGCTTGTCGTTCAGGATGCCGACCAGCTGGTCCACGGTGCCCTTGTCGGCGCCCTCCAGCATCATGCCGGCGCCCTTCACCGGGGGAGAGAAGGACTTGTACACATTGGTGGGAGAGCCCTTCAGGCCGATGGTGTCCACGTCGATGAGGGGATCGTCCTTCAGAGTCTCATAGTTGAACACGTTCAGGGGCTTGGCGTAGCACTCCATGATGCCGTCCACGCTCATGTAGCGGGCCTCGTTGAGCTCCTTCAGGCAGGTCAGCAGGCAGGGGGTGTTGACCTTGATGGTCATGTAGCCGTCCTCCAGCTGCCGCTGAACGGTGACCTTGCCGTTGTTGACCTCCACCTTCTCCACGTAGGAGACCTGGGGCACGCCCAGCTTCTCGGCGATCTGGGGACCCACCTGAGCGGTGTCGCCGTCAATGGCCTGACGGCCGCAGAAGATGATGTCGTCCTTGTCCACGCCCACCTTCTTGATGGCCGCGGCCAGAATCTGAGAGGTGGCGTAGGTATCGGAACCGCCGAACTCACGGGCGGAGACCAGCACGGCCTCGTCGGCGCCCCGGGCCAGCAGCTCGCGGAGCATCCCCTCGGCGGGCGGGGGGCCCATGGAGATCACGACCACCTTGCAGCCGGTGGCGTCCTTAATCCGCAGGGCGGCCTCAACAGCCGCCAGATCGTCATGGTTGGTGATGGTGTCCATGGCCGCACGGTCCATGGTTCCGTCTTCCTTCACCGCCACCACGCCGGAGGTATCAGGTACCTGCTTGACACATACTATACATTTCATGTTGCGATTTCCTCCTTACTTCAAGATGGCGCCGGAAATGACCATGCGCTGAACTTCGCTGGTACCCTCGTAGATCTCGGTGATCTTGGCGTCGCGCATCATGCGCTCCACGGGGTACTCGCGGGTGTAGCCATAGCCGCCGAACAGCTGGACGGCGCGGCGGGTCACGTCGGAGGCGGACTCGGCGGCGAAGAGCTTGGCCATGGCGGCATCCATAGAGTAATCCTCATGGTTCTGCTTCTTCATGGCGGCGGCGTAGACCAGGTACTGGGCGGCCTGCATGCGGGTGTGCATGTCGGCCAGCTGGAACTGGGTGTTCTGGAACTGGCTCAGGCGCTTCTTGAACTGCACGCGCTCCTGGGTGTACTTGATGGCCTCGATGATGGCGCCCTCGCCCAGGCCCAGGGCCTGCGCGGCGATGCCGATGCGGCCGCCGTCCAGCGTCTTCATGGCGATCTTGAAGCCCTGGCCCTCTTTGCCCAGCAGGTTCTCCTTGGGGACGATGCAGTCCTCAAAGATCAGGTCGCAGGTGGAGGAGCCGCGGATGCCCATCTTCTTCTCGTGCTTGCCCACGGAGAAGCCCTTGTCGGTGCGCTCCACGATGAAGGCGGACAGCTCCTTGGTCTTGCGGCCCCGCTTCTCGATGATGCCGGTGATGGCGATGACGATGAACACGTTGGCGTAGCCGGCGTTGGTGATGAAGATCTTGGAGCCGTTCAGCACCCAGTTCCCGTTCTCGTCCTTGACGGCGGTGGTCTGCTGGCCCTGGGCGTCGGTGCCGGCGCCCGGCTCGGTGAGGCCGAAGGCCCCTACCCACTCGCCGGAGCACAGCTTGGGCAGGTACTTCTGCTTCTGCTCCTCGGTGCCGTTTTCAAAGATGGGGGCGGCGCACAGAGAGGTGTGGGCGGAGATGATAACGCCAGTGGTGGCGCAGACCTTGCTCATCTCCTCGACGGCCATGACGTAGGACAGAACGTCCGCGCCGGCTCCGCCGTACTCCTTGGGGAAGTAGATACCCATCATGCCCAGCTTGGACATCTTCTTGACGTTCTCCTCAGGGAACGCCTCGTTCTCGTCCACGTATTCGGCCATGGGCTTGACTTCGTTCTCGGCGAACTCGCGGTACATCTTGCGGAGCATTTCTTGCTCCTTGGACAGGTGCAGATCCATTTGTTGCCTTCCTCCTAGATATGTATTTCAGAAACAGGCAGGCGGGACGCTCGAAATCGGGCCTCCCGCCCGTCATGCTGTCCAACAGGGTAAAGGGCTTACTTCTTGCTGTAATCGAAGAAGCCGATACCGGTCTTGCGGCCCAGCTTGCCGGCGCGGACCATCTTGCGCAGCAGCAGGGAGGGGCGGTACTTCAAATCGCCGGTCTCGTTGAAAATGGTCTCCATGATGGCCAGACATACGTCCAGGCCGATCAGGTCGCCCAGGGCCAGGGGGCCCATGGGGTGGTTGGCGCCCAGCTTCATGGCGGTGTCGATGCCCTCGGCCGTGGCTACGCCGGTGTAGAGCAGGTCGGCGGCCTCGTTAATCATGGGAATGAGAATCTTGTTGACCACGAAGCCGGGGGCCTCGTTGACCTCTACGGGCTCCTTGCCAATCTCCACGGACAGGTCGCGGATGGTGTTGTAGGTCTCGTCGGAGGTGTTGGCGCCGCGGATAACCTCCACCAGCTTCATGACGGTGGCGGGGTTGAAGAAGTGCATCCCGATGAACTTATCGGGGCGCTTGGTGGCGGCGGCGATGGCGGTGATGGAGATGGAAGAGGTGTTGGAGGCCAAAATGGTCTCGGGCTTGCAGAGCTTATCCAGCTCGGAGAAGATGCTCTTCTTAATCTCCAGGTTCTCGATGGCGGCTTCCACCACCAGGTCGGCGTCGGCAGCGGCGTTCAGGTCGGTGGTGAAGGTGATCTTGCCCAGCAGAGCAGCCTTACCGGCCTCGTCCATCTTGCCCTTGGACACCAGCTTGTCCAGACCCTTGTTCAGGCGGGCCTTGGAGGCGTCCAGAATTTCGTCCTTGATGTCGCGGACCACAACGTCCATGCCCTTCTTGGCAAAGACCTGCGCGATGTCAAGGCCCATGGTGCCGCCGCCGATCACTACAATCTTGTTCATGATGACATACCCCTTTTCGTTGTTTTTTATGGAAGTATCCTGTGGGATGATGTGCGCAAAGTTCTTCAGAATCATAGCCCAGACCTGCTGGTCTGGATTGGCAATGACGGGAGCCATCAGCGGTTCTGGAAGTGCTTTTCCTTGCGTTTCTCCAGGAACGCGCCCATGCCCTCGTTCTTGTCCTCGGTGCCGCAGGTGACGCCGAACGCCTCAGCCTCAAGGGCGGAGCCCGTGTAGATGTCAGTCTGCATTCCCTTGCGGATGCAGCGCTTGGACTCGCAAACGGCAATCTGAGCATTGGCGCAGATGGCCTCGGCCATCTCCAGGGCTTTGGGCATGAGCTCTTCGGGGGGATAGACCTCGCTGACCAGACCGATGGCCTTGGCCTCCGCCGCACCGATGGTCTTGGCGGTGAGGATGAGCTCCATGGCCTTGGAGATACCCACGATGCGGGGCAGGCGCTGAGTGCCGCCGAAGCCGGGGGTAATGCCCAGACCGACCTCGGGCTGGCCGAACTTGGCCTTTTCACTGGCTAGGCGGATGTCGCAGGACATGCACAGCTCACAGCCGCCGCCCAGAGCGAAGCCATTGACCGCCGCAATGACGGGCTTGCTCATGTTCTCCAGTTTCAGAAACACCTCGCCCCCATGAACGCCGAATCGCTTGCCGTCGATGGAGGAGAACTGCTTCATCTCGCCAATGTCGGCCCCGGCCACGAAGGAGCGGCCCGCGCCGGTGAGGATGACCACATAGATCTCCGGGTTGTTTTCCGCCTGGTCCACGGCGGCGTCCAGGTCGGTGAGGACCTGAGAGTTGAGGGCGTTGAGGGCCTCCTGCCGGTCAATGGTCATGATGCCCACATGCCCCCGCTGTTCCAGCGTTACAAATGCCATGTTATCTGCCTCCTTGTGTTTGGATGGAAACCGTGCCGTAAAGCTGAAAGCGCAAGTTTGTTATTTTTTTAACGGGGGTTAGACCGAAAAAACGCGCCCGCACAGCGGAGGCGCTGCATACCCGCGCCGCCGTGTCCGGTCTGCACCCAATCGGGCCCCGCGTTCAGTATGAGTATACCTCATTTTCCTCTGTGGTGCAACCTTTTTTTCTTGGGATTTAGAAGATATTATTCAAAAGCTGGGATAAAATATGGACAAGAAATCGGTGGAATAATGATATAGTTTTGTATATCTTTGCCAGGAGCCGCAAAAAGCGGCCATTACCCCCCAAGTCCGGCCAGCCAGCGGGCGAGAGGGAGGTAGAGCAGCGGCAGAAAAATGGCGGGCAGCATGTTTCCCACCCGGAGCTTCTCCTTGGGCAGGCCCAGCATGTTGAGGCTGATGCCCACGATGATGGTCCCTCCCACGGCGCTCATTTCCGTGATGGTTTCCGGCGGGATGCCCTGACCCACCAGACCGAAGATGAGGGTCAGGCCCCCCTGGTAGACCAGAAGGGGGAGGACGGAGCACACCACCCCCATGCCCATGGCGGCGGCGAAGGTGATGGAGGTCACCCCGTCGATGACTCCCTTAGAGATGATGATGTCGTAATTTTGGTTCATGCCAGCCTCCATCGCGCCGTTGATGGCCATAGCCCCCACGCAGAAGAGCACCGAGGCATTGACAAAGCCCTCCACAAAGCGGCTGTTGCTCCCGCCCCCGGCCAGACGGCGGCGGAGGAGTTCTCCGATACCGTCCATCCGGCCCTCAATGTCGATGGCCTCCCCCAGAAGGGTGCCCACTACCATGCAGAGGATGACGCACAGGGTGTCGTTGGTGCTGGTCATATTGGTGATGCCGATGCCCAGCACACACAGGCCCAGGGCGGCGGTGAGCCCGGAGGAAAACCGGGCGCTGATACGGTTTTTGAAGAGCAGCCCCAGGCAGCTGCCCAGCAGAACCAGAACGGCGTTGATGATGGTGGCAATCATATGCAGACCCCCAGCGGCGCTTTTGCGCGCCAAAGCGTGAATGAGGTTATCATACCCGCTCCGGCAGAATTTGTCAATGGTCCTTCCGGCTCCGTCTTTCCGGCAAAAAAATTCCCTCCGCCGCCTGGAGGGAGACGGAGAGGGAATAGGATTTAGAGGTCACTTTCGGTTCAGAGCCTGCTCGTAGGCCTTCCGCACCGCCGGGCTGAAGCATACAAAGGTCACCCGCTCCACGCAGGAGCCCGCCTCCAGGCATTGGGCGACGGTCTGGACGGCGATGGGCGCGGCCAGCTCCAGGGGGAAACGGTACACACCCGTGGAGATGGAGGGGAAAGCCACTGATTTGCACCCGTGCTCCGCCGCCAGGGCCATGCAGCTCCGATAGCTGGAGGCCAGCAGCTCCGCCTCGCCTGCGGTCCCGCCCCGCCAGATGGGGCCGGGGGTGTGGAGGATGTAGCGGGCGGGCAGGCGGTACCCCTTGGTGAGCTTGGCCTGTCCCGTCTCGCAGCCGCGTAGGGTGCGGCATTCCTCCAGCAGCTCCGGGCCCGCCGCCCGGTGGATGGCCCCGTCCACACCGCCGCCCCCCAGCAGGGAGCAGTTGGCGGCGTTGACGATGGCATCCGCCGGAAATTGGGTAATGTCGCCTAATATCGTGTCAATGGTCCACATGACCGGGCTCCTTTCCCTCCGGGTGGTCCGCTGCCTGGGGAGCGGGCTTCTGCTCCGGTTGTCCAAAGTCCTTGGGGGGCTTTACCGCGCCGGGGTCGGTGAACACCAGCGCAAAGGTTTCCGCGTCCATGTTCTCGTATTTCAGAAGGTATTCCGCCACAAGCTCCAGCTCCGCCCGGTGGGCGTTGAGAATTTCCTCGCATCGGGTATAGGCCCCGTCGATGAGGCTCTTCACTTCCTCGTCGATGAGGGCGGCCACCTCTTCCGAGTAATTTTTTGTCTGAGCCATGCTCCGGCCGATAAACACCTCGTCGTGGCCGGAGTCGAACACCACGTTGCCCACGCGGGGGCTCATGCCGTACCGGGTCACCATGTTTCGGGCGATGGACGTGGCCTTGCGCAGATCGCTGCCCGCGCCGGTGGAGATGTCCCCCAAAACCAGCTGCTCCGCCGCCCGGCCCCCCAGGCAAACCGAGATACGCTCGGTGAGCTCCTTCCGGGACTGGAAGGACACGTCCTCCTTGGGGAGGGAGATGGTCATACCGCCCGCCATTCCCCGGGGAATGATGGTGATTTGATGGACCGGGTCCTGAGTCTCCAGGCCGTGAATGACGATGGCGTGTCCCGCCTCGTGATAGGCGGTGAGCTTCCGCTCCCGGTCGATGACCGCCTTGCTCTTCTTCTCCGGTCCGGCGATGACCTTAATCACCGCCGCGTGGAGGTCGGCCATGGTGATAAACCGGGCCTGCTTTCGAGCGGCCAGCAGCGCGGCCTCGTTCATGAGGTTCTCCAGGTCCGCTCCGGTGAAGCCTCCGGTGCTCCGGGCCAGCTCGGCCAGGTCTACATCCTCCCCCAGAGGCTTGTTGCGGGAGTGGACCTTCAAAATGGCCTCCCGGCCCCGGATGTCCGGGTAGCCGACATAGACCTGACGGTCAAAGCGGCCGGGCCGCAGAAGGGCCGGGTCCAGAATGTCCTGACGGTTGGTAGCGGCCATGACCACCACGCCCTCGTTGTTGCCAAAGCCGTCCATCTCCACCAGGAGCTGATTGAGGGTCTGCTCCCGTTCGTCGTGGCCGCCGCCCAGGCCCGCGCCCCTCTGCCGGCCCACGGCGTCAATCTCGTCGATGAACACAATGGCCGGGGCGTTGCGCTTGGCCTGGTCGAAGAGGTCCCGGACACGGGACGCGCCCACGCCCACATAGAGCTCCACAAAGTCGGAGCCGGAAATGGACAGGAAGTGAACCCCCGCCTCCCCAGCCACGGCCTTGGCCAACAGGGTCTTGCCGGTGCCCGGCGGGCCCACCAGCAGCACGCCCTTGGGAATCCGGGCCCCCAGCTCCAGGAAGCGCTTGGGGTCCTTGAGAAACTCCACAATCTCCTGAAGCTCTTCCTTTTCCTCCTGGGCCCCGGCCACGTCGGAGAAGGTAACCTTCTTCTGCTCGTCGGCCCCGGTGCGGGTGCGGGCCCGGCCAAAGCGGGCGCCCCGGTCAATGCCGCCCCCGCCGCTGCCGCTGCCCCCGCCCATGTTCCCGCTCTGACGCAGGAACATGAAATACCACAACAGGCCGAAAACCACCAGAATGACCACCCAGGGGATGAACGACATCCAAATGGGGGCCACAAAGCCCTGCGGGTAGTCGTACCCGTGGATGATGCCCCGGCTCTGCTGGTCCACAATCAGGTCGTTGAAGTCGTTGTAGAACCAGTCGGGGTCGCCCACGTCGTAGGAGACGGAGCCCTGCCCGTTGATGGGGCGGCGGAGCCAGAGGGTAACGGTGTTGTCCTTCAGCTGGACCTGGGTGACCTGCTCCTGTTCCAGCAGGGTGCGGATTTCTCCATAGGTAATCTGCTCGGGGGCGTCAAAGCCGCCCCGCATGGCAAATACAGTCATAAACAGGATCACGGCAATCAGCAGGTAAAAGCCTATGTCGCGTATACCTCCACGATAGTTCAAACGGTGGACACGTCCTTTCCAGATAGGGTAACGAAGGGGAAGCTGCGGTACAGCCCCATGGGCTTATGGCTATTCTCCCCCGTAGACGGCGGGTTTAAGCACCCCTATGTAAGGCAGGCTGCGGTACTGCTCGGCGTAATCCAGGCCGTAGCCCACCACAAAGTGGTCGGGAATGGAGAAGCCGCAGTAGTGCAGCTCCACCGCCTTCGTCCGGCGGGAGGGCTTATCCAGCAGGGTACACAGCCGCACCGAGGCCGGCTTCCGGGACTGGAGCAGGGCCAGCAGACAGCTCAGGGTGTTCCCGCTGTCCAAAATGTCCTCCACAACCAGCACGTCCCGGCCCTCTATGCTCTCACTCAAATCCTTGACGATGTTCACCTGACCGGAGCTGGCGGTTCCCGCCCCGTAGGAGGACACCGCCATGAAATCCACCGTGCAGGGCAGGTTGATCTGCCGCACCAAATCCGCCAGAAACACGAAGGACCCCCGCAGTATGCCCACCAAAAGGGGCTCCTTTCCGGCGTAATCCCGGGTGATTTCCGCGCCCAGCTCCGCCACACGGCGGCTCAGTTCTTCCTCCGAGAAGAGGACCCGGTCCAGGTCCTTGTCCAGCACATGCGCCATGCTTACACTTCCTTCTTCCAAAATACCAGCTCCCAGGCGTCCTCCCCCGGCTGGGCCGCGCGGCTGCGGTCGGGGCCGAAGCCCGCCGCCGCCGCCACACCCCGCCCGTCTGCCAGAAGGGGGAGCAAGTCCCGCTCCCGGCGGGGGATGCGGGCGTCTACAAGGAGCTTTTTTACTGTCTTTGTGCCCCGCCCGGGCAGGGCCAGGGTGTCCCCGGTCTGCCGGGGCCGCAGAAGGGCTCCGGCCTCCAGGGCGGTTTTGGCCAGATAGACGGCCCCAGGCCGCCGGTCCTCCGGCTTGGGACAGAGCACGCCCCGGCAGCGGCACCGCCAGGGGGTTCCCTCTAGGGGCGTTTCCCCCTCCCAGACCAGGGGGACGGGGGAGAAGGGCTCCGGGGCTGGGGCCTGGGTGGTGATGAGCAGGTCCCCGTAAATTCTCCGGGCCGCCCGCCCATGGGGCAGGGAAATCTCTCCCGAGGGAGAGCCGCTCCGGGCCAGCTCCACCAGGGCCCGCAGGTGGGCGGCGGAGCAGTCGGTATTTCCCTGGGCCGTCCGCTCCAGCAGGTGCCGGGCCGCGCGGGGGGCCAGGGCCTCCGGCAGCTTGGCGATGGCCTCCGCCGGGAGGACCAGACCCGCCTGCGTCCATCTGGCCTGCCCGCAGGCCTCCAGGGCCTGGGCGTTGAGATAGTCGTTGTCCGAGCGCAGAAAGCCCATGGTCTGGGCGGTGTGCTCGCTGAGACGGGGATTGAGCGCGCGTAAAATGGGAATTACCTGATGCCGCAGGCGGTTGCGGGCATACGCGGCGTCGGTGTTGGTGCTGTCCTCCACATGGGGTATGCCATGCTCGGTCAGATACGCCTCGATCTCCCGCCGGGAGACGGCCAGCAGGGGCCGGATGAGCTTCCCCCGCCGGGGCGGAATCCCGGCCAGTCCGTGGAGCCCCGCCCCCCGCACCAGATGGAGCAACAGAGTTTCCAGATTGTCGTCGGCGTTGTGGGCGGTGGCGATGTGGGTACAGCCCGCTGTCTGGGCCCGTTCCTCCAAAAAGGCGTATCGCAGGGTGCGGGCGGCCTCCTCGATGGTCTGCCCCTCCCGCCGGGCAAAATCGCCCACATCTCCCCGGCCCACAGTGAGCGGGACCTGCCAGCGGACGCACTGTGCCCGGACGAACTCCTCGTCCCGCTGGGCCTCGTCCCCCCGCAGGCCGTGATTGAAGTGAGCGGCCTCCACCTGAAAGCCCCCCTCCGGGGCCTCTTGAAGCAGCAGATGGAGCAGGCACATGGAGTCCGCCCCGCCGGAGACGGCGCACAGCACCCGCGCCCCGGCGGGCAGCAGGTCATATTGGGCCGTCAGGGAGCGGAAGCCCGCCGGACCCATCAATCGGCCCAGTCCTCTTCCTCGTCCCAGTCCTCGTCGCCGGCGTACCAGGCTTCCTCGGCGGCTTTGCCAAATTTTACATCGACCTCCAGAGTCAGGGCCAGGACGGCGGCAATGAGAAACAGGACGGCCAGCAAAATACGGTTTTTCTTCTTCATGTGTTCGTTCCTCCTAACAATTTCAACGTTGATTTATCCCTCCAGGACATACGGCGGGTCTATGGGCCGTATGCCGGTGACAAAGTGAAAATTACGCGTGCAGCTTACCTGATATTGCGCGGCGTGTTCTTCGTTCCAAAGGATGCTTTTGTTTTCGTTATAAAGGGCCTCCGGGTCCAGGGAGAAGTCCAGGTCCGGGAGTACATAAATTTGTACCCATTCCCCGCCGGTGTCCGGGCCGATGGCCCCATAGCGGGTCAAGGGGGTGGGGAGGCTGGCGCTCCAGGGGCCCGGTGTGGTGACCTGCCGGGCCTTGGGACTGAGCCAGACAGTAAATGTGTCCACCTGCCCGGCGTCCAGCAATTGGATGTCCTCAGTCACCTGGGTATAGAGCTGCAAGCCCTCCGTCTCCCGGAGCATGAGCACAGGAAAGAGCGTCGTCAGCACGACCAGCGGAATGCCGCACAGCAGCAGGAGGACCGCCACCAGCTGCGCCGCGCACTCCGACGAGAGGCGCTTGTACGCCTGCCCCGCCGTCTCCGTTGGGGCTTCCGGCTCCGGGGGCGTGTCGGGCTGCTCCCAGGGGTCCGCCTCCTGGCTGGGGGAGGTCCGCTCCACCTCATGAACCAGCTGCCCCACCTCGTCCGGCTCCAGCAGCTGGTGGAGGGTGTCCATGCTCTCCTGAAGCCAGAGGGGCTCCAGGCGCTTCATGTGCCTGTGGTTGGAGATGAACCGGCAGATAGCCCGGACGATACCCCGAAGTACAAAAAAGAAGCATACCGCCAGGGCCAGTACGATTGCACCCCCGGTCCCCAGCAGGAGCATGTACCAGATGCGGCAGCACTCCAGCAGCCGGCGGACAGAGGATGCCCCCTGGAGGGCTCCGCCCTCCCCCATGCGCTCCATCATCCAGGGAAAGAGGTGGGGCAGAGAGAGGACCCCCAGCATGACCAGCAGGGAGAGGACCATCACAACCAGTACGGCAATCAGGGGCCGGAGCTGGCGGTTCAGTTTTTTTATCTCCACCTTGGACAGGTCGGAATTTTGTGCTCTGAGCCTCATGGTTCTCCCTCCCCAGCTCCAGGCAGCGGGTTCAGCTCCGCCGCGATATGGAAATTGGTGGTGTAGAGGATTTGGTACTTCTGGGCGTTTTCCTCGTTCCATTCAGGGGACATGTGCCATTGATAGGGCTCCCCCTCAGGAATTGCCGCTTCGGCGGGGAGGAAAAGACTGCGCTCTTCCGGTTCTTCGCCTCCGGCTACTGCGTGCAGGAGCGTCATGGGATTCCCCTGATAGGGCGGGTCCAGCCGGACGTTGGGAGTGGTGGCATAAATCCACAGAACCTCTTCTTCCAAAGAACCCGACTCAATCTGGCGCAGGTCGCTGCCAGCCTGAAGCAGGAGGGCAGGGGCCCGGGTGATGTGCAGGCAGAACCCGGAAAACAGAAGGGAGCTGAACACCATGCACCCGCTGAAAAAGAGTGCGCCCCGCGCAACGGAGCCCGGCCCGGAAAAGGTGTGCGTCCAGGCGTACCGCAGGAGGAGAAGGCAGGCGGCCAAGCACAGGAGGGCCCCGATGACCGTGGTCAGCACGACCCCCAGAGACCAATTCCGGCACCGTTCCAGCAGAAGCCGGGCGGCTTGAGCGGCCTCCACCGGCTGATAGAGCGTCTGGGCCATCTGCCCCACGGCCAGCATAACCAGCATGTAGCCCATCAGGACCAGCCCCGGCAGAATCATAAGCACCAGGGCAATGGCCAGATCGCCGGGGCGTTTTTCAGTATTCCTCATGCCTGCGCTCCACGGAGGAGAAGGTGGTGTATTCGGGGAGCCATTGCAGTTCTACGGTGCGCGTCTCTCCGTGGCGGTTTTTGGCTACGATACACTCGGCCAGATTGTGGTTTTCGCTGTCCTCATTATAATAGTCGTCCCGATAGAGGAACATGACGATATCGGCATCCTGCTCAATAGCGCCGGACTCCCGCAGGTCGGAGAGCATGGGGCGCTTGTCGCTGCGGCTTTCCGGGCCGCGGGAGAGCTGAGACAGGCAGACCACGGGGACATTGAGCTCCTTAGCCATGATTTTCAGGGCACGGGAGATGTCGGAGACGACCTGCTGGCGGTTGTCGCCGCTGCGCCCCGTCCCGCCGGCGGAGGTCATGAGCTGGAGGTAGTCAATGACAATCAAGCCCAGATTGTCCACCCGTCGGCATTTGGCGTTCATGTCGGCCACCGAGAGCATGGGGTTGTCGTCGATTAAAATCTGCGTCTGGTTCAGGGAGGCCGAGGCGGCGGCAATTTTATTCCAATCGTCCTCGTTGAGCTTCCCGGTGATGAGTTTTTTCAGTTCTACAAAGGATTCGTTTGAGATTAAACGCATAGCCAACTGCTCCCGGCTCATTTCCAGAGAGAAAAAGACCACGGACTTGCCGGAGAATTTCCCCGCGTGGAGCAAAACATTCAGGGCGAATGAGGTCTTGCCCATGCCCGGCCGGGCGGCAACCAGGAGCAGGTCGGACTTGTTGAGGCCCGCGATGGCTAAATCTAGGTCGGGCAGGCCGGTGGACAGGCCGGGGACGGCGGAGTCGCTGGCGGCCAGCTCGTTGAGGCGCTCGTATACGCCCAGGATAACACTGGAGATGTGCTCCAGACCCTGGGCGGCGCGGCCCTGACGGATGGCGTAAATGCGCTGCTCAGCGGCCTCCAGGACTTCCTGGGCGGTGCCGGTGCCCTCCTGAATCAGAGCGGTGATATCGCCTGCGGTTTCGGCAATTTTTCGCAGAAGGGATTTGTCTTTGACGATGGCGGCGTACTCCTTGACATGGGCCGCTGTAGGGGTGATATCCATTAACTGAAGGATGTAGTTGCGGGAGGTGTTTTCGTCATAGACTCCGTTTTGCTTCATCCTGTCCAGGACCGTGATGGGGTCAATGGTCAAGGAAAAATTGAACATCGAGTAGATGGTTTCGTAGATTTCCCGGTTTTGCCGTAGGTAGAAGTCCTCTGGCTTTAGAAGTTCGATGACTTCCGGCATACAGCGGGCGTCAATCAGAATGGAGCCCAGTACGCTCTGCTCTGCTTCGGTGCTGTGGGGCATTTGGCGGAGGAGGAGCTCCTCGTCCATGGGCATTGGGTTCACCTCACTTCGGGATTTGCGGTTTTTCGGGGGTTTTTGCCTCTTCCTCGTTACTTTGGTAGTGTTCGTTTTCTGGTTCTGCCTCCGGCGGGTTACTTTCCAGTGATGGAAAGTAACCAAAGATCACCGGGCC
>CAJUDT010000027.1 GCA_910585415.1 uncultured Flavonifractor sp.
AAAACTACAAAATTTCTTCGGCGTTTTCTTACAATTTCAAATTGGCGTTGACAATTTCTTGACCGGGACCCCATTGACATAAAAATCTGAGGAATGTCCGTCAAAGGTCTCTGCCGCGCTGCCGCGCTTGGTGCTCCACTTTTCATAGTACGTGCGGCGCAGGGCAAGCTCACCCTGACCCGTCAGAAGAAGGGCCTCCACGGTGGTAATGGCGGTGTGGTCCCGAACCTGACCGGCCTTATCCAGAGGCTTAATCCCAAAGGTCCCGCTCCCATTACTGTTCTTGCCGAACAGCAGCCAGGTAAAGGCGTCGAAAATGGTGGTCTTCCCGGCGGCATTGGTCCCGTATACGTTCAGGTTCCCGCCGTTCAAATCCAGATCCAAATGCCGGCGCCCCTTGAAATTGTCCATCGTCAGCCGAAGAATTTTGATTTCCTGCATCTTGACACATTCCTTTCCAGCCCCTATAATAGGGGTATCGTGGTTTGTTTTGCCGCTTTCCGGGATTGTCCTCCCGGGAGCGGCGCTTTTTATTGGTGCGCAACCGCCTCCGCCCGTGTAATGTAGTGGTGGATGCCTGTGGAGCAATCATTCCAGCGGTCCAAATCAAAATCCGGGACCTCAACCATCTTTCCCACTTCATAGATAAAACTTGGGTCCCATTTACTGCTGGCCTTCGATACAGGATGATTCCCATCCACATCGGTAATGCTGACAACATAGGCTTTGCTGGCACGGCATTTTCGGCTGGTAGCCGAAGATCGCATTGCATCAGCTGGAATTTCAAGCTCTGCAATAAAACCGGAAGAGAGTTTTTTATAAGCGGTATACGCCCCTTTTTCTGGACATTGCAGTGCAAAAAAGGCGGTGCCAATAGATACAATCGCTGAATCAATATTCTTGGCCCCGCTCAGGTTGGACCTTTCCCTGGCAGGCCGCTTTTCGACAGACTGAGAGCCAAGATTATAAGGTCTTGGCTCTGTTTTTTGCAACGTAACAATGAATTTGATTCAATTCGTCCGATTCTGCCGGATAGGTTGTTGTTTACGTGCCCGGACGTTTGCGGTATAATAGAGGCACAGCGAAGGAGTGGACCGACGCGAGCTGAAAGGAGGCGACCCCCGATGAGTGAACGGGAGCAGGCCAAACAGATCATAGATCAGCTGCCTGATTACAAAATGGGAAATCTTCTGTTGTTCCTGCGCGGCATGTTGTTTGATGATGAAATTGAGGACGATTTGTTTTGTGAACAGCTTGCAATGAGGTATCTGCTTGATACCAGCCCAGACAAGCATGACACGATTACCCTTGAAGAATTGGCCCACATGGAAGGCATTGACTTATGAGCTACACGATTCTCATTGAAAAGCCTGCCGAAAAATTTATTATGAGGCTTGCGAAGCCCGAAAAGGAACGGGTGTTAAGGGCAATCCATGAACTTCCCTACAAAGGGGATATCAAACCGCTCCAGGGCAAGGAAAGCCAAGGAATGCTGCGGCTTCGTGTGGGAACTTATCGCATCATTTATACCGTAGATAATGGGCGGCTTACCGTCCTTATCATCGACGCCGGAAACCGGGGTCAAATCTACAACCGATATTAAACCAAGCCCCTGGAGAAACGACGCTCTCCAGGGGTTTTGTCATAGCGCTTTATGGATTTTCCGCTTCGCTGCCCGTTCCGTTTTTTCGTTTCCTTGACGGGGGCCGGTCCAACGTATATAATATAGGGCATCTTATACAAAGAGAGAAGGGCGGCCCTCTATGAAAGTGCTGGTCATTGAGCGGGAGGCGCTGAAAAACAACATCTCCGTGATTAAAGAACGCGCCGCGGGGGCGTGTATTTACGCCGTCCTCACCGGAGACGGCTTCGGGGCGGGCATCGTGGAGCTGGCCAAGCTCCTGCGGGAGGAGGGAATCGGGCGCTTCGCCGTCTCCGAGCCCGCTGAGGCCGCCGCCCTGCGCAAGGCGGGGCTGGTGGAGGAAGAAATCCTCATGCTCCGCTGCACCACCGACCGGGAGGAACTTCAGCAGCTCCTGGACCTGAATGTGGTCTGTACCGTCGGCTCTGCCGACACCGGGATGGTCCTCAACGCCGTGGCCGGGGAGCGCTCCACCATTGCCGAGGCCCACATCCAAATTGACACCGGCATGGGCTTTGGCGGCTTCCTGGCCGGGGAGCCGGAGCGGATTCTCTCCGCCTACCGCAGCCTCCCCAACGTGGCCCTTTCGGGCATTTACACCCAGCTCCACGCGGGCAAGGGGAGCGACACCGGACAGCTGGAGCAGTTCCGTCAGGTGGTGGAGTCCATCCACGCCGCCGGGTTTGAGACGGGCACCGTCCACGCGGCGGGCTCCTACGCCCTGCTCCACTGGGAGGAAGCCCTTTTGGACGGGGTGCGGGCGGGCTCGGCCCTTATGGGGCGCTGCCGCCGGACACGGGGGGATGGTCTGCTCCGGGTGGGGTATGGAGAGGTCGGCATTGAGGAAACCCGCTGGCTTCCCAAGGGGCACACCGTTGGAAACGGACCCCTGGCCACCCTCAAGCGGCCCACGCGGGTGGCCGTGCTGCCGGTGGGCTTTCAGAACGGCTTCACCGTGGGGCGGAGCCGGGACCCGGGGCTCTGGGCCGCGCTGCGCCGGTGGCGCAACGGGCGGAACGTCACCGTACGCATCAACGGCCAGCGGGCCAAGGTCATCGGCCGGGTGGGCTCCATTGAGACCATTGTGGACGTGACCGATTTGAATTGCTCCGCGGGAGACGTGGCCGTATTTGATTTGGACCCGGTATACGCCAAGGGCTTTGTCCGAAATTACCGTTAATTACCGCTGAAAGGCAGGACTACCACATGAGAGCAGTTGTCACCCGCGTGAAACACGCCAAGGTCACCATTGACGGAGCCGTGAACGGAGAAATTGAACAGGGCTTTCTGGTCCTCCTGGGGGTGGGCCCCCAGGACACCCAGGCCCAGGCCGACAAGATGGCCGACAAAATCTGCGGCCTGCGGATTTTCGAGGACGAGAACGAAAAAATGAACCTGAACCTGGAGGCGGTGGGCGGGAGCCTGCTGGTGGTCAGCCAGTTCACCCTGTACGCCGACACCAAGTCCCGCCGCCCCGGCTTCACCGGCGCGGCCAAGCCGGAGATTGCCATTCCCCTCTATGAGCATTTTATGGAGGAATGCCGCCGCCGGGGGTTCCCGGTGGAGCACGGGGAATTTGGCGCCGATATGCAGGTCTACTCCCAGAACGACGGCCCGGTGACCATCTGGCTGGACACCGACGCCATGTGAGCCGGAAAAACGCGTCCATATGTCCACAGTTCGCGGACATATGGACGTTGTTTTTGTTTGGCCCGGAAATAGCTTGACTTTTTGGATACTTTGTGCAATGATGGCAGGGCAAGGGTGAAACGGGACACAAGAACCGTTCACTATCACAAAAAAGGAGAGGCGATTTCACTATGAAAAAGACCCTGCGGATTCTGTCTGTGCTCCTGGCGGGCACAATGCTCCTGAGCACCAGCGCACTGGCCTGTACCGGCGTCTATGTTGGCAAGGACGTCAGCGACCAGGGCACCTATCTGCTGGCCCGCAGCGAGGACCAGGGACAGAGCGACTACAACAAGATGTTTTTGGTCCAGCCCCGGGTGGACAACGTCCCCGGCCGGTTCATCGAGGACACCGCCACCGGCTTCAAGATTCCTCTGCCTGACACCACCTGGCAGTACACTTACGTACCCGACTACACCCGGGGCGACGACGGCATGTACCCCGGCTCCTGCACCAACGAGCACGGCGTGAGCATCACCGGCACCGTCTCCACCTCCACCTGCGAGAAGTGGGAGGAAGCCGACCCCTTCATCGAGCCCGGCCTGCGGGAGGCCATTCTCCCCGCCGCCGTGGCCGCCGTGGCCACCTCCGCCCGCAACGCCGTGGACGTGCTTTTGGGCTATGTGGACGAGTACGGCTCCGAAGAGGGCAACACCGTCATGATCTGCGACCAGAACGAGGCCTGGTTCGTGGAGATTTACAGCGGCCATCACTACTGCGCCATGAAGATGCCCGACGATCAGGTCGCCGTATTCGGCAACCACAACATGATCGGTCTGGTGGACCCCAAGGCCACCCCCGAGGACGGCTACATCTACTCCGAGGGCCTGTTCGAGCTCATTGACGAGCTGGATTTGGCCGTCAAGGAGGGCGAGCTCTACCACCTGGCCAAGAGCGTTACCGGGAACACCCGTGAGCCCTACAACAACATGCGCAACTGGGGCGGCATGAAGCTGCTGGCCCCCTCTCTGGCGGGGGATACTTATGACAACGACAACTTCTACCCCCTGTTCTACGCCCCCGATGAGAAGGTGAGCGTACTGGATGTGATGGACATCTACCGCTACCGCTACGAGGACACCCCCATCGACGTGAACCTGGAGGGCCAGGAGGGCAACCGGGTCATTTCCACCACCAATTCCTCTCAGATTCACATTCTCCAGACCTTCTCCGACTGGCCCGTCCAGTGCTCCGCCATCAACTGGATTGCCCTGGGCAACGGTGAGCACACCGTCTTTGTCCCCTTCTTCTCCGGCATCACCGACACCGCCGAGGCCTACAAGGTGGACGGGGACACCTACAATCCCCAGGGCGCTTACTGGATGTTCAAGCGGCTGTGCACCCTGGGCCAGCTGGACCGCGACCTGTACGGCAACGGCGTGCGGGCCTTCTGGAAGCAGCAGGAGGCCCTGATGTACCAGCAGATGCTGGACGCCGCCCCCACCATGCTGGCCAAGTACGCCGAGAGCCGCGAGGCCGGGGCCGCCTACGTCACCGGTCTGGGCATTCAGATGTCCGAGTGGGAGATGAAGCTGTCCAACAACCTGTATCAGAAGCTGCTGACCTGCGTGACCCACAACATCAACCGCCGGACCGACCGCATTGAGACCTTCCTCCCCGACGTGCCCCTGCGTCAGATTGCCGAGAGCAAGGGGTATACCGTCACCTGGAACGCCGCAGACGGCTCCACCACCATCACCAAGGGCGCGGCGAGCTACACCATCACCCCCGAGGAATACACCTGCAAGGTGGCCGGTGGCGAGGATATTGAACTGACCCACTACGCCTACGTCAACGATGGCGTGACCTACATCCCCATGGATTTTGCCGATACTCTCTAAAAACCGTTCTCTTTTCCAGCGCCCGTCTGCCCACTCTGCGGCAGGCGGGCGCTTATTTTCTAAGGGGTGAGGCCATAGAGATACAAAAAGCATATATTCATTTTTGATCAGTAGACCATTTTTAGATAATATATATCTAATTTCTTGCATTTAATAGCATTTGTGCAAATAATATTTCTAAAATGGCGCAAATAAGCTGCTATATATTTCTCATTTCTACTAGTATCCCCTTTATTTTTATAAAATTGGTATGATAATATTTCTACCTTATCTGTAAAAATATCTTTACATATCTACTTTGCAATGATATTATACCGATATAGGGAAGGTGTACAAGTATTTTTGCCGTTACCCGCCTATTTCTCATGGAATAAACAAAAATAACAGGTAATTTTGCTAGAAAAATACTTGTATATCCCTTGTAGTCTTGATTCTACAGAAAAACCTCGGAAAGAATGGTATTAAAACTGTTTTATCTGAGATGTACAAATTTGCTTTTCTGTAGATTCCTGCGCTTCCGGCCTGGGCTGTCCCGATTTCCAGCAAGACGAGTGGTATCAAATTTGATGGGAGGAAAAATCTATGAAAAAAACGGTGCGATTTTTTACGGCTTTTATGGCGGTCATTTTGCTGTTGGGGAGTGTCAGCGCCTCAGCCTGTACCGGCGTATATGTTGGCAAGGAGGCCAGCGACCAGGGCACCATTATCATCGCCCGCAGTGAGGACCAGGCGTGGGGCGACGTAAACAAGCGCTACATGGTACAGGAGCGGGTAGAGAATGTTCCGAACCGGTATATCGAAGATAAAGAGACTGGTTTCCGCCTGCCCCTTCCGGCAACTACATATAAATACACCTATACACCCGACTATACACAGGGCGGCGGGATGTACCCCGCAATGTGCTCCAACGAGTATGGCGTAAATGTCAGCGCAACCGTTTCCACCTCTCCATGCGAAAAGCTGGAGACAGCCGACCCCTTTGTGGAAGCTGGTATCGCAGAGGCCACCATGGCCACCGGTATAGGTGCGGTATCCAAGTCCGCCCGGGAGGCTGTGGAGGTGTTGATAAACTATATTGACACCTATGGCGCCAGCCAGGGCAACACGGTTATGATGAGCGACCAGAATGAAGCCTGGATTGTGGAGATTTACAGCGGCCACCACTACTGTGCCATGAGAATGCCCGACGACATGGTGGCGGTGTTCGGCAACCACAATATGATTGGTCTGGTAGACCCCAAAGCAACACCAGAGGACGGCTATTTCTATTCCGACGGACTGTTTGGCCTGCTGGACAGCACGGGACTGGCCGTAAAAGAGGGAGAACTCTATCACCTGGCTAAAAGTGTGGACGAGAATGCGCGCCAGCCCTATAACAATATGCGCAACTGGGCAGGTATGCGTCTGTTAGCGCCCTCCCAGGCGGGCGAATACAACGGCGACGCCTTTTATCCCTTATTCTACAAACCAGACCAAGCCGTAAGTGTTCTTACTGTAATGGATATCTTCCGCAACCGCCTGGAAGGCACTCCCCTTGACGTGACCCTGGCAGGACAGGAGGGCAACCGCGTCATTGGCACGCAAAAATCCTCTCAAATCCACATCCTCCAGTCCTTCCCCGATTGGCCCGCCTCCTGCAGCTCAATCACCTGGTTGTGTCTGGGCAATGCGGAACACTCGGTTTTCATCCCCTCCTTTTCCGGCATAACGGATACGGCCAGCGCCTATAAGGTAGACGGGGATACCTATGACGAAACCGGCGCTTTTTGGAAGTGCAAGCGTATCTGCACCCTGGCCGAACAGGACCGGCTGGTATACAGCCAGGGCGTGCGTGATTTTTGGAAACAGCAGGAGGGGCTGATGTATCAGGAGATGCTGGAGGCCGCCCCTGTCATGCTCCAGCAGTACGCAGCTGGCCGTCAAGCTGGAGAGGACTACGTCACGGCTTTGGGCATCCGTATGGCCGAGCGCACGTTCCGCTATTCAGACAACCTCTATCGCAAGCTGACCACCGCTTTAATCCACAACACAGGATTGGGCCGCACCCCGGTGACCTTCCTCCCCGACGTGCCCCTGCGTCAGATTGCCGAGAGCAAGGGGTATACCGTCACCTGGAACGCCGCAGACGGCTCCACCACCATCACCAAGGGCGCGGCGAGCTACACCATCACCCCCGAGGAATACACCTGCAAGGTGGCCGGTGGCGAGGATATTGAACTGACCCACTACGCCTACGTCAACGATGGCGTGACCTACATCCCCATGGATTTTGCCGATACCCTCTAAAAAACCGTTCTCTTTTCCAGCGCCCGTCTGCCCGTGTTGCGGCAGACGGGCGCTTTGTGCAGTTTCGCGAATTTTTTCGAAAACCAGCCAATCTTTATTGACAATCGTATGACTGTGTGATACAATCATAGCGCAGAAAGAAAGGAGGCGACCCCCATGGCACACTGTCTGCCCGGCACCACCGTTCCCGCGGACCCGGACCGGCTGGACGGGGCGGAGGCCCTGCTCTCCCCCCTCTTTCTGGCCGGAGGGCTGACCCTCTCCCAGGTGGCCCAGCTGACGGGGCTGGAGCCCCATATGATTCAAAATTGGGTGCGCCGGGGGTTCGTCTCTCCGCCTCAGAGCAAGCGCTACACCCGAAGGCAGTTCTCCCGGATTTTACTGATCTCCATGCTTCGCGGCTGTATGCAGCTGGACAAAATCTGCGCCCTGCTCTCCTACGTCAACGGCCACCTGGACGACGAGAGCGACGACCTGATTGACGACTGGCGCCTCTACGGCTACGCGGCCCGGCTGATTGTCCAGGCCCGGGGGGAGCCCCTGGCCGGGCCGGAGGAACGCCGGAGCTGGTGCGCCGGGGTGTTGGAGGACTATCAGGAGCCCCAGCCGGGGGCCCGGGCGCGGGTGGAGCGGTGCCTGTACATCATCCTGACCGCCTGGCTGGCGGGGCAGCTGAAGCAGGAGGCCGACCAACAGATGACAGAGCTGGAACGGGATTTATCAAACGATTGATACAAATTCTCCATTCATCAAAAAACAGTATGAGAAAAGGAGGCGCCCATGGGAGCGTGGTGGCAGAGCTTATCCACATTGGAGCACATTTTACTCTATATCGCCGTACCGGCCACCCTGGTACTGCTGGTGCAGACCCTTCTGCTGCTCATCGGCGGCGGCGGGGAGGGGGGAGATTTGGACGGCGGCGGGGAACTCGACCTGGATGGGGACGGGATTCCCGACGGGCTGCTTCCCGACCCGGACGGCTGCGGCGACCCTCTGTCCCACTGGGACGGGGATTTAGACGGGGACCTGGACGGGGAGGCCGGAGATATGCCGGGACAGGGCCTGCACATCCTCACCGTCCGGGGGGTGGTGACCTTCCTGACCCTCTTCGGCTGGGGGGCATTGTGGCTGTGCCAGACGGGAATGCCCCAGTGGCTGGCGGTGTTCCTGGCGGTGCCCATCGGTCTGGCGGGCATGATTGGGGTGGCGGTGCTGTTACAGCAGGCCCTCCGCCTGCAATACGACGGCACCCTGGACCTGCGCAACGCCGTGGGCTGCACGGGGCTGGTCTATCTGACCATTCCCCCAAACCGCTCCGGCCCCGGCAAGGTCAGTGTCACCGTGCAGGAGCAGCTGCGGGAGTTCGAGGCCTGCGCCGACAGCGAACGCCCCATTCCCACCGGACGTCCGGTGCGCATCATCGGTCTATTGGAGGGCAACACCCTCTTGGTAGAAGAAGTGGAAGCGTAAACGCATAACGGAGTGAAAAGGAGGTTCTTATGCCCAACAGTATCAACAATTTCTTTGGTATCGCCCTGACCTGTGTGATCGTGCTCATCGTGTTTTCCCTGCTGATTTTCCTGGTAAAGCGCTACAAAAAGTGTCCCTCCGACAAGGTGATGGTCATTTACGGCAAGGTCGGCAGCAACAAGGACGGCTCCAGCCGCTCGGCCAAGTGCATCCACGGCGGCGCGGCCTTCATCTGGCCGGTGATTCAGTCCTATGAGTTCCTCGACCTGACCCCCCTGTCCATTCCGGTGGACCTGGAGAACGCCCTGTCCCGGCAGAACATCCGCATCAACGTCCCCAGCCGGTTCACCGTGGGCATCTCCACCGAGCCGGGGGTCATGCAGAACGCCGCCGAACGCCTGCTGGGCCTGCGCCTGCAGGAAATCCAGGAGCTGGCCAAGGACATCATCTTTGGACAGCTGCGTCTGGTCATTGCCACCATGGACATTGAGGAAATCAACACCGACCGGGACAAGTTCCTGGAGGCCGTCTCCCGGAACGTGGAGGGGGAGCTGAAAAAAATCGGCCTGCGGCTCATCAACGTGAACGTCACCGACATCTCTGACGAGAGCGGCTACATTGACGCCCTGGGCAAGGAGGCCGCCGCCAAGGCCATCAACGACGCCAAGAAGAACGTGGCCGAGAAGGACCGCGACGGCTCCATCGGCGAGGCCAACGCCCGCAGGGACCAGAGAGTCCAGGTGGCCCAGGCCGACGCCACCGCCATCCAGGGCGAGAACGCCGCCAAGGTGGAGGTGGCCATGTCCAACGCCCAGCGCCGGGAGAAGGAGGCCGAGGCCACCCGCATCGCCACCGCCGCCGAGAAAATCGCCGCCGCCCAGGCCCTGGAGGAAGCCTACGCCGCCGAGCAGAAGGCCGAAGCCGCCCGCGCCGCCCGAGAGAAGGCCACCCAGGAGGCGGACATCATCGTCAAGACCGAGATTGACAAGCGCCGCATGGAGCTGGAGGCCGAGGCCGAAGCCGAGCAGATTCGCCGCAAGGCCCGGGGCGAGGCCGACGCCATCCTGTCCAAAATGCAGGCCGAGGCCGCAGGCGCGCAGGCCATCCTGGTCAAGCAGGCCGAGGGCCTGCGGGAGGTAGTCTCCGCCGCCGGCGGGGACGCCGAGAGCGCCGTGCGCCTGATGCTGGCCGACAAGATGGAGGAGCTTATGCGCATCCAGGTGGAGGCGGTGAAGGGGGTCAAAATCGACAAGGTCACCGTGTGGGACTCCGGCGAGGGGAAGGACGGCAAGACCGCCACAGCGGGCTTTGTGTCCGGGCTGATGAAGTCCATCCCGCCCATGAACGAGATGTTCCAAATGGCCGGTATGGAGCTGCCCTCCTTCCTGGGGAAGGAGAAGGCCCCGGAACCCCCGGCGGAGGACGTGCAGCCGCCGGAGGCCAGCGGCGAATAACCCAAAAGCGCGCCGGATACTCACTCCGGCGCGCTTGTCTTGCCCGCCTCCCGGGCGGCAGGCGTCCACTTTTGGCAGGTATCCTCCAGCTTTCGGACCTTCATCCCCGGGTAAGGACAGTGGCCGTAAGCCGTTGCGCAGTACCCGCCCGTTTTTGTCCGCGTGTAGTGGCGGAAAAAATGTCCGCAGGTTTCACAGCGGCGCTCTGTGTCAGACATATGGCGCATGGGACATTACCTCTTTTCATTTTCAACCTGTTTCAGGTTAAAAACATTGATTGATGTCAGGCCCCGCTATGCTAATACCGAGGTGAGCGCTATGTATCCCAGGATTCGTGATTTACGGGTAGACAAGGACCTGTCTCAAACGGAGCTTGCAAAAACCCTCGGTATGTCACAGACAGGGTATTCCAAGTATGAAACTGGAGAAAACGATATCCCCACCGCCATTTTAATCCGGCTGGCCCAATTTTATCACACCAGTGTGGACTATCTGCTGGGGCTGACCGAAAATCCCGCCCCTTACCGGTAGGGCGTTCCAGGACGCCCTATCGCACTCCATTTCCCTTATCGCTTTCCCCGCTTCCATTCCAGCGATAAAGGCCTTCACCTTCTGAACTTCATCCGCAGAGGAAAGGCGCGCTATCTTACGCAGTAAGTCCTGCTTTTCATCTAATTGAGTTTTCATTTCCGCCCTCCTTTATTTGATTGAGTCAAAGTATATCACTAATTAAATCAAATGTCAATCTTAATCTTCATTGACTTAGTCGTATTTTTGCTGTATCATCTGAGAGACGGGGGTGATACCATGTCTTTAGGCCAGCGGGTACAGACCATATTGAAAGAGCGGAAAATCAAGCAAGTCGAGTTTGCAAGAACCCTTGGAATAAGCGCAAATTATGTGAATTTGATTGCAAATGACAAAAAAGAGACCATTTCTCATACCCTTGCAAAGCTGATAGAAGAACGCTATGGATATTCCGCGCAATGGGTTCTTGACGGAAGCGGGGAAAAATTATCCACAAACCAGTTGACCGCCGAAAAATCTGAACTGCTCAAAAAAATTCAGAAGATGTCCAGTTGTGAAGTCCGGGCCGTACTGGCGTTTGTCAATACTTTGGAACGCTTGAACAAGGGGGATTGATTGAGGGGGGATGGCGCTATGACGTTTCCAAGGATTCGCCACCTGCGGGAAGATCGCGACTGGAGTCAGCAGCAGGTTGCCGGCCAGCTTTTGGTGAACCGCCGGACGTATTCCGGGTATGAACTCGGTACCCGAACCCTGCCCCCTGAAATCCTGATAAAGCTGGCCCTTCTATACCATACAAGCGTGGACTATCTGCTGGGATTGACCGACGACCCCACCCCTTACCGTTAGGGTGTTCCGGTTGCATTTTTCCGCCTGGAATAGTATAATAGCGCCACAATATTGCGGGCAATTCCCGCACATACACGAAACGAACAGGAGGGGTCCCCCATGCAGTCCATCACCTTTGACCAGGCTGAAGCCATCGGTGTCGTGCAGAGCGTAGACACCGGAACCGCCGTGGTACAGGTAACCGAGCCGAACCAGCTCTCTATGCTCCAGGTCAACCACATGGTGGTCATACAGGCGTCGGCCCCAGGGCAGCTGCTCATTGGCATGGTGAGCAAAATCATGCGCCGGTTCGCTCAGGTCCCCGGCTGGACCGGGGATGAGGACGCCGCCGCCGCCGATATCGTCAAGGTCACCCTGGTGGGTACCCTGATGACCGGGGAGGGGGGGCGCTCCCCGGTATTCAAGCGCACTCTGGAGTCGGTGCCCTCCATCGACGCCGTGTGCTGCCGCATGGCCCACGAGCAGCTGACCGCCTTCATGTCCATCCTCTCGGGCAGCAGCGCGCGGACCGAAAACCCCCTGTGCCTGGGCTGCTACGCCCTGGACGCCGGGGCCAGGGCCTATCTGGACGGCAACAAGCTCTTTCAGCGCCACGCGGTCATTGTCGGGAGCACCGGCTCGGGGAAGTCCTACACCGTGGCCAAGCTGCTGGAGCAGATGGAGCCTCTGCCCTCCTGCAACGCGGTGGTGTTCGACATTCACGGGGAATACGCCCCCCTGGAGGGCGAACACATCCAGCACTACCGGATTGCCGGGCCCACCGACGGGGAGGGGGAGGACATCCTGTATCTCCCCTACTGGCTGCTGACCTATTCGGAAATGCTCCCGCTGATGCTGGAGCGCTCCGACGACAACGCCCCCAATCAGGCCATGCTCTTCAGCCGCGCCGTCATGGACGCCAAGCGCACCCACCTGGAGTCCCTGGGGCGCAGGGACTTGCTCAGCCGCTTCACCATCGACAGCCCCATCCCCTACAAGGTCACGGAAATCCTCCAAATCCTGGAGAATGAAAACGAGATGATGGTCGTGGGCACCACCGGCCGGGAGAAGCAGGGGCCCAACTTTGGGAAATTGACCCGCTTCCTCCAGCGCCTCAACGCCAAGCTCCAGGACCGCCGCCTGAATTTCATGTTCTCCGGTTCCCCCGCCCTGCTGGACGACGGGTACATGGAGACCCTGTGCCGCAAGCTGATGGCCCCCGCCAGCCTGGGGGGCGGCATCAAAATCGTGGATTTTTCCGAGGTCCCCTCGGACATTCTGCCCTTGATTGTCTCCCTGGTGGCCCGGCTGGTGTTCTCCGTACAGCAGTGGGTCCCCAAGGAGCGGCTCCAGCCCATCTCCCTCTTCTGCGACGAGGCCCACCTCTACATCCCCGCCCACGCCCGGGAGGGGGTGGAGAGCTCCAGCCTCCACAGTTTTGAGCGCATCGCCAAGGAGGGGAGAAAGTACGGCGTGGGCCTGGTGGTCATCACCCAGCGCCCCTCGGAGGTCAACCACACCGTCCTGAGCCAGAGCAGCAATTTTATCGCCATGCGCCTGACCAACGTGGACGACCAGAACGTCATCAACCGCCTCCTGCCGGACAGCTTGGGGAATTTCTCCGAGCTGCTCCCCGTTCTGGACATCGGCGAGGCCCTGGTGGTGGGCGACGCCAGCTTGCTCCCCAGCCGCATCAAGGTGACGGAGCCCCTCTGCAAGCCGGACAGCGCCACCGTGCGCTTCTGGGACGCCTGGAGTCAAACGACCGTCCCCGATACCATCGGCGAGGCCGTGGCCTGCCTGCGCCGCCAGGGGCGGTAGGGCGGTTTTTCGCAAAAAGAGAAGCCTCTGAGGGCATGGTTCCTCAGAGGCTTCCTTTGTTCTTCCGGTTTAGGTCAGGCGCCCGGTGCGGCGGCGGACAGCAAAAAAGCGCCGCCCACAGGGCCAGCGCTCTTCGGAGTCCCGCCTTGCTTTTCCGGTTCCGGTCGGGTATAATAAGGCATTCTGTAAATTGTGTTCAGAGGATGGATGATATGCAAGAGCCCGCACGCCTATACACAAAACCCCTGCAATCCTCCAGGTCTGGGATTTTGTATCACACCTTTCCCTACCCGACGAAGATTTCCGCGGAGTCCATTGCGGTGTCCATCGCCTGCTCCACCCGGCCGGGGGACACCGTGCTGGACGCCTTCGCGGGCAGCGGCAGCACGGGCATGGCGGCGCTGCTGTGCCAGCACCCCACGGAGCAGATGCTCCGTTTGGCCCAGCGGCTGGGGGTGGAGCCCCAGTGGGGGGCCCGAAACGCCGTGCTGTATGAAATCGGAACCTACGCCTCCTTCGCCACCCGGACCCTGCTGAACCACCTTCCGGCGGTGGAGTTCCGGGCGGCGGCGGACGCCTTTTTGCAGGCCGCCACCAAGCTGGCGGAGACGGCCTACGAAACCCCGGACGACGCCGGTCAGCCGGGCGTGCTCCGCTACGCCATCTGGTCGGAAATCCTCCGATGCCCCGCCTGCGGGCGGGAGCTGTCCTATTTTGACCACGCCATGTCCCGGGACCCCGCCGCCTTTCACAAGCGGATTCTTTGTCCCCACTGCCGCCGGGTCCACAGGGTGGAGGACCTGCCCTTTGTGACGGAACCCCACTGGGACCCTCTGCTCCGGCGGGAGATTGTCCGCAAAAAGCGGGTACCGGCCTGGATTTACGGCTCCACCGGCGGGAGGAACTGGGACCGCCGGGCCACCGGGGCGGATCTGGAGGCGGTCCAAACATTCTGCGCCAACGCCCCTTTGACCGATGCGCCAAAGGAAATCCAGTGGGGAGAACTCCACCGGGGGGGCTACCATTTCGGCATCACCCACCTGCACCACTTCTACACCGACCGGAATTACATGGTCATGTCCAGGCTGTGGGCCCTGGCCGGACAGTTCCCGGAGCGGCAGGCCGACGCGCTGAAGCTGCTATTGTTGAGTTACAACGCAACCCATTGTACCCTCATGACCCGGGTGGTGGCCAAGAAGAACGCCCGGGATTTCGCCCTGACCGGGGCCCAGAGCGGGGTGCTCTACATCAGCAAGGCCCCGGTGGAGAAAAACATCCTCTGGGGCCTGCGGCGGAAGGCCAGGAGCTTTGAGAAGGCATACGGCCTGCTGGAGGGCTGCACCGGCACGGTGACGGTCCACAACCACTCCAGCGCCCGGATGGCCGAGGGGGACGGCAGCATTGATTTCGCCTTCACCGACCCCCCCTTCGGGGACTTCATCCCCTATGCGGAGGTCAACCAAATCAACGAACTATGGTTGGACCGGGTGACCGACCGGACCGGCGAGGTCATCATCAGCGAGTCCCAGCACAAGGACCTGACCACCTATCAGCAGATGCTCACCCAGGTCTTTGGGGAGGTCTACCGGGTCCTCAAGCCCCAGCGGTGCGCCTGCGTGGTCTTTCACGCCGCCAAGGCCGCAGTCTGGCGGGCCTTCAAGGGGGCCGTGGACGGGGCGGGGTTCCACATTGTGCAGACCAACATTCTGGACAAAACCCAATCCAGCTTCAAGCAGACCGTCTCTGAGGGCTCCGTCCAGGGGGACCCCCTCTTTCTGCTCCAAAAGGGGGGAGAGGCCCCCCAGCGGCCGGTCAGCGATCAGGCGGTGCTCCGGCGGCTCATGGAGGAAAACGCCGAAAACCCCGCGTTCGACCGGCGGCGCTGTTATTCCACGTACGTATACACCTGCCTGGAGCTGGGCGCGGCCATCTCCATGGACGCCAAGCAGGTCTACGATTTCTACCAGTCCCAGCGGGGGAGTCTATCATGACGCCCCGGACGCCCGGCCAGCAAAAGCGGCTGGGGCAGTATTTTTCCGGGGAGCGGGTGGGGGCGCTGCTGGCCGCCCTCCTGCCGGAGGACTTGCACGCCGCCTCCGTTGTGGACCCCATGGCCGGGGTTGGGGACCTGCTCCAGGCCGCGGGGGGCCGAACCGCCCCGGGCGCGTCCCTCCTGGGGGTGGAGCTGGACCCCCTCGCCGCCGAAATCTGCGCCCGGGCCCTCCCCAATGGCCGGGTGTTACAGGGCGACGCCTTCTCCTGCGGCGGGCTGCGCACGGAGGGGGGGTGGGATTTGGTCATTGCCAACCCGCCCTATGTGCGCTATCAGCTCCAGTCCGCCCCATACCGCCAAACCATACGCCGCCAGCTCCGCGCCCAGCTGGAGGGGCTCCCCTACCTGGAGCCCGATTTTCGGGCCCTGCTGCTCCGGCTGGCGGAGGGGTACTCCGGCCTGTCCGACCTGGCGGTGCCCGCCTGGCTGCTGTGCTGCGCCCTGGTCCGGCCGGGGGGGTATCTGGCCATTGTGGCGCCCGGCGCCTGGCTGTCCCGGGATTACGCCCGGCCCATTCAATACCTGCTGTCCAGGAGCTTTGACGTGTGTACCCTGGTGCGGGATGCCGGCGCCGGGTGGTTCGCCCCGGCCCAGGTGCGGACCTGCCTGCTGGTGGCCCGGCGGAGGCCTGTCTCCCCCCTGGGGGACGGAGGAGAGACCCTCTGCCTGGACCTGAGCGCCGGGACCATGGGCAGCACCTCCCTGGTGGAGGGGCTCGCCTACGATGGGGCCACCGGGTACGAGGCCCTCCGGCGCATACTGGCCCAGCGGCCCACCTGCACCGGCCCCGGCTTCGCGGCGGGCCTCCAGCGGACCCTGGACCTGTTCCCCCACCTGAGGTCCAGCCGGACCCTCCCCCCCTGGGCCCTGCCGGAGGACGCCCCCTTCCTTCTGGCGGGGGGCGGACATCCCCCCGCCCTGCTCCCCCTGCTGGCGGCGGAGGGGGAGTGCTCCTTCATGACCCTGGATGAGCTGGGGCTCCAGTGCGGCCAGGGCCTGCGGACGGGGGCCAACGAGTTCTTTTACCTCACCCTGGACCGGCCTGTCCCCGGTGGCTTCCAGGTCCGGGGCAAGCCCTGGTATCACGGCCCCCAGCCCTTGACGGTCCCGGAGGGCCATCTGGTCCGCACCCTCCAGAACCGGGGGGAGGCGGAGGGTTTGACGGTGTCCTGCGACCGCCTCCAGACGGCGCTGCTCCGCATTGCCCGCCACGTCAGGCCGGAGGACCTGCCCCTGTGCAGTCCATCGGCCTCCTTCGAGCCGCTGGACCCCGCCCTCACCGCCTACATCACCGCCGCCGAGCGGTACCGGGACAAGCGGGGGGCCTCCTTCCGGTCGTACAGCGCCGTGGCCCCCAACGAGAAGCGGGACAGGGATGGGCGGTATCTGCGTTTTTGGTACATGCTGCCTCCGCTGGCCCGGCGGCACCTGCCCGCCCTGTGTGTCAACCGGGTCAACGCCGGACCGGTCAGCTGCCTGTACCTGCCCCAGTCCCCCCAGCGGCCCATTGCGGCGGACGCCAATTTCGTCACCCTCTGGGGGGAGGCCCCGGAGGGGGAGGCGGCGGGCCTGGCCCTGCTCAACTCCACCTGGAGCCGGTGCTATCTGGAATGCCTGTGTACCGTCCTGGGGGGAGGCGCGCTGAAGGTGGAGGCCAGCCACCTGCGCAGGCTACAGGTCCCCCGCTATACCCCCGCCCAGCTGGCGGAGCTGACCGCCTGGGGCCGGAGCATCATTGCCGGGACCCCCATGACCCCATCCACACAGCGGGAGCTGGACGCCGCCGTCCTCCGGCCCTTCCGGGACCCGGCGCGCGTCCTCGGGGGGCTGAACGCCCTGCTCCTGCGCCGGTTATCGGAACGAGGTGCCGTACTATGATGGACCGTGAACAGCTGCGGGCCTTCGCCCTCCGGGCCCAGGCCATGATGGACGGGGGCGCGCCGGAGGACAGCCTCCGCCACTTCCTGTCCTCCCGCCTGTCCAGCATTTTTCCCGACTCCCCCTGGTGGATTCAGGCCCACATGGAGGGGACCGAGGCCCACGTCCGTTTCTCCGCCGGGGAGAGAAGCCGCCGGGGCTTTGCGGACGCGCTGGTGGGCAAGACGGCCATTGAGTACGAGAAAAACCTCACCCGGCGGGCCATCTTTGACGAGGGGTATCACCAAGTCCGGGAATACTGCGCCGCCCTGCGCAGCCGGGGCATCGAGCAAGAGGAAATTCTCGGGGTGCTCTCCGATACGGTCCGCTGGTACGGGTACACCGTGCAGGTGACCGGGGGCCCGGGGGCGGACGGCCTGTACGCCCCGGAGCACATCGCCCTGCGGGAAGCCGCCTTCGTGGACCTCTCCGACGGCACGGAGGAAAGCCTGGACCGCTTCGAATTGCTGGTGCAGCAGTTTCTTGGCCGGGCGCAGTCCCGGCTGCTCAGTGCGAAAACCCTGGTCTGGGACTTTGGCCTGGAGAGCCGCTTTTATCAGGAAAACCTCCCGGTGTTTCAAGCCCTGACCGCCCGGGCCATGGCGGAGCGGCCCGACTACGCCGCGCTGATGCAGCAGGTCTGGCAGCATTTCGTGGCCTGCCTGGGGGGCACGGACTACGGGCCCTTTTCCTTGGAAACCTATGTCAACGAGTTTTATTTGGTCACCGTGGCCAAAATCATCTGCGTGAACATCCTGGCCGGGGAGCCCCTTCTCAGCGGGCCGGAGGAAATCCGGGACATACTCAGCGGGGCCTACTTCACCCGTCAGAATCTGTTCAATCTGGTGGACTACGACTATTTCGGCTGGCTGAACCACGACCCCTACGGGGGGGAGCTGGTGGAGTTCGTGGCCGGAATGCAGCGCCGTCTGACCGCCTACGACTTCTCCCACATCAGCGACCAGGACATTTTTGGCCAGCTGCTCTCCCAGCTGGCCAACCGGGAGCACCGCCTCATGCTGGGGCAGGAGTTCACCCCCCATTGGATTGCCCGGGCCATGGCCCGGCGCACCCTGGCCCGGCTGGGGGAGAATACGCCCCGTATGCTGGACATGTGCTGCGGCTCCGGGGTGTTTCTCATCGAGGCCGTACAGGCCATCCGGCGGCAGTACGATATTTCTCCCCAGAGCTGGACCCCCGAGAAAGACGCGCTGATTTTCTCCAGTGTCATGGGCTTTGACATCGACCCTCTGGCGGTGATGCTGGCCAAGGTCAACTGGGTTATCGCCATGCGGGACCTGTTCCCCCGGCACCACGGGGCCATTACCGTGCCGGTTTACCACGCCGACTCCCTCTTTGTGGCCACCCCCATCACCCGCCGGGAGACGGAGGGGGGAGTGTCCTACGTGCTCCGCGTGGACGGGCAGGAGGTGGCTCTTCCGGCCTTTCTGTTCACGCCCGCTCGCCGGAGGACTCTGGACGCCTTTCTGTCCCGGGCCTACCCCGTGGCCCTGGCCCGGGCCGGGGAGCCGGAGGGCCCCTTGGAGGATACCCTTTTGGACCGCTTCACCCGCGCGGTGCTCCAGGAGAGCGGAGACGTCCTGCCCGACCCCCAGCGGGCCCAGCTGAAGGAGGCCGCCCGGCGGCTGCTCCAGACCCTGGAGCACCTGGAGCGGGCGGGGCGGCACGGCATCTGGCACTTCATCCTCTCCAACAGCTACAAGCCCGGCCTCACCGGGGGGCAGTTCAACTGCATCCTGTCCAATCCCCCCTGGATGGCCATGAGCAAGCTGGCCAACAACCCCTACAAGCTGGCCCTCCAGGGGCTGGCGGAGCGGTATGGCATCAAGCCCGCCGGTCCGTCCCACCCCCACATGGAGCTTGCCGCCATATTCCTCCTGAGCGCGGTGGACCGCTACCTGAAGGAGGGGGGCCAGTGGAGCGCCGTCCTGCCGGGGAGCCTTCTCAGCGGCATGAACCACGCCCCCCTCCGGGAGGAAGCCTACCGGACCTCAGCCGCGGCCCTGGACATGCCCTTCCGGGAGCTGTGGGAGCTCCCCCCAACCGCCTTCAAGACCAAGGCCATCGTCCTCTCCGGCGCCAAGGGCCCCGCCGCCACCCCGGAGGCCCTGACCGGCCGGACCTACACCGGGGAGGACGAATATCTCCCCTGTTCCTACACCCTCAGCCGCCAGGGGGGCCGGAGCGCCTGGACCAGCCAGACCGGCGGCGGACCGGAGGGCCAAAGCGGCCCCCACTTCCCGTTTACCCAGGGCTGCGACCTGTTCCCCCGGACCAGCCTCTTCCACCGCTGCACCCCCCGGCCCGACGGGGATTGGGACCTGAGCCCCATCACAAAGACCGGCCCCCTGTGGTATCTGGTCAGCGACAGCAAGAAGAAGGGGTGCGGGGGCTTGTCCGCCACCGGCTTTTCTCAGGAGTTCGTCTTTGACGCCTACCTCTCCAAGCATCTCTCCCCCTTCTATCTGGCCGAGCCCGCCAAGGTGATTCTCCCCGGCCGGAAGGAGGACGGCCGCTGGCTGGTCCTCACCCCCACGGACCGGGCCCTGATGAACGCCAGCACCGCCTATGTCTTTGCCCAGCTGGAGCAGGCCCAGGGCCAGAGCCTTGCCGCCTACCTCAAGGACACCATCAACATCTACGGCAAGCTGATGAAGCAGGACTTCTCCGCCGGGGACTGGCTGGTGCTCTCCAGCGCCAGCGGGTCCAACCCCTGCGCGGCCTGCCTCCCCCTGGCCGGGCGGGAGCGGACCCGCCTTGTGGTGGACCAGACCCTGTACTGGTACGCCGCCGCCAGCGAGGATGAGGGGGTCTACCTCGCCGCCCTGCTGAACAGCGCCGCCCTGGCCCAGGCCATCCGGGCCTTTCAGCCGGAGGGGGGCTTTGGAGAGCGGCACATCCACACCATCCCCTACCGGCTGCTCCCGCCCTACGACCCGGAGGCCTCTGCCCACCGCCGCCTGCTCCGACACGCCCGGACCCTGATGGAGCAGTGGTCCCGGCTCTGCTCCTCGGGCAAGTTCGCCAACCTGCTCCAGCCCAACAGCGGCGCGCTGCACAGCCGCCGGAGACGCCAGCAGGAGGCCATCCGGACCCTTCCGGCCTATGGGGACTACGAAGCCGCCTGCGGCCAGGTGCTCCAGCCCTGACGGAGGACTCAGGCGGGAAGGGTGCTCTCCCCCACCGGCGGACCAATCTGGGTCTGGGCCTGGACAAACAGCAAATCATCCAGCCGCACCAGGGCCGCAGCCAGCACCAGCAGAGACGCCCAGGCGTTGACCCGGGCCGAGCGCAGGGCGGCGGCGTCCTCCCCCCGCCGGGCCTTGTCCAGGCTCTCCAACGCCAGGGCAAAGAAGAAGCCCAGCGCCCCCGCCGCCAGGGCCCCGGCGGTGAGCTTGATGGGGAACACCTCTGGCAGTCCCTCCGCCGGACAGCCGGAGAGGACACCGGCCAGCTCCCGGCGCTGAATCCCCACCGACCAGAAGGAGAGCAGCACCGAGGCCGCCACCGCCGTCAAAAAGAACAGGGAGCGGTCCACCGTCTCCAGCTGGCCGCGCAGCTCTGCCTGCTCCATGCTCCCGCCTCCTTTCCCTCCATACTATCCCGGCCTGCGGGAAAGGGTTCCCCTTTCCCTTGCATTCCACCGGCAAAAAGCGTATAATACCTCATATTGTTTTACTGGGAGTTGATACCATTGGCGAAAAAACCGCAGGACGGGGCCCCCAAGGCGGAACCCAACGAGGAAGCCAAGCCGGAGGAAGCCCTGTCTCCCCAGGACTCCTTTAAGCTGGACCTGTATTTCTGGCTTCAGGCCATGTCTATGGCGCTGATTCTGCTGATTGTGGCGTTTATGCTCTTCGGGCGCATCATCGGCGTGGACGGGAGCTCCATGCTGCCCACCCTCCACCACGGAGATTTGCTGCTGCTGCAAAGCCTGGGCTACGAGCCCCAGGCGGGGGATGTGGTGGTCCTCAACAAGTCTTTCGGCTCCATTCACGAGCCCATTGTCAAGCGGGTCATCGCCCTGGGGGGGCAGCGGGTGGACATCGACTACCGGGCGGGCACCGTCTCGGTGGACGGGCAGGTCCTGGACGAACCCTATCTGGCCGAGGCCATGGAGCCCCCCAGCTACGAGCACATCACCACCGTAGAGGTGCCCGAGGGCTCCATCTTCGTCATGGGGGACAACCGCAACCACTCCACCGACAGCCGTTACCCCGAGCTGGGGGTGGTGGACCAGCGATATGTCCTGGGCCGGGCGCTGTTTGTGTTCCTGCCCTTTTCCTCTCTGGGCGCCGTGGCGTAATTGTAAATTTTCCGTGAACCCCTTGAAATTTGGCACGCGAAGGATTATGATAGCGTTAGCACTCGGAGCGCAGGAGTGCTAACGCTATGCTTTTTAGAAATTCGTTTCCATAGGAGGCCCTACCATGGGAAAAAAACAGTTCAAAACCGAATCCAAGCGCGTCCTGGACCTGATGATTAACTCCATCTACACCCACAAAGAGATTTTCCTCCGGGAGATTATCTCCAACGCCAGCGACGCCATTGACAAGCTCACCTACAAGGCCCTCAGCGCCGGGGAGGCCCTGGACCGCTCCACCCTTCAAATCACCCTCATTCCCGACGAGGAAGGGGGCACTCTGACGGTAATCGACAACGGCGTGGGCATGACCCGTGAGGAACTGGAATCCAACCTGGGCACCATCGCCCGCAGCGGCTCCCTCCAGTTCAAGCAGGACATGGCCGCCGCCGGGGCCGTCCCGGAGAGCGGCACCGACATCATCGGACAGTTCGGCGTGGGCTTTTACTCCGCCTTCATGGTGGCCGACCAGGTGACGGTCTGTTCCAAAGCCTACGGCTCCGACGAGGGGTGGCAGTGGCAGTCCTCCGGCGCGGACGGGTACACCCTGGAGCCCTGCGCCATGGAGGAAACGGGCACGAAAATCGTCATGAAGCTCAAGCCCGACACTGAGGACGAGGATTATCACCAATACCTGCACACCCACACCCTGTCCCGGCTGGTGAAGAAGTACTCGGACTACATCCACTACCCCATCCGCATGGAGATGGAGCACACCCGCGCCAAGGAGAAGCCCGCCGGCGCGGCGGAGGACGCTCCCCCCGAGTACGAGACGGTGAAGGAGTGGGAGACTCTCAATTCCATGGTCCCCCTGTGGCAGCGCCCCAAGAGCGAGGTCAAGGAGGACGAGTACAACGACTTCTATAAGGAGAAGTACGGCGACTGGGAGGACCCCCTGTCGGTCATCCACGTCTCCGCCGAGGGCGCGGTAGAGTATAAGGCCATGCTCTACCTCCCCGCCAAGGCCCCCTATGACTTCCACTCCCGGGAGTATCAAAAGGGCCTCCAGCTCTATTCCTCCGGCGTGCTCATCATGGACAAGTGCGCCGACCTGCTCCCGGAGCATTTCCGTTTTGTCAAGGGCGTGGTGGACTCCCAGGATTTCTCTCTGAACATCAGCCGGGAGCTGCTCCAGCACACCCGTCAGCTGAAGGTCATTGCCTCCAACCTGGAGAAGAAAATCAAGGGGGAGCTGCTCCGCCTCCAGAAGGACGACCGGGAGAAGTACGAGCGGTTCTGGACTGCCTTTGGCCTTCAGCTGAAGGTGGGTGTGGTGGCCGACTTCGGCCAGCATAAGGACCTGCTCAAGGACCTGCTGCTCTTCTGGTCCTCCCACGGGGGCAAGCGGACCACCCTCAAGGAGTACGCGGAGCGTATGCCGGCGGACCAGCCCTATGCCTACTACGCCTGCGGCGAGGACGTGGCCCAGCTGGAAAAACTCCCCCAGGCGGAGCGCATTCGGGACAAGGGCTATGAAATTCTCTACCTCACCGACGAGCCCGACCAATTTGTGATTGAGGCCCTGGCGGAGGCGGCACAGGGCAAGCCCTTCAAATCGGTAGACGACCCGGAGGCCCTTCCGGAGAGCGAGGAAGAGAAAGCCGCCAGCGAGAAGAAGGCCCAGGACAACCAGGATGTGCTGGACTTTGTCCAGGAGGCCCTTGGGGACAAGGTCCACGCGGTCCGGGTATCCAAGGTTTTGAAATCCGGCGCGGTGTGCATGACGGCGGAGGGCCCCATTACCCTGGAAATGGAGAAGTATTTTCAGCGGGTGGACCCGGAGCAGGCCAAGGGGATGAAGGCCCAGCGGGTGCTGGAGCTCAACCCCGACGCGGGGGCCTTTGCGGCCCTGCGTGCGGCCCTGGACAGCGACCGGGAGAAGGCCGGCCGGTATGCCCAGCTGCTGTACAGTCAGGCGCTGCTCATTGCCGGACTGCCCCTGGAGGACCCGGTGGGCTATACGGAGCTGGTGTGCGCTCTGATGCAGTAGGTTTTTCCTGCCGCTCCAGTATCTGGTATAAAATGCCGTATTCTATCGTATGTCCCGTTACCCGTAAAAATTTCAAAAATTACCCCTTCCCTTTTTCAAGAAAATGTATTATACTATACTGCGTAGTATAGGAGAAGAGGAGGGTGTCCGCAATGGTGATTACGAAGAAAGTACCTTCCGCATGGGCGCTGCACCGGCTGCACCAGCTGTCCTTTTCTGTACCGGAGGAGGTACAGGTTCGGGCCGTGGATGGGAGCATGGTGGCGGACGCCAAATCGCCCCTGGGGCTCTATGTTCTGGATTTCTCCCGGCCGGTAGAGATCGTCACGGACTCACCGGCGGTTCTGGAGGAACTGGAGGCCTGGGCCTGAGCATGGTCTGAATGGAATCAACGCACGCGACGCGGAGCCGCCTGTACCCGAGAGGGGGTGCAGGCGGCTTGTTTGCGTTTCCGGCATAGTCTGGGACGGGCCCACATATACATACCACGTCAACAACACTTAGGAGCGTGGATGGATATGCAGACAATTTGGAATGAGAACCGGGTAATCCTGCGGGGCACGGCGGCGGCGGAGCCGGTGCTGTCCCATGAAAACCATGGGGTGGCGTATTATACGTTTCCGCTGTCGGTGCTGCGGCTTTCGGGGTCGGAGGATCGAATCAATGTGATTGCGGCGGCTTCGGTGCTGGAGCGCTGTCCGGTGTCGGCGGGGATGACCTTGGAGGGGGAAGGGGAGGTCCGTTCCTTCAATAACAAGAGCGGCCAGGGCAGCCGTCTGGTCATTACGTTTTACGCCCGCACCATCCGCCCGGCGGAGGGGGAGCATTGGAACGAGGTTCACCTTGCGGGTGTGTTGTGCAAGCCGCCTATCCTGCGCCGCACGCCCCTGGGGCGGGATATCTGCGACCTGATGCTGGCGGTCAACCGCCGGTACGGGCGGGCGGATTATTTGCCCTGTATCGCCTGGGGGGCGCTGGCCCAGCAGTGCGGGGGGTTCGCCGTGGGCGACGGCGTGCGCCTGAGCGGACGCCTGCAGAGCCGTGGGTATACAAAAGTCGAACATGGGCTCAGTGTGGAAAAAACTGCTTTTGAGGTTTCGATTATGCGGCTGGAGCCGGTGGAGGGGGAGGCTTCTACATAGGGCCCCCCTGGGGGTTTTTGTTTCTCTTATGCCTCTTCCTCGTTACTCTGGAGGTTTTTGTTTCTCTTATGCCTCTTCCTCGGTTCTCCCTACGTTTCGTTTTCTGGTCCTGCCTCCGGCGGGTTACTTTCCAGTGATGGAAAGTAACCAAAGATCACCGGGCCTGCGGGCCCGGACCCGGGGTCGGGGGGCGGCGGTGGAGGTACGGGGCT
>CAJUDT010000028.1 GCA_910585415.1 uncultured Flavonifractor sp.
AATCTTGCAAGGGGGATATCCGCCCGAGGGGCCAATGGCCGAAGTGTTGAGGGCTGCAAGCTAAAACGGCGGGTAGCAACCAAAGGGCTTGCAAGCCCCGTACCTATTCCGCCGCCCCCCTCGCGGGGGGCCCCCGCCGGAGCCCAGCGAAGCGGGTCCGGTGGGGAGAAGGAGGGGCAAAGGAGCGCAATGCAGTTTTCGGCTTTAGCCGGAAACGGAATGGAGCGGATTTCGCCCCGACGCGGGGTCCGGGCCCGCAGGCCCGGCGATCTTTGGTTACTTTCCATCGCTGGAAAGTAACCCGCCGGAGGCGGGACCAGAAAACGAACAGCAGAGAGTACCGAGGAAGAGGCAAAAGGGAAACCCCAAAGCACCCCCGAAAGCCCCTGCCAGGCTCAGGGAGCCGCCTCCCCTGTGAGCTCCCCCAAATATTTATATACGGTATAACGAGAAACTTGCAGGCGTTTAGCCACAAAGGGCACCGACTTCCGGTAAGAAAACGCATTTTTCTGGTCCAAAAGCGCAATAATCCTCATCCGGTCCCGCTTATTGAGGGCATTGACCGGCTTTCCCACTGCGGAAATACACTCATCCAGCAAATCATTGAGCCCGCTCTCCCCCCCGCGCCACATGGCGCTTTGAAGGTCCGCCTGCGCGCTCATCAAATCCACCAGAATCCGGTTGGCGTACACCAGAGAGGAATAATCAAAGTTAATCCCCAAGGCCAGATTGTACCCCTCCCCAATCAAATGAAAGGTACTGCTCTTAATCTGCTGCCCTGCGGGCGTAGTGGCGTAGAGATTGACAAAATCCGTCACCAGGGCGTCCTGGTCCAGCTCCCGGACACTGCCCAGAATATCCATGGTGGAGCCCACCTCCCGCCCGGACACATGCCCATTATAAATAGACAAAATCGGATGGCTGGGGTCCCCCATATCGTGTACCAACGTCTCGCAGCTGGAGCCGAACATCTCCGCAATGCCCCGGGCGGTGCGGTCCAAAAATTCAAAAGCCTCATCCCGGTCCATGGGACGCCTCCCTTTTGCATGGCTGTCTTGCTTATTGTACTATGACTGGAGAAAAAATGCAAGATGTTTACATCCGTCGATTGGACGTGTTATACTAAAAAAACAATCCCCCGCCCCGCCGCCCCAACCGGCGGCCGGGACCCGCCGAAAGGAGTGCATCCCTATGCCCGCTTTATCCGCCCAGGAGCGCCGCCGCCAGATTTCCGCCCGGCTCTGCCGCGCCGGGAACCCAGTCAGCGCCGCCGCCCTGGCCCAGGAATTTTCCGTCAGCCGTCAGATTATCGTGGGCGATGTGGCCCTTCTGCGGGCCTCCGGCGCGGACATTACCGCCACGCCCAGGGGCTACCTCCTGGGCCATGCCGGGACGGGCCTTGTCCGCACCGCCGCCTGCAGCCACACCCCCGAGGACATGGGCCGGGAGCTCTACGCCATCGTGGACGCCGGGTGCGAGGTCCTGGATGTCATCGTCGAGCACCCCGTCTACGGCCAGCTGGCCGGCGCCCTGCACCTGCGCACCCGGAGCGACGTGGACCAATTTCTCCGCCGCGTGGAGGAACACAGGGCCCGTCCCCTGTCCGCCCTCACCGGCGGCATCCACCTGCACACCCTCCGCTGTCCCGACCAGGAAGCGTGCCAAAATGCGCTGAAAGCACTGGAAACACAGGGCTTTTTGCTCAATATGTGATAATGCAACGTGATGAAGTATTTGACATATAGTAAATTTACCGAAAAAGTATTGCCAAATTGTGAATAATAGTGTATCATATAGCCGAGTCCTTTAGGTTGGGGAGCTTCATAGGATTCGGAATTTATAAGGGAGGGCTAAGAATGAACTCAGCTCGCACAAAAAAATTTGGCAAGCTCTTAATCGTTCTCTTTGCGCTGGCCTCGGTGATGATGACCGTGGCGTTTGCCGAGGGAGACGGAGAGGCTGTCAGTCAGTTCTACGGCACCATCTGGTCCCTGGTACCCCCTGTGGTTGCCATCGTTCTCGCGCTCATCACCAAGGAAGTCTATTCGTCCCTGTTCATCGGCATCATCGCCGGACTTCTGCTCCAGGCGAACTTCAATCCTATCAACGCATTCAAGCTGTTCACAGACAACGTTGCCACAAACATTGGTGACAACGCCGGTATCCTCATCTTCCTGGTCGTTCTGGGCACCATGGTGGCCCTGATGATCCGGGCCGGTGGCTCCAAGGCCTACGGCGATTGGGCCATATCTCATATCAAGACCAAGTCCGGCGCCCTGTTTGCCACCTTCGTCCTGGCCATCGTCCTGGGCGTGGACGACTACTTCAACAACCTGACCACCGGCAACGTCATGCGTCCCGTTACCGACGGCCACAAGATTTCCCGCGCCAAGCTGGCCTACATGTGCGACGCCACCGCCGCCCCTGTGTGTATCATGATGCCTGTGTCCTCCTGGGCTGCCGCCGTTACCGGCGTCATCAACAACGAGGAGCTGGGCTTCCAGATCTTCGTCCGTGCCATTCCCTACAACTACTACGCCATCCTTACCATGGTCTTCATTGTCATTATGACCGCCCTGAACATCGACTACGGTCCCATGAAGACCCATGAGGACAACGCCGTCAAGGGCGACCTCTATACCACAGAGCACCGCCCCTTCGCTGGTGTGGAAGAGATGAAGTTCAATCCCGACGGTAAGGTCATTGACCTGATTATCCCTGTCATCATCCTTATCATCGGCTGCGTGGCCGGTCTGGCTTACGAGGGCTATCTGGCTGGCGGCACTGACATCCTGAGCATGTTCGCCAACACCTCTGCCGGTCCTGCTCTGGCCTTTGGTTCCGCTGTTGCTCTGTTGATCAACTTCATCTACTTCATCGCCCGCCGCTCCATGAAGTTCACGGACCTGATGGACTGCCTGCCTGAGGGCTTTAAGCAGATGGTCCCCGCCATCCTCATCCTGTGCTTTGCCTGGACCATCGGCGGCGTAACCCGGTACGGCCTGGGCGCTCCCGACTTCGTGGCCGGCCTGGTGAAGGCCATGGGCCCCTCTCTCCAGAACATGCTGCCCGCAGTGGTATTTCTGATCGCCTGCTTCCTGGGCTTCGCCACCGGTACCTCCTGGGGCACCTTCGGCATCCTGCTGCCCATCGTGCTGGAGATCTTCACTCCCGGCGGCTTCGACAACCTGACCGCTGAGGCCCTGAATGAAGTGCCCATCCTGATGGTCGGCATCGGCGCCACCCTGGGCGGCGCGGTCTGCGGCGACCACTGCTCGCCCATTTCCGATACCACTATCATGGCTTCCTCGGGCGCACAGTGCTACCACCTGAACCATGTGGCCACTCAGCTCCCCTATGCCCTGACTGTGGCTGCTATTTCCTTCGTTAACTACATCATCACCGGCCTGCTGATTGGCTCTGTGCCGGAGATCGTCTGCCTGCTGATTGCCATTGCCACCACCGTGGGCGTAATGGTTGTCATCGGCAAGATGAACCACTCTATGACCACCCACTCGGTCCGCTGATTCCCATCGCGTTTGAACACGGGCCCCGCTCTTTGGAGCGGGGCCCGCTTTTTTATGGCAGGTCCTCCCGGGCCTCGTCTGCCTCCCGGGCCTCCCGCTCCGCCTTGGCCTGGTCCATGCACGCGTGGAGGCAGGCCAGGGCGGAGGAAAGACCGCCAATCTCGTCAATCAGGCCGATGCTCACCGCTTCCTCTCCATAAATGACACTGCCCACGTCCGCAGCCAGCTCTCCGGTCTGGAGCATCAGGCGGGTAAAGGTCTCCTTGTCCACCTTGCTGTTCCGGGTGACAAACTGGGTGATACGCTCCTGAATGCGCTCAAAATAATTGAAGGTTTGGGGCACGCCAATGACCAGACCGTTGAGCCGCACGGGATGAATGGTCATTGCCGCCGAGGGGGCGATAAAGGAACGCTTGGCGGACACCGCCAGGGGCACCCCGATGGAGTGCCCGCCCCCCAGCACCAGGGAAACCGTGGGCTTGGTCATGCTGGCAATCAGCTCCGCAATGCCCAGCCCCGCCTCGATATCGCCCCCCACGGTGTTCAGCAGCACCAGCAGGCCGTCCACCTCGTCGCTCTCCTCCAGAGCGGCCAGCAGGGGCATGACGTGTTCATATTTCGTGGTCTTGGCGTTGGGCGGCAGGAGCTGGTGCCCCTCAATCTGGCCCACGATGGTCAGGGTGTGAATGGTCCCCCGCTCGGTCTTGATGGTGGCCGAGCCCATGTCCACCAGCTGCTGAGGACCTCCACCCGCGTACTCCCCGCCGCACTCCTGGTCCGGTCTTGTCTCGTCCATACTGCGCCCCCTTGCTTCTTTGGGCCCAGTTTGCCCCTTTTTCGGAATTTGATACCCTTCGCATTTGGCACGGGCCTTTCCCTCTGGCCAAAATAGGCCCGCTGTGGTATACTGGAAGCATCCACCGAGAGGGAGGGAAACAGCATGGAATTTGACCTCAGCGCACTGACCTGGACCCGCGCCCCCAAGGCCTTTGACCTTCAGCCCGGCCGCATCTCCATCACCACCCAGCCCCACACCGACCTGTGGCAGCGGACCTATTACGGCTTCCGGAACGACAACGCCCCCGTGCTCCAGCTGGCCACAAAGGAGCCCTATTTCTCCTTCACCGTCAGGACCCAATTCCACAGCAAGCGCCGCTTCGACCAATGCGGCGTGGCGCTCTACCTGGACAGCGAGAACTGGCTCAAGGCCTCCATTGAGTACGAAAACGAGCGTTTCCAGCGCCTGGGCAGTGTGGTGACCAATCACGGCTGGTCCGACTGGGCCACCACCGACATCGACGCAGGCATCCGCACTATGTGGTACCGCCTCAGCCGCCGGGAGAGTGATTATTGTATCGAGTGCTCCCCGGACGGCGCGGCGTTCAAGCAAATGCGCATCTGCCACCTGTGGGAGGGCAGCGGAGAAATCCGCTTCGGCATCTACGCCTGCTCCCCGGAGGCGTCCTCCTTTGAGGCCGTCTTTACCCACATGGAACTGAGCGAATGCAAATGGCCCGCCCATACATAGGTCAAAGCTCCCCCGCCGCAGAGGTACGCGGCAGGGGAGCTCTTTTTTTGCAGGAGGGCTTTCTCATACTATTTCTTGTACAGAAGAATTAGTATCAGCGCCTCAGGTAGCCAGCAGGCCAGCCGCCCGCAGACTGGCCAGCAGCTGATTGAACCGAACAACCACATCCGGCTGACCGGTAGCATTCGGTACGGCAGCAGCCGCCGTAATTTCCCCGGCAGGGCCAGTAGGGCCCTTTGGACCTGTCGCGCCAGCAGGGCCAGTGGGTCCAGTCGGGCCAGTCACGCCATTGGGGCCGGTGGGTCCAGTCGGGCCAGTTACGCCATCGGGACCGGTGGGTCCAGTCGGGCCGGTCACGCCATCGGGGCCAGTGGGACCAGTCGGGCCAGTCACACCATCAGGGCCAGTCGGACCCGTCGGACCAGTCACACCATCAGGGCCGGTAGGACCCGTCGGGCCAGTCACGCCAGTAGGGCCAGTGGGACCCGTCGGGCCAGTTACGCCATCGGGACCGGTGGGGCCCGTCGGGCCAGTCACACCATCGGGGCCGGTGGGGCCCGTCGGGCCAGTCACACCATCGGGACCGGTGGGGCCAGTCGGACCAGTCACACCATCAGGGCCGGTGGGTCCCGTCGGACCAGTTACGCCATCAGGGCCAGTGGGACCCGTCGGACCAGTTACGCCAGTAGGGCCAGTGGGACCCGTCGGGCCAGTCGCGCCCGTAGGACCACCGGCGGGGCCAGCCGCACCGGTCGCGCCAGTCGCACCAGCAGGGCCAGTCGCACCGGCGGGGCCGGTCGCGCCAGCGGGGCCAGTGGGGCCGTCTGCACCTGTGGGACCCCGCATACCGGCGGGGCCCGGCCTCCCCTGGGGGCCCATCGGACCCATTGGCCCCATGGGTCCCGCAGGCCCGGCAGGGCCGGGCACCGGGCAGAACTGGGGACAGCTGGGACAGCAGCAAGGGCTCTCCGGCGGTTGCTTGGGCCTGTAAATGTTCATAGAAACAACAAGCTCCTTCCGCTTGGACTCTGGAGGCCGGAGCTGTCCGCCCTCCAGGCGGCGGGGCATAGACCCCGTCAGTCCATGATATGCGCTATGTCCTCCGGCGCTCCCGGCGCCTCCGCAGGAGCTCGGATTTTTTTGTCTGGGGGAATCGACTTTTGCCCGTCTCTGTGCTATGATAGAGCCATACCCGGATTACAAAGGAAAATCTGAAAGGAGACATTGTCTATGCGTAACCATATCCTGCGCACTCTGACCGCACTGTTTCTGTCTGCGGCACTGATGGCCTCCATGGTCCCTGCGGCCCTGGCCGCCGAGGGGGAGACTCATCTGACCATCCTGGCCACCTCCGACCTGCACGGCAATCCCTGGGGGTACAGCTACGAGGACGGCAAGGAGAGCGCCAACAACGGCATGGCCCGTCTGTACACCTACATCCAGCAGGTACGGGCCGAGAACCCCAACACCATTCTCATCGACGCGGGCGACGACATTCAGGGCACCATCATGACCGACGACCTGTACAACAAGACGCCCGACCAGCCCCACCCCGTCATGACCGCCATGAACTTCATGGGCTACGACGCCATGACCCTGGGCAACCATGAGTTCAACTGGGGCATTCCCACCATGCTCCAGATTCTGGGACAGGCCGAGTTCCCCGTGCTGGCCGCCAATGTGCTGGACAAGGACGGAGGATTTGTCACCGGCGCGGGCTGGACCATCATAGAGAAGGGCGGCGTGAAGGTGGCCGTCATCGGCGTGGTCACCCCTGACGTGCCCATCTGGGACGGCGGCAAGGAGGGCATTGAGGACACCTCCTTTGAGGCCGCCAACGAGGCCGTGAAAAAGGCCATTGCCGCCATCGGCGACACCGCCGACGTGATTGTCGTCTCCGCGCACATGGGCACCCACGCGGAATTTGACGAGGACAACGGCTCCGACTCCGGCCTGAAAATCCTGGAGGACAACCCTCAGGTGGACGTGCTCCAGGTGGCCCACAATCACACTGTGGTTAACGAGACGCAGGGCAGCACCCCTGTGGGCGGCGTACGCAACGGCGGACGGGATATCGCCCGCTTCGACGTAACCGTGGACGCCAACAAGAACGTGACCTCCGCCACCGTCACCATCGTGGACATGGCCGACGTGGAGCCCAGCCAGGCCCTCCGGGACCTGTCCCTCATTCAGGAGGCCCATCAAGCCACCATCGACTTTATCCAGGGCGGCTCCGGCGAGGACGGCCAGGGCGGCGTCTCCCTGGGCTCCACCACCGCCAGATTCCAGCCGGACAATGAAATTGCCGGCATCCCGGCGGGCAAGCTCCAGGACACCGCCGTTATGGACCTCATCAACCAGATTCAGCTGGAGCAGTCCGGGGCCGACGTGTCCGCCGCCGCCCTCTTCAAGGACACCAGCGACCTGCCCGAGGGCGACATCAATTACGGCAATATCTTTGATATCTACAAGTTTGACAACACCCTGTACCGGGTCACCGTCACCGGCGCGGAGCTGAAGGCCTATATGGAGTGGTCCGCGGAGTGCTATAACCAGTGGGTCCCCGGCGACGTGTCCATCTCCTTCGACCCAGAGTACCCCGGCTACCTGTACGACATGTTCGCCGGAGTGGACTACGAGATTGACCTGTCCAAGCCCAAGGGGGAGCGCATTCAGAACGTCATGTTCCAGGGCCAGCCTCTGGCCGACGACCAGCTTCTCACCCTGGCGGTGAACAACTACCGCTATTCCTCCGCCCTCAAGTCTCAGGGGCTGGTGGAGGGCAAGCGGGATTGGGAGTCCTCCAACTCCATCCGGGATATGATTGTGGCCTATTTTGCCGAACACTCCCCCGTGGAGCCCAAGGTGGACAACAACTGGCGGATTACCGGCGTGGACCTCCAGCTGGACAGCCCCGACCGGGCCGCGCTGATTGCCCTGGTGAACAACGGCCAGCTGAACGCCCCCTATGACGCCAGCCTCAACCTGGACGCCTGCGCCAAGGTTCTGGACTTTGTGGACAACGTGAAGGTCACCGATTTGGACAAGACCGGCGCGGCCGCCTCCTTTGTGGGGCGGGACGGACAGCCCTATTTCCGCCTGCGGGATCTGGCCTTCGTGTTCTCCGGCTCCAAGAATCAGTTCAATGTGGGCTGGGACGGACAGGTGACCGTCACCACCGGCGCTCCCTATGACGGCGAGGTCCTCACCCTGCCCATGGACCTCCCCTCCGCCGGTACCCGGCAGGCGCCCGTTGAGATTTCCGTCTCTGTGAACGGTTCCGCCAAGACGGTGCCCGCCATCGCCGTGGACGGTCACTACTATCTCACTGCGGAGGCCATGAATACCCTCCTGGGCACCAACGCCACCGTCCAGGAAAAGGACTGACCATCGCTTCAAAAACCCGGCACTCCCCCGGCGGAGCTCCGCCGGGGGAGTTTTTCCAGAAAGGAGCCTCCCATGTCTTTGCCCAAATTGATTGTTGTCCTGGGAACCACCGCCTGCGGCAAGAGCGGCCTTGGAGTAGAGCTGGCCCTGCGCTTTGGCGGGGAAATCGTCTCCGCCGACTCCCGGCAGGTTTACCGGGGCCTGGACCTGGGCACCGGAAAGATTACCCCCCAGGAGATGCGGGGGGTCCCCCATCACATGCTGGACGTGGCGGAGCCCAACGACCCCTACTCGGTGGCCCAGTTCCAGCGGGGGGCCTATGGGGCCATTGACGGCATTCTGTCCCGTGGAAAACTCCCCTTTCTGGTGGGGGGCACCGGGCTGTACCTGCGGGCGGTGACGGAGGGCTTTGTGTTTACCGGTACCTCCCCCGACCCGGCCCTGCGCTCATCCCTGGAGGACAAGACCGCCCCGGAGCTCTACGCCCTCTATCAGGCCCAGACCGGGCGCACCCTCACCGGCGGGGAGGAACACAACCGCCACCGGCTCATCCGCACCCTGGAAAAGCTCTCCGCCGGGGAGGAAGGGCCCCCTCCCCCCTGTCCCCGGTATGACTGCCTGCTGTTGGGGGTGAGCTACCCTCGGGAGGTGGTCTGCCAGCGCATTGACGAACGGCTTCAGCGGCGGCTGGACGGCGGAATGGTGGAGGAAGTGGCCGCTCTCCGGGCCAACGGGGCCAGCGACGCCTTTTTGGAGGGCCTGGGGCTGGAGTACCGCTATATTCTCCGGTATCTCACCGGGGCCATTCCCACCCTGGCGGACCTGACCGACGAGCTGGGCCGGGCCATCAAGCGCTTTGCCAAGCGGCAGGTCATGTGGTTCAAGCGGGACCGGGACGTGCTCTGGCTGGATATGGCGGGGGACCCCGGGGCCCAGGCGGCCCAGGCCATTGGGGCCTTTCTGGCCCGGTAGCCCACCGGATTTCTTCCAAAAAGATTCAGAAAATCCTAACAATTTCTCCATAGAGTCTTTCGCCCTGCCGGGTATACTGTACACCAGTGAACCGGAAGGGAGAATTTCGCATGGAGCGCTTTCGTTATAACAATGAATATCTCAACACGGTGTACGACCTGATGCGGGACCCGGCGGTGCAGTCCATGGGCTGGCTGCCCCAGCACCGGGCGGGGGTGAGCTGCTATGACCACTGCGTTTTGGTCAGCTACAGCAGCTGGCGCGTCTGCCGGGCGCTGGGGTTCAACCACCGGGCCGCTGCCCGGGGCGGGCTGCTCCACGACTTCTACCTCTACAACTGGCGGGACCGGTCCAGTCACCCCGGCGTCCGCCACGCCTGGGAGCACCCGGATATTGCCCTGAACAACGCGCGGGCCCGTTTCGCGGTCACGGACACGGAGGCGGACATCATCCGCTCCCACATGTTCCCCCTGACCCTCACCAAGCCCCACCACACCCCCGAGGCCGTGGTGGTGGGCATGATGGACAAGCTCTGCGCCCTGGCGGAGCTGCTGGGTCTGGTCCCCAAGGGGGAGGCCCTCCCCCGCCCCCTCTGGCAGGATGCCGACTGGCGTCCTGTCCGCCGGGCGGGCTGAGCCCAGGGTCCCGCCCCCAGTACACCGGTAAGGAGCGCTTGCAATGAAACACAAGCTGACCAAAGTCCTCCGCGAAGGCGCGGGGCTGATTTTTGCCCTGTGGGTGATTATGGGCTCCTTTCCCACCAGCTGGATTTGCGACCTCTGGGCGGGCACCGGCACCGGACAGGGCCAGCGCCCCAGTGAGCAGGTGGCCCTTCTCACCGGGCAGGAACAGATTCAGGAGCTGTCCTATCAGGACACGGCGGTGACGGTTTCCAGGGACCACCTTGTCAAATGCCCCCTCATGGGGGCGCGTGACCCGGATATGGCCGGGGAGTACCGCTCCCGTGGCCGCCGGGGGCGCATACCCCAATATTTTCCCATGGACCGGGTTCCGGCCCCCGTGGGCTTCCTGTTCCAGCACTTCCTGCTGAACGGCTTCTATAACACCTACTATCTGGCCCAGCTGGAGGACGGTACTTACGCGTGCGTATTTTTTGACGACTACATCCTCATGCCCTTCCTAAACGGCCTGGACCTGCCCGCCGGACAGGTGCGCTCCGCCTCCACCGAGGAAAAAACCATGCTCCACCTGATGGCGGAGGACTATGACGTGGATGTAGCCTATGTGGTGGATATGTACAATTACGAAAAAATCTCCTGGATTGGCAATTTGATTCTGCGGATTGTCCTTCTGTTCGTGCTCTTCCTGGTGGAGCAGTCCATTGAGGGCCGGATTAAGCGGATGCTGAAAAAACGGAAAGAGGTTTACGAATAACAGCCGGTGCTTTACCAGCAGAAGGGGGTGCTTTCTGTGCGAATAAAGCTCACAAAATGCTTGACCGTTCTTTTGGCTGTATTTTTGGCACTATGGGTGCTGTTAGGCGCGTTCCCTGCTGGCTGGATTTATGCCTTACTGCCGGACGGAGGTACAGAATGCGCAATCCCCACCCCCACTGTGATTACCAGTCAGGCGCAGCTGGAGGAATTTCATGCAGGCAATGGAAGCAATCTCCCCATCCAGCTCACCGGCACGCAGTTCATCCAATGTCCCCTTATGGGCGCCCAAGACCCGGACCTGTCCAAGGACCGCCGGGTTTTGGGCGGCTATCGCTGGAGCATTCCCGGCGCCATCTCCCTGGAGGGCGTTCCGGCCCCGATACAGGCCTTTCTCCGGCTCTTTTTGCTGGATGGATTTTACACGCCTTATTATCTTTTGGAGCTACAGGACGGCTCCTATGTGTGCGTCTTTCCTGACGGGCGCATCTTGAACCGCCCTCCGCAAGAGGTGGAACTCATCGCCTATGTGCGCCGCGCCGGTTCGGCGGCAGAGGCGGATATGCTCGCCCGGATGTCGGAGGAATATGCGGTCAACACGTCGCTCATCGCCGATATGACCATCTATGCCGAACACCCCTCTTGGACCTCTGTGCTCATCCTGCGGCTTGTGAGCTTGGCTGTCATTCTTGTGCTGGCTTCCATTCTCGGAACGCGCATTGTACGCCTGCGGAGCAAACGGAAAGAGGTTTACCAATAACAACAAGGACAAGACAGACCACAGCGGTTTGTCTTGTCCTTTTCGTCTCAAATCCCTTTTACAAGGGCAAAACGGCAATCAGTTCTTCGCCGTCCATTTCCCCGGTCTCAGCAAAGCCAAAGGAACGGTATAATTGTGCGGCGGTTTTATTGTCCGGTTCATAGGAGAGCCAGCAAAATTCCGCCTCCCCGCAGGGACGGGTTTTGATAAATTCCAGCGCAAGCCGGACCGCCTCTGTTCCATACCCCTGCCCCTGAAACCGTTGGTCTATCATCAATCTCCAAAGATTGTAATTCCCCTTTGCGACGGGCGGGGCGTCGTCCCAGAAATCGTCCGTGTCAAATCCAATCATCAAAAAGCCCACCGGCGTCTCCCCCGCATAGAGCCCAAAGGGGAAGGCGTACCCATTCCCCGTGATGGCCGTATAGGCCTCAATAATGCTGACATCGTTGCCCGCCACAAAGGACCGCTGCTCATCCGAAACACGCAGCTTCAGAATATCCCATACATTTTTTCCGGTTACCCGTTCCAGTCTCAACATATTTTTATCCTCACACCTTCTATCTTATCGGTATCCTCCGCAAACCATATGCTGCCGGTTTCCCTTATTATAAAGTACCGCCCGCCGGAACGCAATCCTTTCCCGGCGGGCGGGGTCTGTTTCTGGCCGAAACGCGCCGGAGCGGAGGACCTCTGAGGGCCCCCCGCTCCGGCTATGGGAGAAGTGGAATACGGAAACGCGCGATTACTTGCCCAGGCGGCGCACCAGCTCCTTGGCGGTGAAGGTGGCCACATCGTCGGCATAGGTGCCCGCGCCGAACCCGGCGTCATAGCCCAGCTCCTTGGCCAGAGCGTGGGTGATGCGGGCCCCGCCGCAGCAGAAGATGTACTTCTCGCGGACGCCCTCGGCCTCGGCCAGCTCGATGAGCTCGGTGAGGTTCTGGATGTGGACGTCCTTCTGGGTGACGGTCTGGGACACCAGGACCACGTCGGCGTTGACCTCGGCGGCCTTGCGCAAAAACTCGTCGTTGGGAATCTGGCTGCCCAGGTTGTAGGCCTCCACCATCTCATAGCGCTCCAGGCCGTAATGACCGGCGAAGCCCTTGCGGTTCATGATGGCGTCAATGCCCACGGTATGGGCGTCAGTGCCGGTGGACGCGCCGATGACCACCAGCTTGCGGCCCAGGCGCTCCTTGAGGAACTCGTCGGTCTCGTGCATGTCCATCACCTCGTCGGTGACGGTCTGGACCACGATTTCATCATAGTTAATGGTATGGGTCAGGGAGCCGTACACCACATAGAAGGTGAAATTCTCGTCCAGCTTCTGGCGCAGCGCCACGTTGGGGTCGGCCAGACCCATCTTCTGGGCCATGAGCACGGCCGCGGCAGCTCCCTTGTCGTCGTCCTTCACCGGCAGGGTGAAGGAGGTCTGCACCTTGCCGTCGTTCATGGTGTCGCCGTAGGGCTTCAGGCGGGTCAGGTCCAGGGTGGTGTCCAGGTCCTTATCGCGGATTTGATACAGTCCGGAGCTCATTTGCCGGCACCCCCTTTCATCATGGGCTCCAGGAACGGGTTAAAGTACCCGGGAGCCTTGTTTACCACGCCGTCCAGGCCCTTTCCGCCGTCGCGGGGACGCTTGATGTCGGCAAAGATGCCCTGCTCCAGTGTCTCGAAGATGCCCAGCTGCTCGATTTTGCCCAGCAGGTCGGTGGCCTTCTTGAGCACCTCAGCGGCGCGGCTCTGCATGATGCCGCCGTCCTTAAAGACAATCTCGCTGCCCAGGTCCTGCATGGTGCGGAAGATGTACTGGGCGTTCTGGATGGCCAGGAAGCGGTCGGACAGGAAAGGCGTATGAATGGCCTCGGTCATCATGCCCAGCAGGTGGATTTTCTGGCCGGTGAGGATGGTCACCATGTTGAACAGGGCGTCCTGCACGTGGCCGCGGAACACGTTGCCGGTCATGAACTTGGTGGGAGGCATGTACTTCAGGGGGGCGTTGGGGAAAATCTCACGGGCCATCTCGGCCTGAGCGAGCTCATAGAGGAAGCCGTTTTCCACGTCGGGGTCAATCTCAAAGGCGTGGCCCAGGCCCATCTGATTCTCGGGCAGTCCGGCCCGCAGGGCAAAGGCCTCGTTGAGGAACTGGGAGGCCAGCACGGTATGGGCCTCCTCCACGGCGTCGGCGGTGGTCAGGTAGTTGTCCTCGCCGGTGTTAATCACCACGCCCGCATAGGCGTTGATGGCGCGGGAGAAGGACTGGTCCACCAGGGTCCGCTGCATGTTGATGTCCCGGAACAGAATGCCGTACAGCGCGTCGTTGAGCATCACGTCCAGGCCCTCGAACGCGCCCATGGCGGCGATTTCGGGCATACACAGGCCGGAGCAGTAGTTGCACACGCGGATATAGCGGCCCAGCTCCTCGCCCACCTTGTCCATGGCCTCCCGCATGAGGCGGAAGTTCTCCTGGGTGGCGTAGGTGCCGCCAAAGCCCTCGGTGGTGGCGCCATAGGGCACGTAGTCCAGCAGGGACTGGCCGGTGGTACGAATAACGGCGATGACGTCGGCGCCCTGACGGGCGGCGGCGGTGGCCTGTACCACGTCCTCGTAGATGTTGCCGGTGGCGACGATCAGATAAATCCAGGGACCGTCCTTCTCACCGCCGTGGGCGGCGATGAAGTCCTCCCGGCGCTGGCGGCGGGCCCGGATTTTAGCCAGGCTCTCCTCCACAATGGGGGCCAGCACGTCATGGATCTCGGCCTCACCGTGGGTGGGCAGGCTCGTCAGGTCCAGGCCGTCATTGGCCACGGCCTCGGCCAGCTCCTGGGGCTTCTTCCCCGTCTCCAGCATGGCGTTGCCAATCCAGAAGGACGCGCCCTGGGGCAGCGCGCCCTTGTCCATCAGGTGGTCCACCACAACACTGGGCAGGGGCACTTCCTGAACGTCCACACCGTCAATGCCGAGCAGACGGCAGATGGTGCGCTCCACGGCCACGGTGGTGCAGCCGTCAATAAACCGCTGGGTATCGTCGGCCACCCGGGAGGCGTGGGCACGGGCCTGCTCAACCAGCTTAAAATCAAGATTCAGCTTGGATTCCAACAATATTCACTTCCGTTCTTTCAAATCACAGTAGAGGTAGGGCGGACCGCCGGCAGAAGAAGGGCGGCGGTCCGCCTGTGAGGGGGAGAAAGACGCATAATCAAAGAACCTTCAGCTCCGTTTCCCACCCAAGGGTGAAACCGGACTTTCGTTACCGGGCCGGAGCGCCTAAGCGGACGCCGGACCCCGCAGCGGGATGGAAGTTCTTTTGGTTCCTTTTAAGAAGAGGAACCTTAGTCGTGGTGGGAGCGCTTGTGACGCTCCAGACCAGCGGGCTCCATGGACAGCTGCTGACCGCGCTCCAGACCGGCCACGCCCATGAGCTCCACCTTCCGCTTGCCCTCGCGCTCGGCCTTGCAGTACTCGCACTGGCAGGTCTCCTCGTAGTGCTCGGGCTCGGTGTAGGTGGTGATAACGCCCTCGTAGTTGCGCAGGATAACCTTATGCGGCGTCTGGGAAATGACGTACTGGGGCATAACGGGGGTCTTTCCGCCGCCGCCGGGGGCGTCCACCACGAAGGTGGGCACGCAGTAGCCAGAGGTGTGGCCGCGCAGGGCCTCGATAATCTCGATACCCTTGCTGACGGGAGTACGGAAGTGCTCCAGGCCCATGGACAGGTCGCACTGATAGATGTAGTAGGGGCGCACGCGAATCTTGGCCAGCTCATTGACCAGCTTCTTCATGGTGTGGACGCAGTCGTTGATGCCGGCCAGCAGCACGCTCTGGTTGCCCAGAGGCACACCGGCGTCGGCCAGACGGGCGCAGGCCGCAGCAGCCTCCTCGGTAATCTCGTTGGGGTGGTTGAAGTGGGTGTTCAGCCAGATGGGGTGGTACTTCTTCAGCATGTTGCACAGCTCGGGCGTAATGCGCTGGGGCAGCACCACGGGCGTACGGGAGCCGATGCGGACGATTTCCACATGGGGAATCTCGCGGAGCTTGGCAATGATGTACTCCAGGCGCTCGTCGGAGCAGAGCAGGGCGTCGCCGCCGGAGAGCAGCACGTCGCGGACCTGGGGCGTCTTGCGGATGTACTCAATGGCCTGGTCCACCTGGTCCACGGGCATACCGGCGTCGCTCTGACCGGCAAAGCGGCGGCGGGTGCAGTGGCGGCAGTACATGGAGCACTCGTCGGTAATCAGCAGCAGGCAGCGGTCGGGATAGCGGTGGGTCAGACCGGGGGCGGGGGAGTCCTCGTCCTCATGCAGGGGGTCCAGCAGGTCCGCGCAGGACTGATGGAGCTCCTTGGAGGTGGGGATAGCCTGAAGCCGCACGGGGTCCCGGGGGTCGCCGGGCTTAATCAGGGACAGGTAATAGGGGGTGATGGCCATACGCAGGGTGCCCAGGCAGGCCTTGACGCCCTCTTCCTCTTCGGGGGTCAGCTCGATGTATTTTTTCAGGTCCTCCAGGGTCTGGATGCGGTTTTCAACCTGCCATCTCCAGTCGTTCCACTGCTCATCGGTGACGTTGGGGAACAGTTCAGCACGGCGAGATACATTCATTGTGGGTTTACCTCCTAATATTTTTGGGGGAAGGCCCGCCCCGTCCCGCGAGGCGGGCGTTTTTTCTGTATTACAGGTATTTCTTCTCGAAGTAAGCCTTCAGCCCGGCATTTTCCCGCAGCTCGGACAGGGTAATCTCGGCATGGTCCTTGGTGTAGCCGTTGCCCACGATCATGGTGACGTCCTTGCCGCAGCCCTCGGCGCCCAGGGCGGCCTTGGCGAAATCGGTGGCCATGGAGAAGAAGTACACGGTGCCATTGTCCCGGACGGGGAGGATGGCGCTCATCTCGCAGGCGGGGACGTTGACGATCAGGATGGACACGTCGTACTCCTTGCCGTTGTTGACGGCCAGGGACTTCTCCAGCACCTCGATGGGGTTGGTGGCGGAGCCCACAATGGCCTCGTGGCACAAATTCATGCTCTTGAGCAAGTTGGCGTCCTCTTCGCAGATGACCAGAGCCACCACCTTGCCGGTGGGGCCGACCCGCTTCATGGCCTCGTAGCAGCACATCATGCCGCCCTTGCCGGCGCCGCCGAGAATGAGCACACTGTCGCCGGGCTTGACCAGCTTGGCGGTCTGGGCGGGAGCGCCCGCCACGTCCAGAGCGGCCAGGGCCAGCTCCTCGCTCATGTCGTTGGGCAGCTTGGCGTACAGGCCGGACTCGAAGAGAATGGCCTGAGCCTGCACGTCCACACGGTCAATCTCGGGGTGGATGGCGAGAATCTTCTCAATCTTCAGGGGGGTCAGGGAGAGGGACACCAGGGAGGCGATCTTGTCGCCCACCTTCAGGTCGATCTTGCCCTCCAGGTCCTCGCCGATCTGCTTGACGGTGCCGATGAACATGCCGCCGGAGCCGGTAACGGGGTTCTGCATCTTGCCGCGCTCGCCCACGATGTCCAGAATCATCTGCTCGGTCTTGCCCAGGTCCTTCTCACAGGCCTCGTAAATCTGAGTGAAGGACGCGGAGTCAATGTTCAGGGCGGACACGTCGCACAGGATCTCGTTGGACCAGCACTCCATGGTGTTGTCGATTTTCTTGGCGGCCTGGGTCATAAGGCCCTGGGGCTCGATGACGCGATGGACGCCGTACTTGTTGCCTTTCTTCTGCATGGAAATCTCCTCCTGCTTCATCGTTCAATTTTGGGGATAATCGCTTTTGGGACATTGGGATTTTGCCTGGGGATTTCTTGGGTTGGGGAATTTGCCTGGGTTCCTATAACGCGCAACTGGTTGGGGAGCAGTTGTTTGTTGACGTACCAATGGGTATGCGCCGGGGGGAAGTCTTATTTCTTCAGGGACAGAAGCGCACGGGCCTCGTCGGGGGTGGCAATCTCGCGGCCCAGGAGCTTGGCCAGGGCGGCGACCTTCTCTACCAGCTCGCCGTTGGAAGCGGCCTTGCGGCCCCGCTCCAGGTAGATGTTATCCTCGAAGCCCACGCGGACGTTGCCGCCCATGACGATGCCGGCGGCTACCATGGGCCACGCGCCCCGGCCCACACCGGTGACGGTCCAGGTGGACCCGGCGGGAATCTGCTTGACTAAGTAATCCAGGTGGCCCACGGTGGCGGGGGTGCAGCCGTTGACGCCCAGCACAAAGTTGAACTGCATGGGAGCACCGGGCACCTCGCCCCTGGCGGCCATGCCCAGGACGGTGTCCAGGTGACCGATTTCAAAGCACTCATACTCGGGCTTGATGTTGTTCTCCAGCATCCGCTTGCCGAAGGCCCGCATGGTGGGCATGTCGTTGACAAAAATATCGTCGCCGAAGTTGCAGGTGCCGCAGTCCAGGGTGGCCATCTCGGGACACAGCTCGGTGGGCTGGAGGCGCTCCTCAGGGGTCATGCCGGTGGCGCCGCCGGTGGAGGGAATCAGGATGACGCCGGGGCAGGCCTCCCGGATGGCGTCCAGAACCACACGGAACCGCTCCCGGTCCTGGGTGGGGGTGCCGTCGTCGGTGCGGACATGGACGTGAATGACGGCCGCGCCGGCCTCGAAGGCGCTCTTGGCCTCCCGCACCATTTCCTCCACCGTGTAGGGGACCGCGGAATTGTGCTGCTTGGTGACCTCCGCGCCGCAGATGGCCGCTGTGATAATCAGTTTTTCCATGGGTTCTCCTCCTCGTTTCATTAAAAATGAAAATGAGCGCTCTCCGTCTTCCTGGGGTGGGTCAGACGGGACAGCGCTTCATGAACAAAAAATGCTATCTACGTCCAAAGGGTTCCTATATTCACCCTTGAGACATAAATAGCACTCCATGTTACTCATGACAATCCGAACGCGCTGGGCGCACGGCTCAGGGGGAGGGCTGTACGATTCACGTCCCCCTTCGGCGGACCGAACATTCACAAGCTGCATCGGACTCGTCAAGTCCTTGCCATCAGCCTGCTACCTTTGCGCTCCGCGCCTCTATCCATGCATGTTATTCACTTTTACTAAAATCAATATACCCCATCGAAGGCGTTTTGTCAATCATTTATTTTGCGAAAAACTATTTTTCTACAGATAGCTGAATTTCCTCCTTATTTTTTGTGCAGAACGCCTAATTTGGCCCCAGCCGCAGCCCATCTTTCCACATCCGCTCGGGGCGCGTTTTGGTGGCCGAAAGGGACAAAAATCCCCTGTTCCAGCCCCCTAAAAGGCGCAAACTGCCTCTCAGCTGTGGACATAGGGCAATCCTGCAATTTTCCCATTTACGCGGGCGGGGAGGAATGGTACAATGAAACCAGTCCCTCTATCACTGTGACAGAAAAAAGGAGAAGTTATGAGACAAAACCGTTTTTTGACATTGATGCTGGCCTCTGCCGTGGCCCTTACCCTGACGGCCTGCCAGTCCGCCGCCGGGCCGGAGACGCCCCCTCCGGACACCCCCGCCCCTGTGGAAACTCCCACACCCCCTCCGGCCACCCCCACCCCGGCCCCCGCCGAGGCCCCCGTGTGGGGCACGTATACCGTGGAGCAGGACTATTTCGCCGGGGACGGAGAGACGTTGGTGCTCCGAATCCACTGTGAGCTGCCCCATGTGGAAAACCCGGAGGCCTGCCCCGCCGGGGCGGCCATCAACGCCTGGTATGAGGACGAGGGCCGCTCCCGCCTGCTGGAGGCCGAGGACCAGTACGAGCTTCAGGTGGCCGACTACGATATCTCCACCGTCACCGGCTTCCAGTTCCAGCCCATGAATCAGGAGATGTCCTCCCAGGTGGTCTATGAGGATAACGGCATCATCAGCGTACGGCGGGAGCTCTATGCGGACTTCGGCGGGGCCCATCCCCAGGTCTACCGCCTGTCGGAGCAGTTCGACGCCGCCACCGGGGCGCGGCTGGCCTTTGCCGACCTGTTTTCCGACGCGGAGGGCGTCATGGAGCTGGTGACCGCCGCCTTCCTGGAGCACACGGAGTTAAAAGACGCGGGCCTCAGCCGGGAGGAAGTGGCGGTAGCCTGCCAGCCGGAAAATTTCTACCTCTCCGATGAGGGCTATGTGTTCTGGATTCAGGCCGAAAGCCTCCCCGCCGTCCACAGCCCCCTTGAGGTCACCCTCTCCTTTGACGCCCTGGCTGGACTGACCCGCCATGGATAAGCGCCCAGCAGAGGGGAGCCTCCATCAGCTCTCCATTGACAGCAATGCCGGAGACGGCGCGGGGGTGGCCCGGCTGGATGGCATGGTGGTCTTTGTTCAGGGGGGCATCCGCGGAGAGGTGTGCGGCGTGCGCCTGGACAAGGTGGGGCGCAATGCCATCTGGGGGCATGTGGAGCAAATCAGAACCCCCTCCCCCGCCCGGCTTGCGCCGGACTGCCCCCATTTCGGCCAATGCGGCGGGTGCCAGCTGCGGCACATGGACTACGGCGAGGAATTGGCCCTCAAGCGCCGCCGGGTGGAGGACGCCCTACGGCGCATCGGCGGGGCGGACCTTCGGGTGGAGGAAATTTTCGGCGCGCCCCAGCAGGAGCGCTACCGCAATAAGGTGCAGTTTCCCACGGCCCCCGGACCGAAAATCGGCTTTTACCGGCCCAGGAGCCATCAGGTCATTGACGTGAACGACTGCCTGCTTCAGCCGGAATCCGCCGCCCGCCTGCGCCGGGCCGTTCGGGATTGGATGAAGCGCTGCCGGGTTCCGGCCTATGACGAGAGGCAGCGGCGCGGTCTGGTCCGGCATGTGTATGTACGCACCAACCGGCAGGGGGAAAGCCTGCTCTGCCTGCTGGTCAACGGCACCAAGCTCCCTCAGGAGGACGCTTTGATTCAGGCCCTCCGGCAGGCGGAGCCCCGGCTGGTCGGGGTGGTGCTGGGGGTCAACCGGTCCCACAGCAACGTGATTTTGGGGGAGGATTACCGGACCCTCTGGGGGGAGGACGCCCTGTTGGATACCCTGTGCGGGTACCGCTTCCGCCTGTCGGTGCCCTCTTTTTATCAGGTCAACGCCCCCCAGGCGGAGGTCCTCTACGAAAAGGCCCTGGAGCTGGCCGGACTGACGGGGACGGAAACTGTGCTGGACCTGTATTGCGGCATTGGCACCATCAGTCTGGTTATGGCCCGCCGGGCGGGGCAGGTCTGGGGGGCGGAGGCGGTCCCCCAGGCGGTGGCCGACGCCCGGGAAAACGCCCGCCGGAACGGGGTGGAAAACGTCCAATTCCTCTGCGCCGACGCCGGGGCGGCCGCCCGGCGGCTGGAGGCGGAGGGCGTCCGTCCCCACGTGGTCTGCGTGGACCCGCCCCGGAAGGGCCTGGCAGAGGACGTGGTGGATACCATCGCCCGCATGGGGCCGGAGCGGGTGGTCTATGTCTCCTGCGACCCCGGCACTTTGGGCCGGGATGTGGGCCGCTTCCAGGCGCGGGGCTACCTGCCCCGGCGGGCCCTGGCGGTGGATTTGTTCCCCAGAACCGCCCATGTGGAGACGGTCTGCCTGTTCACCAGGTCTGGCGGTCCCTCCGGGGAAGGGCCGGGGTGACCGGGGCGGGGCTCCCACCGGCAAAACGTACAGCAGGGAGTGGCATGACGGAAATCATGCCGCTCCCTGCTTGTTTTTTATGGACGCCTGCCGTCAGGGGCAAATCAGCCACGCTACCCGCTCGTTGTTTTCGCTGCCGGGGACATAGCGCTCATAGGCCGTACACATATCAATCTGCCATGCCTCAAAGGGGGTGTATACACACACCAGCTGTCCGTCCTGCAGGATGGGGGCCGCGTCCAGCTCCATGGGCTGTCCATCCACCAGGGCGGTGGTGCTGCCTGCGGTCAGGACGATTTCCACGTCACGGAACACCATTGTCGCGGCCTGCGTGTCCTCGTCCCAGGTATAGGACGCCCCCAATCCCTCGCACAGCGCCTGCGCGGAGAGGGACCAGCCCAGTCCCTCCCCCAGAGAGGGCATCAGAGGAATCTGGAAGGCCTGCAAGCGCTCATCCACCGGATACGCATAGTCCGCGCCTCCATCCAGGGGGTAGGCCATGTTGTTGAATACCACCGCCTCCAGGGCGTCCAGGTCCAGCACCGAGCGCAGGCGGAAGCTCTGGGTGTGGTTCCCCCACCCGTCATGATTGCCGCTTATCCCAATCTCCACCAGCTGCGACCGGGTGAGCAGGGAGCCGTCTTGGAACAGGAAGAACAGGGGTACCTCCGCGTCATCCGACTTGTCCAGGCAGCGGTATGCCGTCTCCATATAGAAGGGGCTGAGGATAACCTGTTCCACCTCCACCGGACCGCCGTCTATGTCTTTCAGCGAGCCCATCCCGGGTCCCTCTGCTCCAATCGCAACAGTGACAGGCTGGACGTAGGACAACGGCACCGTAATGGACAGTCCCTCTTCCATCCACCCCAGACGAACACGGGCCTGCACCCCGTCCCCCGTTCCATCAATCTCGGCACTGAGCTTCCAGGTCTGTGAGGTTTCGGTCCGCCGCTCCTTCACCTCTCCTATTCCGAAGCTAAAGACGTTGGGGGCGGCATCCCCGCCCGTCTCCGTTGTCTCCGGCTCCGCACGCAAGAGGCGGAAGGACCACGTATCCATATTATTGAACTCGTCGGAGCGCAGGAAATCCGCCGTCTCCTGATTTTTCGCCTCCACCCGCAGAAGCAGCAGGGCCAAGTTCCCATCGGAGGCCGAGCTCTCTACGGTCAAAATATAATTGTCATCCTCCACCCTGCGGACCGTCTCGTCCAGCAGAGGGGAGGCCGGAGCGGTGTCCCCCCGGAAATAGGCGCTGAGTACGTTCCAATTGCTGGCCGCCAGGGCCGACCCGGCCAGAAGGGCCGTCACGACTGCCGCCACAGCGAATACTCTCACATTATGTTTCATGGAATTTCTCCTTCCTCCGGTCTCCCGGCCCAGGGCGGCGTCCACCCTGTTTCGGATATCCCGGCTGCAAATACCCGGCGCGGGGCCGGTTCCTCCGGCCTCCCGCCAGAGCTGGTCAAAATGCTTTTTCACCGGCGGCGCCTCCCTTCGTCAAAATGCCTCTCAGCCGCTTCCGCCCCCGGGCCAGCCGGGTCTTGGCGGTGGCCGGATTGAGGCCCAAATCCATTGCAATTTCCTTGAGCTTTTCCTCCTGATAATAATAGCGGAAAAAGAGGGTCCGGTCAGGTTCCTCCAGGCCGTCCACCGCCTGCCAGAGCTGGCGGGCCTGTTCCCGGCGCTCCAATGTCTCCTGAGGTCCCTCCGCCGGGGAGGGGCAGTCCTCATCCAGGGGGCATGCGGGGGGCAGACGGCGGAGCACGTCCAGGGCCTTGTTCCGGGCCACCGCCCCCAGCCAGGGCCGCAGGCCCCGTTCGGGGTCCAGCTCCTCCGCGTGGGCCCAGAGGGCCAGGAATACGTCGGAGACGGCTTCCTCCACGTCCTCCCGTCCGGCGGCTGAGGAGGCCAGTATCCGCCAGATTACAGCCCCCACATAGGGGGTGAATTGCTCGATTGCCTGATCCAGCGCGTACCGCCGGCGGCACTGTAGGCGGTGAATCAGCTTGGCCTCGTCCATGGGGAACCCCTCCTTCCGTTGTAGGTTTAGAACCGGTTCTGTCTCTCTATACGCGGATTTTTCAAAAAGGTTTCAAATTTTGCAAAAATTTTTTCCCTTCTTTTCGCAGATAAAAAAGCGGAGCCAGACGTTTTCTGTCCGGCTCCGTTTTTATGCCTTCCGCTTTATCAGCTCCAGCAGGGCGCTCCGCTCATTGGGAAGCTGGCCGCTGAGTACCTGCTCCAACGCCTGCTTGAGGGCGCGGCCCACCTCGGGACCGGGGGTGACGCCTGCGGCAATGACATCCTGTCCGCTGATTGCCAGGTCTTTTAAGGAAAAGCACTGGCCTTGGGCGATGATTTCATCGGTCCGGGCCCGGATTTTCTCCAGCATCTGGAGGCGGTCCCGGACTTTTTCCTGGTCCTGCCCCATGCCGTCGGCCCGTTTGACCGCCAGGAGCTGGTAAAAGGTCTCCGGCCCCAGCCGGTTGAGCCACCGGCGGATGGCCTTGTCCGTGGGGGACAGCTGGATGTCGTGGCGCTCTACCAGGGTAACCACCTGCCGCCGGGTGGCGTTGTCGCATTTCAGCCGCCGGAGCATGGTCCTGGCCAGCTGGGCGCTGACCTCGGGGTGACCGTAAAAATGGTCTATTCCGGCCTCGTCGGTGGATTTGCAGGCGGGTTTGCCAATGTCGTGGAGCAGCATGGTCAGACGAAGGACCTCATTGGCGGGGGCGGCCTCCAGGGCGCGGATGGTGTGTTCCCAGCCGCCCCAGCAGTGCCAGGGGTTGTGCTGCTCCAGTTCTACCAGAGGGGCCAGCTCCGGCCAGAATTGGCACAGAATGTCTGGATATTGCCGCAGGACTGCCCCTGCGTGGGGGGCGGTCAGGAGTTTGCTCAATTCCACACGGATGCGCTCTCCGGCCACATGGTCCAGCATGGCGCGGCTGCGGCGGAGGGCCTTGGCGGTCTGCGGCTCGATGGCGTAGCCCAGAACGGCGGAGAAGCGCAGGGCGCGCATGAGGCGAAGGCCGTCCTCCTGGAAGCGGCGGACCGGGTCGCCCACGCAGCGGATGCGCCCGGCCTGAATGTCGGCGCCGCCGCCGAAGGGGTCTTGCAGGGCTCCATCCAGGGACATGGCGATAGCATTCATGGTAAAATCCCGGCGGGCCAGGTCCTCCCGCAGGCTGGAGACAAACCGGACCCGGTCCGGGCGGCGACCATCGGTATATGCGCCGTCGGCGCGGTAGGTTGTGACCTCGTAGGCCCCATCCGGGGTGAGGATGGTTACGGTTCCGTGTTTGAGGCCGGTTTCAATGACCTTCCGCCCGGTGAAGTATGCCTTTGTTTCCTCCGGGAGGGCTGAGGTACATATGTCCCAGTCGTGGGGCGGGACGCCGCGCAGGAGGTCCCGCACACACCCCCCAACCAAATGGGCCTCGCGGCCCGAGGCGGTGAGGGTTTGTAATATTTGCCGTGCCCCGGCGGGGATTTTGGTTTTCATGGGTTATACCGGCTTTCGTTGGTTGATTGGGGGTTCCCTTTTGCTCCTTCCTCGGGACTCTCTGCGGTTCGTTGGCTGGTGCTGGCTTTTTCATTCCCTTCTGCCTCTTCCTCGTTACTCTGGTGGGTTTCGTTGGCTGGTCCTGCCTCCGGCGGGTTACTTTCCAGTGATGGAAAGTAACCAAAGATCACCGGGCCTGCGGGCCCGGACCCGGGGTCGGGGGGCGGCGGTGGAGATACGGGGCTTGCAAGCCCTGTAGTTGTTACCCGCCGTTTTAGCCTCCGCCCTCTATACTTCGGCCATTGGCCCCTCGGG
>CAJUDT010000029.1:0-24075 GCA_910585415.1 uncultured Flavonifractor sp.
CCGCCCGAGGGGCCAATGGCCGAAGTGTTGAGGGCGGAGGCTTAAACGGCGGGTAACAGCCAAAGGATTTGCAGGCCAAGTATCTCCACCGCCGCCCCCCGACCCCGGGTCCGGGCCCGCAGGCCCGGCGATCTTTGCCTACTTTCCATCGCTGGAAAGTAGGCCGCCGGAGGCGGGACCAGCGAACGACCTGTAGGGAGTACCGAGGAAGAAGCAACCAGAAACATAAAAGCACCCCCGAATACCAGAGACGAACATAAAGCAGCAACCAAGGAAAAGGAAAGGATTCGTGAGCAATGAAACAAGCGGCATTCATCGGCGCAGGCAACATGGGCGCCGCCCTGGCCCAAGGGGCCTGCCGGGCGCTGGGCCCGGAGCAAATTCTTGTGTGTGACCACATCCCCGCCAAGGCGGCGGCTCTGGCAGAAAAATTGGGCTGTACCGGCGCGGAGGACAACCCTGCCGCAGTTCGGGAGGCACAGTATATCTTTTTGTGCGTCAAACCCCACCTCCTGTCGGACGTTCTGAAAGACCTTTGCCCGACATTAGAAGCCTGCCGCAAGGCCGGAGAAGAAAAGGTCCTGGTGTCCATCGCCGCCGGGGTCCAGACCAAAACCCTCCAAGAATACGTATCCACTTTGTCCAGTCAAATCCCCATCCTCCGGGTGATGCCCAACACCTGCGCCGCCATCGGCCAGGGGATGCTGGCCCTCACCGCCCCGGCGGGCACGCCGGAGCCCTACTGGGCCGGGGTGGAGGCCATTCTAGCCCAGTCAGGCCGGGTGGAGCGCATTGAGGAACACCTGATGGACCAATTTACCGCCGTGGCCGGGTGCGGCCCTGCCTATGTCTATCAGCTGATTGAAGCCCTGGCCGACGGCGGAGTGCTGGTGGGCCTGCCCCGGCCACAGGCCCAAGTATATGCCGCCCAGATGGTCCTTGGCGCGGCGGCTATGGTCCTGGAAACTGGAGAGCACCCCGGCGCATTAAAGGACGCAGTCTGCTCCCCTGGCGGCTCCACAATCGCCGGAGTAGCCGCCCTGGAGGCGGGAGGCTTCCGCACGGCGGCAATCCAGGCGGTAGAGGCCGCTTACCGCAAAAATATCGAGCTGGGCAGGCAATAATCTTCCTGGCCACACAAAAAACCGGCCCCGGTACAGCGAAAAACTGTATCGGGGCCGGTTTCACACAACTAAGAAGGCATATCAGGATGCTCATGGAGATTCATGTACTTTTCCAAAAGCCGGGCGACCTCGCGCACATCAATGGGCTTGGCAACATGGGCGTTCATCCCGTGGTCCAGACACTTTTTTATGTCCTCAGCGAAGGCGTCCGCCGTCATAGCGATAATCGGAAGGTCTGCGTCCGGGCGGTCCAGGGCGCGGATGGCGGTAGCGGCCTCATAGCCGGTCATGACGGGCATACGGATATCCATCAGTATCGCGTCGTAGAACCCTTCCGGGGAATGCTCGAACATATTGACACAGATTTGACCATTTTCAGCCCAATCCAGCACCAAACCCATCTCGGAGAGCAGGTCGGAGGCAATTTCCCAGTTGAGCTCATTGTCCTCCGCCAGAAGGATATGCTTGCCATGGAGGTCGGTGTGATTTTCCGCCACGAGCTCGGCGGGCTCACTGCTCTCTCCGGCAAACTGCCGTAGACCGTAATACAGGGTGGACTTGAACAGGGGCTTGGAAATGAAGCCATTAATCCCCGCCGACCGGGCGCTCTCCTCAATCTCGCCCCAATCATAAGCGGAAATAAGCATGATAGGGACCTCGTCTCCCAGCTTTTTGCGGATGGCACGGGCAGTCTCAATGCCGTCCATGCCGGGGAGCTTCCAATCCAGCAGAATCACCTGGTAGTCGTCCCGGAGGCTATGGCGGTTTTCCACCATCTGCACGGCGGTTTCTCCGTCCAGGGTCCACTCGGCATCCACACCGATGGCCTTCAGGGAGGCCACCGTGGTTTCACACAGGAGCTTGTCGTCGTCCACCACCAGCATCCGCCAGGGGGGCAGGACCATGTCTACCTCCTGCACCTCGGCGACCTCTAAATCCAGGGTCACATGGAACTCGCTGCCCTTACCCAGCTCACTCTCCACGGAGATAGAGCCGCCCATAGCGTCAACGATATACTTGGAGATGGCCATACCCAGGCCGGTGCCCTCGGTCTTGTGGACCCGCGTACTGTCCTCGCGGGAGAAGGACTCAAAAATCTTGGCCTTAAATTCCGCCGACATGCCGATGCCGTTGTCCTTCACCAGCAGGTGGGTCTGCACAAAGTTTTCTCCCTTGGGGGAGGGCTTCTGGTAGAGGGAGACATGGATAACGCCCCCCTCAGGGGTGAACTTTACGGCGTTGGACAGGAAATTGAGCATAATCTGATTGAGGCGCACACTGTCACAGCAGACGTTCTCCGCAATGATATCGTGGATGAACACGTCGAACTGCTGCCGCTTGGAGCGGACCTGAGGCTGAACAATACTGACCAGGCCGTCCATAAGCTCCCGCAGGGACACCAGGTCGGAATTTAGGGTCATTTTGCCGCTTTCGATCTTGGACATATCCAGCACGTCGTTAATCAGCCCCAGCAGGTGCTTACTGGACAGGGTGATTTTCCGCAGGCAGTTCTGTACCTGCTTCTTATCGCTGATGTTGGCGGTGGCGATGGCCGTCATGCCCACAATGGCGTTCATGGGCGTGCGGATATCATGGCTCATGTTGGACAAAAATTCGCTCTTGGCCTTGTTGGCGGCCTCCGCAGCCTGACGGGCTTCCTCCAGCTCCGCCATCTGGGCCTTGAGCAGCAGAAAATACCGCCAGAACACCAGCAGCAGCGCCGTCAGGATAATGGCGCACCCGGCGAACACCAGATACAGCCACTGACCACTCAGCTCGTTCACTGCCTCGTCCAGGGTTCCGTAGGGCATGACCGTGACCAGATACCACTCGGAATATTCCAGGCGGGTGCAGTACAGGTGCCGGCGCTCATGGCCGAACTGGAGCACGGTGTTATAGTCCTCCTGGGAGACCATGGCGGCCTCCAGCTCCTGGATGTACTGCCGGCCGTCGGCGCCCTCATCCTCGAAGAGGGCCTGGATACGGTCAAAATAGTTGTCCCGGAAGGCATCGCCGCTGCGGATGACAAAGCTGCCGTCGTACCGGATGATGTGGGAATACACCAGAGAGTGGGAGTTTTCCGAATCATAGAGGGAAAGGGTTTCTCCAATGTACGAGGCGGGCAGCGCGGCAACCAGAGCGGTGCATTCCTCGCCATTCTCCATGGTATAGGTGGTAGAGACGCCTAAGAGGATATACTTTTCCCCATCGGGGGTGGTGCCCACCGCGACCTTTTTTTCTTCGGCGTTCAGGGACTCCAGGAAGGGCTCCGGGTCGGCCAGGGTGGCTTCCTCTCCATAAATCATCTCAAACTCGCCGCTTTTGGAGTAGAACGCCAGGGACTCAAAGCCCCGGACCTGAGCCGCCGTAGCCAGGCGCTCCCGCAGGGTATCGTGCTCCATGCCGCTGGGAGGGATGCTCTCCACCAGTGCCTCCACCTGGGACAGGCGCAGGTCGATGGTGGTGGCAAAATGCTGGGAAATCTGCTCCCCCATGCCGCTCATATAGATGCTGCCCACCTGACTGATGGTATCCGCGCTTTTGCGGTTCATATAGAAGGCCAGAAAACCGAAGATAAATACGCTCAACAGAGCCACCAGGACCATGCTGGTGATGAGAAACCGTGTAGTATTGCTCTGCCGGCTTTTCATCCCCCGTTCGCCTCCTGAAAGGCGCGGATGGCCTCTACTGTGACCTGATAATCCCTGCCCACCTGCTCGGCCAGGGCGGGGGCCTCTGGCGTGAAGCCGTTGCGCAGAGCCTCACTGAGCTGGTTGCTGGATTCAAACAGCCGGGTGAAGGCGAGATTCTGGCACACGCCCTTGATGGTATGGGCGGCGCGGAAGGCCTCGCCGTACTCCTGAGACTCCATGGAGCGCACCAAGAGGTCGTAGCTGGGGTCCGCCGGGAATTTCAGCAGGATTTTTTGAATCAGGCGGTCACTGCGCAGCCGTCCGGCCGCCTCGTCATAATCGCCGCCCAGAGCGGAGTAGCACTCTTGCAGGGTCATGGGTAATCATCTCCTTCATTTGTTGTCTGCGGATTCCTTTTCGCCGTCCCCGTCAATGGGGGAGATGGCGGAGAACATCTGCCGCATGGATTCGTCATAAAACTTGAACTGACCCCGTCCGGTGCGTTTGACGGTATACAGCGCCTGGTCCGCCGCGTGGAACAGAGTCTCATAGTCGGTGCCCACCACCTCGGTCCGGGCCACGCCCATGCTGACGGAGATGGCGAAGTCCTCAAAGGTACCGCAGAGGAAGGCGAAAATGCGCTGAATGATGTTCTCCAAATCTACTTCATATTCCAGGAAAATGAGGAACTCGTCGCCCCCGACGCGGGCGGCGATGTCGCCGGTGCGGATGCTGGTTTGCAGCCGTCCGGCTGTGTACTTGAGCACCTGGTCCCCGAACATATGTCCATAGGTGTCGTTGGCGGATTTGAAGTGGTCCAGGTCGAAAATCACCAGGGCGTACTTGCCGTCGGGGCGGTCGGTCAGGCGCTCTATGATGCGCATTTTGGCATAGGCGTGGTTGAGCAGGCCGGTGAGGTTGTCGTGGGAGGCCAGCTGCTCCAGGGCGTTGAGCTTCATGTGGGAGTCGTGGATATCCATGGCCTTGCCGATGCAGCCGGTATACCGGGGGGGCTCATCAGAGGACCAGGTGGCGCGGGCAATGATGCGGAACCAGCGGACCTCTCCATCCAGGCACACCTTGCAGTCGTGGGTGACCACCGGCTTTTTGGGGGTGGTGCTGTGCAGTGCGCTGGCCAGGTCCTTCAAATTGGACTCGTCCAGCAGGGTCAGGACCTTCTCATCGTGCATGGGGTCCATGACGATTTCCCCCAGACCCAGGCGGTTGGCCCCCCAGGAGGTGAGACTGAGCATGGCCGGGGCCAGGGTGTACTCAAACTGGACCTCCTGGGTGAGGGCGGCGAAGAAGTTGTACTTCATCCGCTCGTGCTCCAGCAGCTCCAACGTCCGTTCGGAGGCGGTGAGCTCCTCGTGGTTGAGCATCTCCTGTGTGATGGTCTGAATGCTGCGGCGGCTGACCTCGTCGGATTCGGTCTTGTGGGTCTCGTCCTGTAGCAGGTCGGACACGGCGATCAGGCATTCCAGCAGCTCCGGGTTGAAGTTGCCGCATTTCCCCTCCAGAATCATCAAAATGGCTTCCTCGTGGGGAATGGCCTTTTTATAGCAGCGCTCGCTGGTCAGGGCGTCGTACACGTCGGCCACCGCCACCACCTGGGCGGAGATGGGAATAGCGTCCCCCTCCAGCCCGTCGGGATACCCCCGGCCGTCGTACCGCTCATGGTGCCAGCGGGCAATGTCGTGGGCGACCCGGACCAGGGGTTCGTTTTGATAGATCACCATATCATCCAGCATCTTGGCGCCGGCGGTGGTGTGGGTCTTCATGATCTTGAACTCCTCGTCGGTGAGCCGCCCGGGCTTGTTGAGGATGGCCTCGTCAATGGCCATTTTTCCGATGTCGTGGAGGGCGGAGGCGGTGCTGATAATGGAAATGTCCATAGGGGAGAGGGAGTACCGGCTGTTCTTCTGCTGCACCAGATGGCGCAGAAGCAGTTCAGTAATGGTGCGCACGTTGCGCACGTGCATTCCGCTCTCGCCGTTGCGGAACTCCACGATATGGCTGAGAATCTCAATCATCAGGTTGCCGTGGCGTTCCTTCTGATAGATTTGCTCCTCTACCAAATCCACCAGCTTTTTCTGCTTGGTATACAGCAGGATGGTGTTCACCACCCGGTGGTGGACGATCAGCGCGTCAAAGGGGCGGCTGATAAAGTCGGTGATGCCCAGCTTGTAGGCCCGCTCGATTTGGGAGGAGCGGGTTTCGGCGGAAATCATGATAACGGGTACGTCCTCAATCCACTGCCGCTGGTTCATGACCATCAGCACCTCGAAGCCGTCCATTTCAGGCATGACAATATCCAGCAGAACCAGAGAGAGCTCGTCCGCGCACTGCTGGAGAATGGAGACTGCCTCTAAACCGTTTTCTGCTTCAATGATATCAAATTCCTCCTCCAGCATATCTGCCAGGATGGAGCGGTTCATTTCGGAGTCGTCAGCGATCAGAATTTTCTGTCTGCGTTTTTGCTCCTTGGACATAGAGTCTCCTTCCTTTCACCGGAGCCAGCGAATACCATCAGCAAACGATGGGTCCTTGGTTGAATTGTAGTAGATTCATGGTTGCGATTTCAGGCAGAGAACATGCAATTATATCTGCTATTATAAAAGAAACTCGGGGAGATATCAAGAGAGAATTAGCAGAGGCAAGAGAATAAAGTGAAAAAATTTGAGCAGGAGCTTCGGTTATTTTGGAAGGATTCCATAAAACGGACCGGAGGTCCCAAGGTTTGCCACTTAGATATTGCCAAAAGCCGTTTGACAATTTATAATATATCATTGCATCAGTACCCCTATTTTCGGGCCCGCGCCCCGGCGGGGCCCCCAAAGAAAGGAAGTCAACCGATTATGAGCATACGCAAACGGCTCATCGCCGCCCTGTTGGCGGTGTGTCTGGTGGCTGGGCTGCTCCCCGCCGCCGGAGCGGCGGGCACATCCGCCGGAACCAGTTCGGTCAAGGGCAGCATTTCTGCCACCCTGCGCATGGACTACGACCAGAACCTGAATGAACTGGAGCAGCGGAAGATTCAGGCGACACTGACCAAGGACGGTAAAGAAGTCGTCTCTGTTCCTTTATATAAGGAGCAGGATACTTCCCGGTATCAGGTTTCCATGCGCAACCGCGACGGCGGCCCGCTGGGAAACGATGCCTGGCCGGCGTACATCGACCTGACCATAGAGGACCTGGAACCCGGCACATATACCCTGAAGCTCACGGGTGAGGGGTATGTGACCTATACGAAAGAGCTAAAACTGAGCGAGTACAGCCTCCATGTAACTCTGGGTACCGGAGACGCCACCCTTTCCCTGGGCGACGTGAACGGGGACGGGAAAATTGATACAAAGGACCAGGAGGCCCTTTCTGAAAAGCTGGGCTCGGAGGTACCGTCCGACTTGGAGAAATACGACCTCAACGGCGACGGCACCATTGACATTGTAGATTTGGCCTACATCACCCGCCAGCTGAACGCGGCGAAGAACGAAGGCGATGCTGTTTTAGAGACGGTCCTGCTGGCCCCTCCTTTGGACGAACGGAGCTCGGAGGCGGAGCTGGGATTGAGCGGTACTGAGTTGTTCGAGGGTACCTTGGCCGGAATGATGGCAGGGTCCGCCGCCAAGTTCCACAATGATAAGGGCACACCCGTCAGCGAAAATTCGCCTCTGACAATTCCCGTCATTTTGACTACCGCTGTCGAGACTGGGCAGCTGCAAATTGTCACACCGGACCAGACGGGCGAGATTCTCAAAGGCACCGTCACGGTAATGGACGAGAAGGGAAATGAGGAAGAGTATCCCTTTGACAACAGCCTGCCCGAGGGTATCCATGGCATCACCCGGACGCCGGGGACCAATGTGATTACCATTTCTCTGGGCAAGCGGGTTGCGGTGAAGAAAATCACCGTCTCCGTCACAAAGACCGAGGGCGGAGATTTTGCCATCGTGGAGAGCATCCAGTTTTTGAAGGACATTGTCCCTGAAAACCCGGTGGCGCCCAACAGCACCATTCGGGGCCTCACCGCTGAGGCCGGACGGCAGCGGGTAACGCTCGCCTGGACCGCCCTGCCCAACGTTTCCGGGTACAAGGTGAGCTACCGCCCCGCCAACCAGGACAACGCCCAGTGGCAGGACCAGAGGACGGGGACCAATCGGGTTGAAATCTCCGGCTTGGAGGACCCGGTACCCTATGAGTTCACCGTGACCCCCATCGACGGGGCCTGGGAGGGCAAGCCCTCCGCTCCGGTGCTGGCCACACCCCTGCCCGGCGGACGGCCGGACGCGCCGGATATGGTCAGCATCACCGCTCTGGACGGGGCTTTAAGCATCTCCTGGAAAACCAACAAGGACGCCTCCTATTATGAGGTGTACTACACCACCCAGAAGGATGCCCCCACCTCCAGCTATACCCAGGCCGGCGGGACCCTCACCGAGCCCCGGCTGCTGCTGGAAAACCTGACCAACGGCACAGACTATTATATCTATGTTGTCGCAGGCAACGACCTGGGCAAGAGCGGCCCCTCTCAAATTCACAAGGGAACCCCCAAGGCGGTAGACTACTCCTGGCCGAAGGGCATCCCTGAAAATGCTCTGAAGTATAGTAATAGTGATAATAATGTTATTGAAAAGGTCTATCTGACCGATCCCAACAACGTTTCGCCCAGTTCCTATACTGAAACTAACCAGTTTAATGAGAAAAATATGGCCGATGGGAACCTGAAAACCCATTGGACCTCCCACTCTTACGGAGACGGCAACTGGTGGGACAACAAGCAGGTGCAGTGTATCTTCAAGGAGCCCCAGGATTTGAGCGCGGTTATCTGGATTCCCCGTCTGGACGGCAGCTACCCCAGCAACCTGCGGACTTACACCATTACCGTGTGGACAGACGGACAGGATATAAACGGTGCTGGTACGGTAATCGTCCCCAACCCCTTGCAGGAAGGGGCCACAGGCAACGTAAACGAGTGGCCCGGTGTGAAGGGGAATCCCGTAGAGAACCGCTTTGCCGTGCTTCCCTTTGAGCCGGTAAAGAATGTGAAGAAAATCGCCATCACCATTGAGCAGGTGGGCTATACCGCTGTGAGTCTGGCGGAAATCTGCTTCCTGCCCTATGATGAGGGGAAGCAGCTGGATAAGGAAATCAGCAGCCTCTTTACCAATGAGCTGTGTACTGAGTTGAGGGGCGGCGTGACTGAGACGGAAATCGACGAGCTGGAACAGCGCCTGAAGACGGAAAGCGTCTATTACCTCTACCCCGAAACGATGCAGGATGAACTGGCCCTCGCCCGTGAACTGCTGAAAAATGAGAACTCCGGTGTGGTGATTGAGGGCATCGAGTCCCGCGACACCAGCCAGGACAGCAAGTACCAGCAGGGCGGCAGCGGCCTCCAGCCCTTGGGCGCAGCGGCCAAGGCGGGACAGGAGATTACGGTCTATGCCGCCGGCATTCCCGCTGGTGAGACGGTTACCCTCTACGCCACCCAGTTCAACGCCGAGGCGTCCACTTGGCAGGCGAAGATTGGTACTCTGCAAAACGGCCGGAATGTGCTCACAGTGCCTCAGATTGGCTCTTCCACCACCACGCAGCGGGGCGGCAGCCTCTACCTGACCTACGGCGGCAAGAACCCTGACGGTATCAAGCTCCACGTGCGCCGGGCGGTGGATATCCCCATGCTGGATGTGGCCGATTGGTATAGTGAGGAGAATAGCGAAGCCACACTGAGAGAACGCATCCGGACCTATGTGGTAGAGCTGAACGCCTATGTGGGGAAGCAGGGGATTACCAGCAGCAACAGCCTCACCAACTGCCTGAATGTCACCGAGATTTCCACACCGACGGTACTGCTCTCTCTGCCCGCGGCGGCGGTGGCGGGGGCCAACAGCACCAATCAAAAGACTGTGGAAGGACAGGTCGAGACGATTTACAACAGTATTTTGGCTTGGGAGGATGTCATGCACATCTGCAAGACAACCCAGGGTATCGACAACACCTACAAAAAGAACGATATGTACTCCCGCCAGAATATCCGCTGTATGACCATGTTCTCCGGCGCCTTCATGTACGCGGCGGGGAACCATATTGGTATCGGCTACGGCTCCTGCGGCGGCATGGTGACTGGCCGTCCCATCTCTCAGCTGAACGGGGAGCCGGCCAACAGCCTCTTTGGCTGGGGCATTGCCCACGAGATTGGCCACAACATGGATAAGCTGGGCCGGGCGGAGATTACCAATAACATCTACTCGCTGATGGTCCAGACCTACGACGGAGAGAACAACATCCTCAAGTCCCGCCTGGAAACCAGCAATAAATACGAGCAAATCTTCAACAAAACGGCCCAGGGCTACCCTGGCGCGTCGAATAACGTGTTTGTGCAGCTGGGCATGTACTGGCAGCTCCACTTGGCCTATGACGGCGCGAAGGGGGATGAACATGGCCCCATGTGGTTCTTTAACCAGTTCTTCAAGGACTGGAAGGCGGGCACGTATTACAAAGAGTTCCCCAACGCCTCCTATGACGAGAAGGTAGCCCTCACCGCCGCCGGTGTGACCGGAAAGAACCTGAATGAATTTTTCCTGCGCTGGGGTATGACCCTCAGCGGCGAGGTCCAGACCAAGCTGGCCACCTACGCCAAGGAGGACCGGGCCATCTGGTATCTCAGCGACGAGAGCCGCCGGGAGCGCCTGAATGGGACGGCGAATGCCACCGGCTCGGTGGCGGTGAGCGCCAAGCTCAACGGTGAAAATGAAATCGTGCTGACCATTACCCCCACGATTTCGGGCAAGATTCAGGGCTATGAAATCCGCCGCAATGGCGAAACCATCGCCTTTACCTCCGAGACCACTTACACCGACAACGTGGGCGCGGCCAACCACCGGACTTATGAATACACGGTTACAGCCTACGACATTTTGGGCAAGCAGGTGGCCGAGGGCAAGAGCGGTCAGGTCCGGGTGGCCTACGATGATTTGGTGGATACAAGCGCCTACACGGTGAAGCGCAGCGAGAACGGCGATGTGGTGTTCACCTTCGACAAACCCACCCCCGTCACCGGCATGAAACTCGAAGCCAGTCCCGCCAGCGGAAGCTATAAGGTCACCATTGAGGCCGAGTTCACAGACGGCGAGAGCGGTAATACGGAGGTGCGGACAGCGACAGCCCGCTCGGGAGATTTCAGCACCGGAAATCTGGCTGAGGACAGTACAGAGTATCTGGCCTACTTCCGCAAGCCGGGCGCAGAGACAGACGACGCCCGTATCTGGACCTATGACGCCAGGACCGTCACCATAACCGGCATTCCCTCCGATATGCCGTTGACTCAAGTCCGGCTGGTCAGCTACGCCGGGGACGATATCGACTTCTATGGCAGCAGCCTCACCTATGAGGGCGGCACGCTCGTACCGGCTGCCGGCTGTGTGGGCCGTCTGGCCTCTGAGCTGGACGTAGGCGACCGGATACTGCCCGCAGGCACCTTGGTGGTGGTAGGCACCTACCGGGGCGACCCTGTGTTCTGTACCATCAAAATCAAGGGCCGGTTTGTTGCGGACCCCGTGAAGGATAACGATGCCTCCGAGGAGGAGACAGAGGACCGCTACATCAGCGGAGACACCTATCTCTTTGCGGAGATTCCCGCCGACGGCGCGGTCAGCGACATTGAAAACGGTATCTTCGTCTTTGTACCCAACGTCCAGCAGGAGGCGGAGCTCCAGGGCAAGGGAGAACACGACCCCAGCAACTGTTCCGGCGTCAACCTCCTGCCCAGCCAGATACAGGCGGAGATTGCCCGTACCGACGACCCCAACGACTCCAGCAGCCAGCACACCACCGCCGCCACCCTTTGGATTCACACACCCGGCGGTGAGGACCTGCCCCAGATTCAATTTACCACGGAGGAACCATGAAACATAAGCTGATTACCTGTGTACTGGCCTTGTGCCTGATGCTGAACGTCCTTCCGGCGGCCTCTGCCGCCGGGGGGCCCAGCCTGAGCTATACCACGGACGGCTCCAATGCCGCCCTGCTGAGTGTGGAAAACCTGGACGGACGGGTTTACGGCGCACAGCTGGAGCTGGAGCTGGACGGGGAGTACCGCGATGTTGATTTTGTCCCCCGTGATAACTCCGCCTATGCTCCGGCGTGCCGGACAGAGATTTCCGGCGGAAAAACCACCGTGTATGTCTATCTGGCCCCGGACAGCAGTGCGCCCCTGGGCGGGAGCGGTCAGGCCGCTTTGGGCACCCTGCGGGTGGACGGACGGCTGACCCTGCCCAATACGGCCACACTGACCCTCCTGGACCGGGATTTGCGGCCCTATGACGGGGCGGACCATGAAGCTGTGAGTCTGCGCCGCGCGGGAGGGAGCTCCTCAGGCGGCGGCTCCAGCAACGGTTCCGGGAACTCCAGCAGCGCAGGGAGCGATTCGGTCCGTGTCAGCGGCGCGGAGCACGGTGACGTACGCATCCGCCCCAGCCGTCCCAGCCGTGGGGATACCGTGACCATCACCGTCACCCCCGACCGGGGGTATGTGCTGGACCGTCTGACCGTGGTGGACAAGGACGGGGACCGGCTGGACCTCCGGCAGGTGACCGGCAAGGACCAGGATGACGGGACCGAGGTATATACCTTTACCATGCCCCGGGGCGAGGTTGAGGTACGGGCCGTGTTTGCCCTGGAGGAAGAAGAGACGCCCGACGTGCCCGGCAACATCTGGGACCCGCTTCCCTTCACCGACGTGGAGGAAAGCGCCTGGTACTGGGAGGCGGTGGCCTATGCCTACCACAAGGGCCTGATGAATGGCACCGGCCCCCAGCGCTTCAGCCCGGAGGCCATAACCACCCGCGGGATGATTGTGACCATCCTCTACCGCCTGGAGGGGAGCCCCGCCGCCAGCCTGTCCCGCTTCCGGGACGTAGTTGAGGGGCAGTACTATTCCAGCGCGGTGGCCTGGGCCGCCGCCAACGGCGTGGTGGAGGGGTACAGCGACGGCCGCTTTGGCCCCGACGACCCCATTACGCGGGAGCAGATGGCGGTGATTCTCTCCCGGTACGCCCAGTATAAGCGCTACAACACCGGCGCGCGGGTGAGCCTGTCCACCTACGGCGACGCGGCGCAGGTGTCCCCCTACGCCCTGGAGGCCATGCAGTGGGCGCGGGCGGAGGGCCTGATTACCGGCACCGACGCCAACCTGCTCCTGCCCGGCGGAAACGCCACGCGGGTGCAGATTGCCGCGATTCTCATGCGCTTTTGTGAAAACATCGCGCAGCCCCAGTAAGAAACCATGTGCCCCCGTTCTGCGGAGCCTGTTCGCAGAACGGGGGCGCTGTATGCAGGCCCAATCATCCGAAAAAAACTGTCTCAGCCCCCAGGCGGGAACAGCCGGCGGGGGCGTACTTCCACTGCTCCAGGCGTCCCCCGGTGATGAAATACGTCAAGGGCGGCGGGCCGGGGAGCGGCGGAAGCCTGTCGATGGCCAGCAATTTAATTTTCATCCGGTCGGGGAGAATGGCCTTCAAATAGACCGAGACGCGGTCCCCTTCCTCCAGGCCCGGCTTGACCTCCGCCAGACCGGAGAGGTTGGGGGCCAGCTCCACGAAGGCCCCGTACTCCTTCAGCCCCCGGACGATGCCGGGCACCGTCATGCCGGCCTGAAACCGCCCGGCGTTCTCGGCCCAGGTGCCCAGCAGCTCCTTATGGGTGAGGTACACCCGCTTGGCCTCCCGGTCCAAATCCAGCACCACGGCATAAATGTCCTGCCCCACGGAGAAGCGGGCGGAGGGGTGGGGGATGCGGGAGACGGAGATGTTTTCAATGCCGATCATGGAGGGCACGCCGCAGCCTATGTCCACAAAGGCCCCAAAGGGCTCCAGGTGGGTGACCCGGACGGGGAGGACCTGTCCGGGGGAGAGGCTGTCCAGCAGAGCGGCCTGGGCCAGCTCCTGGGCCCGCCGCCGGGAGAGAATGGGACAGAGATGGCCCTCCCGTTCCTCCAGGGCCTCCACGGTAAAGCACACCGGGCGCCCCACCCGGGAGAGGATGGCGATGTCCCGGGTGGAGCCGTCGGCAATGCCCAGGGCGGTTTCCGTCCGGGGCATGTAGCCCCGAAAGGGGCCCACGTCTACCCAGAGGCCGTGCTCCGGGCCGCACAGGATGGCGGAGCCCTCCAAAATCACCTCCTGCTCCATGGCCCGCCGGAGGGCGGCGGGGGAGGCGCACAGCGCCTGGTTGTTTGGTGTATCAAGCAAGTGCCCTTCGGGCCGATAGCACTTCGTCAAAGTGACCAATCCTTTCCGTGTTCCTTGGGGATTTTTTCTGGATAGACTACTATATGCGCCGGGGGAGCTTGAATTGACAGGGGAATCCGGGGAATTTATAATAAGAGCGGACCGCAGGGGGCCTCCGCGCCTCTCCAGGGTAGCTGTCCGGCAGCGGAGGGACGCGCCCTGCACAGCCCAAACATGGAAAGGAAGTATGGCATGAGAGTGATTACCGGCACGGCACGGGGCCGCAGGCTCAAGGAGCTCCCCGGTCTGGCGACCCGCCCCACCACAGATAAGGTGAAGGAGTCCCTGTTTAACATCGTCCAGTTTGACATTGAGGGCCGAAAAGTGCTGGACCTCTTCGGCGGCACCGGACAGCTGGGCATTGAGGCCCTGTCCCGGGGGGCGGAGCATGTGACCTTTGTGGACCTGTCCAAGGCCGCGGCGGGCGTGATACGGGAAAATGTCAAGGTGTGCGGCTTTTCCGAGCGGGCCCAGGTGCTCCAGGGGGACGCGCTGGCCTTCCTGAGCGGGTGCCGGGAGAAGTTCGGACTGGTCTTTCTGGACCCCCCTTACGAGAGCGGTCTATTGGAAAAAACCCTGGAGACCATCGCCGCGATTGACATTATGGCCGGAAATGGTATAATAGTGTGCGAAAGCGCCGTTGAGCGGGAGCTGCCGGCGCTGGACGCACCCTACGAAAAAGGGCGGGAGTACCGCTACGGCAAAATTAAAATCACCCTGTACCGCCGGAACGTGTAGGCGCGCAGGCAAGGATGTGAGCGATGGTGAAAACCGCCATCTACCCTGGAAGTTTTGACCCCATCACCCTGGGGCATTTGAATATCATCAAGCGGGCTGCGGTGTGCTTTGACCGGCTGATTGTCTGCGTGATGGTGAACTCGGAGAAGGTCAACAGCGGACTGTTTCGGCCGGAGGAGCGGGCGGAGCTGATTCGCCGGGTGGTGTCCAAGCTGCCCAACGTGGAGGTGGACTGCTCAGATACCCTGCTGGCGGAGTACGCCCGGCAGAGGAGGGCCTGTACCCTGGTGAAGGGCCTGCGGGCGGTGTCCGACTATGAAAACGAGCTGCAAATGGCCCTCATCAACCGCAAAATCAACCCCCGGCTGGAGACGATGTTTCTCCCCTCCAGCGCCAAGTATACCTACGTGAGCTCCAGTGTGGTCAAGGAGATGGCCCGCTACGGGGCGGATTTGAGCGATTTCCTCCCCCGGGAGATTATCGCGGACGTGAACGAAAAAGTAAACGGCAGGAGGGAACACTGATGGCGACAGGCGTGGAAGAATTGCTGGAGATGCTCTTTAACATGATTGACGATGCCAAAAGTATGCCCCTGACCAGCGACAAATGCATCATTGAGCGGGACAAGGCGCTGGACCTGCTGGACGAGATTCGGGAGCAGTTCCCCATGGAGCTCTCCGAGGCCAGGAAGCTGGTGGCCGCGCGGGCGGAGTACATCGCCTCCGCCAAGCGGGAGGGGGAGCTCATCCGCAAGCAGGCGGAGGACCAGGCCCGGCAGATTCTGGCCGAGGACGAGCTCCTAGCCCAGGCCAAGCTGAAGGGCAACGAGATGATTCGCACCGCCGAGGAGCGCAGCCGGGAGCTGCGCCGCGCGGCCAACGAATACTGTGAGGACGCCCTGCGCCGCACCGAGGAGGCGGTCAGCGAGGCCTATGACGAGATCAAAAAATCCCGAGCCCGGTTTCGGGCCCTGGCGGGGGGAGCCGCTGTGGGGCGGCCGCCCTTTGACGTGGCCGCAGAATGACCCCCCTGGGGGAGGCATGTTCCACGCTACGCCGGACTTGGCGGGAGCTTGCCTTCAATGTTTGATATGTGCCCTAAGAGACGCGCTGCGAATCTGTCGGAATGACAGACGCTCGCGTTTCTTTTTTTGTATAAAATCACGGAAAGTTTGGAGAGGCCTCCCACCGGTAGTGCATAAAATACATTCCACCGCAAAATACGGTATTTTCCAGGTAAAAAAATGAGATATGACGGGATTTCAGTGGGGATTACATAACAAATCTGGGTAGAACAAGTGTTTTTTTGTGCATAAAACCACGGTTTTCGCGAAAAAAACAGGAGGATTTCTTCTAAAAAAGGCGTAAAAAAACTGTTGCAATTTATGCGCGGAACCTTTATACTGTTAACCAGTGGTGGAGGAAAGTGGAGCAAAATGCCAGAGTGAGGCCGTGAAGTGGGGGAGAGGGTGAGCGCATGACCGGCACCTATGAGCACAGCATTGATGCCAAGGGCCGGCTGTTCATCCCCGCCAAGCTCCGGGAGGAGCTGGGCGTCACCTTCTATCTGGCCATGGGTGTGGATGCCTGTCTGGCCATCTATCCCCAGGCCACCTGGGACCGCTTTACGGAAAAATTTTCCTCCCTGCCCATGAGCCAGTCCAAGGCCATGCGCCCCCTCTTTGCCAACGCCGCCAAGTGCGAGCTGGACAGTCAGGGCCGCATTGTGGTGCCCCAGAAGCTGCGCAAGTACGCCAGCCTGGAAAAGGACGTGGTGATTATTGGTGTCCACGACCGGGCGGAAATCTGGAGCGCCGCCGCCTGGCAGGCCCAGGAGGAGGAAGAGATGACCCCCGAAAAGATGTCGGCCTGCATGGAGGCGTTAGGATTTTAGCGATGAGTGAATACACACACGCGCCGGTATTGCTGGAGGAATGCCTTCAGGGTCTGGCCATACGGCCGGAGGGGATTTATCTGGACGGCACACTGGGCCGGGCGGGGCATTCCCTGGAGATCGCCAGACGTCTGACCACCGGGCGGCTGATTTGCGTGGACCGGGACCAGGCGGCCCTGGACGCGGCGGAGGACAAGCTGTCCCCTGTGCGGGACCGGGTCACCCTGGTCCACCGGAATTTTGACCAGCTGGAGGAAATTCTGAACGCGGCGGGGGTGGACGGCGTGGACGGGATGCTCTTCGATTTGGGGGTTTCCTCCCCCCAGCTGGACGACCCGGAGCGGGGGTTCTCCTATCAGGCGGACGCTCCGCTGGACATGCGCATGGACCGGCGGGAGCCCCTGACGGCTCAGACGGTGGTCAATACCTGGCCCCAGGAGGAGCTCAAGCGGATTCTCTACCAGTACGGGGAGGAGCGCTATGCCCCGGCCATTGCGGGGGCCATTCTCCGGGCCAGAGAGAAGGGGCCCATTGAAACGACCGGGGCGCTGGTGGAGGTTATCCGCTCGGCCATGCCGCCCCAGGCCCTGCGGGAGAAGCAGCACCCCGCCAAGCGGAGCTTTCAGGCCATCCGCATTGCCGTCAATGACGAGCTGGGGGCGGTGGAGCGGATGCTTCAGGCGGCGGTTCCCCGGCTGAAGCCAGGGGGAAGGCTTTGCGTGATTTCCTTCCACTCCCTGGAGGATCGAATCGTCAAGACGGCCCTGGCGGAATTTGCGCGGGGATGTACCTGCCCGCCGGATTTTCCGGTGTGCGTGTGCGGGAAAACCCCTCTGGTGCGTCTGGTGAACCGGAAGCCCATCACCGCCGGCGCCGGGGAGCTGGAGCGCAACCCCAGAGCGCGCAGCGCCAAGCTGCGGGTGGCGGAGAAGCGGTAGAGCGGGTCCCCATGGGGACGGATACAAAGGATAGGAGTTGACCAGCCACATGGCGCAGACAACCAAGCGGCGCAGAAACCATCGGGAATATGAGCGTATCAACTACGGAGCCTATGACGGCTCCGCCGCCCGCCAGCTGGAGCAGGGGGCAGAGGTTGAACAGCCAAGGCCGCTGGTACGCCCCCGAAAGCAGACGGTCACCCGGCCCCGGATTCGGGTGCGGGAGGCTGGAAGCGTCTCCGTCTTCGCGGCGGCGGGCTCCCTGGCAATCGGAGCCTTCGCGGTGCTGCTGCTGTTCAGCTATGTGCAGCTGCACAGCATTTCCGAGCAGGTGGTTTCCCTGCGCACAGAGATGTCGGAGCTCCAGACGGAAGAGGCCATCCTGCGGGCCCGCTATGAGCAGGTTTACGACCTGAGCGACATTGAGGACACTATGCTCTCCACCGGGCAGATGGTCAAGCCGCAGAACGGACAGATTATCTACATCGACCTGTCCGAGCCGGACAGTGTGGTTTTTTACGACCGGGAACCGGCCGTAACCGGTATTGAGGGGGCCCTCCAGAGCCTCCGCTCCATTTGCAGTCAGATTATGGAATATTTCCAATAAGAGGGGCCATATACTGACTTGCAGACGGCGGGTGTGGCGGACGGGCGGTGCGGTTACACAATAGAGAGACAGGGCCGCCGGGGCGCGGCCCTTTTGAGAAGGGCGTAAGAAGAGAGGTTCTTACGCCCTTACCCGTACTATTCATTGAAATAGAAAAGGAGGGGCTTATGGCACCCATTCGGAGAAAAAATCGCGTCATTCAGCAGCAGCCCGACCACCGGGCCAACCGCACCATTCTGCTGCGCACTCTGCTGCTGCTGCTCATTTTCGGGATTGCGGCCTTTCTGCCGCTGTTTGTGAAGCTCTATGAGATTCAGATTACCAAGCACGACGATTACCTGGGCCGGGCCATCGACCAGCAGACCCGTGATTCCGAGGTCACCGCCAGCCGGGGGACCATCTACGACTGCAACGGCGCGCCCCTGGCCATGAGCTACACGGTACATAACATCCAGCTCTCGCCCTACGGGGTCCAGGAGCTCCAGGACAAATACGAGGACGCCGTGGAGAAGGCCAGGGAAAAGGGGACCGATCTGCCCGACTACCCGGAGCCCACCGACCAGTTTATCGCCGAGGGTCTGGCGGCGCTTCTGGAGGGGGTGGAGCCGGAGGACGTCATCAAGCACATGGAGAACCGGGCCTCCCAATATGAAATTATCAAGTGGCGGGTGGAGCAGGATGAGGAACAGGCCGTTCGGGAATTTATTTCGGAAAACCACCTGACCGGAGGCATCTTCGTCATGCCCACCACCAAGCGCTATTACCCCAAGGGCTCCCTGGCTTCCCACGTCGTCGGCTGGGTCAACTACAGCAATGACGGAAAGGGCGCTTACGGTATGGAGGCCATGTACGAGGAAGAGCTTGCCGGGGAGACCGGCCGGGTCGTCACCGCCAAAAACGGCCGGGGCACCGAGATGCTCTATCGCTTTGAGGATTACTACGACGCTACCGACGGGTCCGACCTATACCTGACCATCAACAGTAACATTCAGTATTACTGCGAGAAGGTCTTGGAGAAGGGCGTGGAGATGTTCGAGGTCCAGAACGGAGCCTTTGCCATTGCCATGGACCCCAAGACGGGGGCTATTCTGGCTTGGGCCAGCTCGCCCTCCTATGATTTGAACCGCCCCCGTGAAATTGTGGACCCGGTACTCAGCGCCTACCTGGAGCAGGTGAAGAATGACCCGGAATCCAATGAGACCGCATATTTCGATGCGCTGAGAGACCTTCAGCTCGATCAGTGGCGGGACAAAATCGTCAACGAGACTTACGAGCCCGGTTCCACCTTCAAAGCCATCGTACTGGCCGCAGCTCTGGAGGAGGGTGTGGTCAGCGAAAGCGACCACTTCTACTGCACCGGCGTGGCCGATGTGGAGGGGTGGAACGGTGACCCCATCAAGTGCTCCAACCGCAGCGGCCATAAAGACCAGGACCTGGCCAAGGCGGTGGCCAACTCCTGCAACCCGGCCTTTATCAGCATCGGCCAGCGGCTGGGGGCCCAGAAGTTTTATGATTACCTGGAGGACTTTGGAATGCTCACTCCCACGGGCATCGACATTTTGGGCGAGTCCAAAATCAACCCGGTGAGCTCGGGCATTATGTGGAGTCGGGAAAAGTTTACCGGGGTGGACCTTGCGGTAGCCTCCTTCGGCCAGCGGTTCAAAATCACCCCCATCCAGCTGCTCACCGGCGTGGCGGCGGTGGTCAACGGCGGACACCTGATGCAGCCCTATGTGGTCTCCGACATCATCGGCCCCGACGGCAGTGTCATTAAACACGTGGAGCCCACCGAGGTCCGGCAGGTCATCAGCGAGCAGACCAGCGAGCGGTGCCGGACCATCCTGGAGGGCGTGGTGGACGGAGGCACCGGCAAAAACGCCCATGTGGAGGGCTACCGCATCGGCGGCAAGACCGGTTCCTCCCAGACGGGGGAGGCGGATCATACCATTGTCTCCTTCGTGGGCTTTGCCCCGGCGGACGACCCGCAAGTGATTATCCTCCTGGCCTACGACAACCCCAAGCCCTCCGGGCCCAACAGCAACGTGACCGCTGGAGATTGGTACATCAGCGGCGGTATTATGGCGGCTAAAATGGCCGGGGAGCTCATGGAGGACATTCTGGAGGAGCTGGGCGTGGAGAAGAGCTACACCGCCCAGGCCAGTGTCCTGGTGCCCAATGCCGCCGGACTGGACCGGGGTACGGCCACCCAGCGGATGGAGGAGGCCAACCTCACCGTGCGCACCGTGGGCGACGGGGACACCGTCACCGGACAGATTCCTGTAGCCGGAGCCTCAATCCCCGGCGGCAGTCAGGTGGTCCTCTATATGGGCGAGGACGTACCCACCGATCTGGTGGAGGTGCCGAGCGTAGCAGGGAAGAGCGCCGAAGGCGCCCGCCAGACCCTGGAGAGCGCGGGCCTGTACATGCGCCCCACCGGCGCGACCGAGTTCAGCTCCGGCACCGTGGCCCTGAGCCAGGCCATTGCCGCGGGCACCCAGGTGCCCAGAGGGACCGTGGTGGAGGTGGACTTCATCGACAACAACAGCCAGGGAGGTGCGTCCTCCGGCCTGTAAACGAAATTCCTGTGGAAAACGGGGTGATGGGAATGCGGCTGAGACAGCTGCTGGACGGCGTGTTCTGTAGAGGGAACGGCGTCCGGGACGTGGAAATTTCAGGAATCAGCTACGACACCCGCACCATGGAGCCCGGCTGCCTGTTTGTGGCCTTGCCGGGGTATAAGACCGACGGGCACCGGTATATTGCAGAGGCTTTGGAGCGGGGCGCGGCGGCGGTGCTGTGCGAGCGCCCCCCGGCGGGGGAGGGGCCCTGGCTGACGGTCCACGACAGCCGGGCGGCCCTGGCCGCCGTGTCCGCCAACTGGTTCGGACACCCGGCCAAAGAGATGACCCTCCTGGCGGTGACGGGAACCAACGGCAAGACCACCACCACCTATCTGCTCAAGGCCATGCTGGAGGGAGCTTTGGGGGCCAGGGTGGGACTCATTGGGACCAATCAGAACATGATTGGCGGAGAAATTCTCCCCGCCCACCGGACCACCCCAGAATCCTGGGAGGTCCAGGAGCTCTTGCGGAAAATGGCCGATGGGGGCTGTACCCATGTGGTGATGGAGGCGTCCTCACACGCCCTGGTCCTCCACCGGCTGGACGGCATTCCATTTCGAGCGGGCATTTTTACCAACCTGACCCAGGACCACCTGGATTTCCACGGAACCATGGAGGCCTACCGGGATGCCAAGGGCCTGCTCTTCCGGCAGTGCGGTACGGCGGTGCTTAACCTGGACGATGAGGCGGGGCGGTATTTCCATGAAACGGTGTCCTGTCCCCAGATTACCTATTCGGAAAACAAGGATGGGGCGGATTTGACGGCCAAAAACCTGCGGCTCTTTCCGGAACGGGTGGAGTTTGAGGCGGTGGCGCGGGGGCAGATTGCCCGCGTGCGCCTGCCCATTCCCGGAGGCTTCAGTGTGTATAACGCCTTGGGTGTGCTGGCCTGCGGGCTGGCCCTGGAGGCGCCGTTGGAGGACCTGACCGCCGCTCTGGCCGGGGCCAGGGGGGTCAAGGGCCGGATTGAGGTGGTTCCGGTCCCGGCGGAGTTTACGGTTATCATCGACTACGCCCACTCGCCGGATGCCCTGGAGAATATTCTGACCACCGTGCGGGACTTCACAGAGGGGCGTATCCTCTGCGTCTTTGGCTGCGGCGGCGACCGGGACCGGAGCAAGCGGGCCAAAATGGGCGCAATCGCGTCCGAGCTGGCCGACTATGTGGTGGTCACCTCCGATAACCCCCGCACCGAGCCCCCAGAGGCAATTATAGACGACATTTTGAAGGGCATGGGGCAGGAGACGCCCTGTGCCGTGGAGCCCGACCGGCGCAAGGCTATCCGGCTGGCCCTCGCCCAGGCCGGGCCGGGAGACACGGTGCTGTTGGCGGGCAAGGGCCACGAGACGGAACAGGAGATAGACGGCGTTCTGTATCATCTGGATGAGCGGGAGGAAGTGGCGGAATATTTTGCCCAGAGGCCGCAAAACCGGGCTGATTGTCCACCTCCGCCTGAAAATTGAGGGGATTTTTGGTGTAATTTCGAGTGGAAGCGAAGGGCCGGTTATGGTATGATAAACCCGGTCCGGCCTGGGCTTCCAGGGACGGATATGTGTGTAAAAAAGAGGAAAATGGGTTTGGAAGGGTGCAAAAGATATGTCGAGGATTGTTGGTAGCTTTATCGCGGCCTTTGCGGTGGCGGCTCTGGGGGGGAAGGTGCTCATACCCGCCCTGCGCCGGCTGAAGGCGGGCCAGTCCATTAAGGATATCGGTCCCACCTGGCACATGTCCAAGCAGGGGACGCCAACCATGGGCGGGCTGATTTTCATTCTGGGTATCACCGCGGCCATTGTGCTGCTGGGATGGAGGGACTTTGCGGCGGGGCGTTTCGGCGGCGGCTTTGTGCTCCTGTTTGCCCTGGTCTTTGGGGTCATTGGCTTTATTGACGACTATTTTAAGGTGAAAAAGCACGAGAATACCGGCTTGACCGCCCCTCAGAAGTTTCTCTTGCAGCTGGCGGCGGCGGTCCTGTTCACGGTGCTGATGCGCAGCCACCACTATCTGTCCAATGTGCTGTACGTGCCCTTTTTCAACGTGTCGGTGCTGATTCCCTGGCCGCTGTATACGGTTTTTGCGGCCTTTGTGATGGTGGGCGCGGTGAACGCGGTGAATATCACCGACGGTATTGACGGTCTGGCGACTGGGGTGACCATGCCTGTGGCGCTGTTTTTCACGGCGGCCGCCTGCTATTGGAGTCATTTTGAGCTGGGAGTCTTTTCCGCCGCGCTCTTTGGGGGACTGTGCGCCTTTCTGCTGTATAATTTCTATCCCGCCAAGGTGTTTATGGGGGATACCGGCTCCCTGTTTTTGGGCGGCGCGGTGTGCGGGCTGGCCTTTGCCCTGGATATGCCGCTGATTTTGATTCCTGTGGGCGTAATTTACATTGCGGAGACCATGTCGGATATCCTTCAGGTGGGGTATTTCAAGCTGACGCATGGCAAGCGTATTTTTCGCATGGCCCCTCTGCACCACCATCTGGAATTGGGCGGATGGAGCGAAGTGAAGCTGTTTTGTGTTTTTTCCGGCATTACGTTGGTGATGTGTATTCTGGCCTTCTGGGGAATTATGGACCGCTACCCAGTGTAAGCGATTCCGGCGCACCGGTGTGCGCGGAGGTTTGGAGGTGGAGCAATGCCCAAAAAGCTCAAACGCGATTTGACCGTAGAGGAACAGCTGGCCCGCGGGCCGGTGGATATGCCCTTTTTGATTCTGGTGGTGCTTCTGACGGGCATCGGCGTGGTGATGGTCTTTTCCGCCTCCTATGCCACGGCGTTTTACGACAGCTATACGGCACAGAATGACCCGGCTTATTACTTTATCCGGCAGCTGATTTTCTCGGGACTTGGTCTGGCGGGGATGTGGCTGGCCTCTAAAATCAATTATGAGCATTGGCGCTGGGGGTCCGTGTTTGTGCTGGGCTTTGCCATTCTTTTGCTGGTGCTGGTGCTGGTGCCGGGCGTGCATACGGAGCGTACGGACCATGTGCGCCGGTGGATTAAATCCATTGGGCCCATCCCCGCCTTCCAGCCCTCGGAGGTGGCGAAGCTGGGGGTTATCCTCTATTTTTCGGCGCGCCTGTCCAAGAGAAATCAGGAGAAGCCTCACCGGCTGAGTCCCCGTTCTCTTTGGAGCGGGCCGGTGGCCTGGCTGGATAAGATTGGATTTTTAGAGCTGATTCCTTACATTATTATTTTGGGCGTTATCGTTCTGCTGATGATGCGGGAGCCCCATATGT
>CAJUDT010000029.1:24159-24889 GCA_910585415.1 uncultured Flavonifractor sp.
CATATGTCGGGGACACTGTTGATTTTGGCGGGCGCGGCGGCGGTGCTCTTTGCGGCGGGCATTCATTTTGGATGGTTTGCCGCTGGAGGCGCGGTGCTGGGCGTGCTGGTTGTGGCTATGATGAGTGGATATCAGTCCACGCGGATTTTGGTTTGGAAAGACCCGTGGTCGTACCCGCGAGACGGGGGGTATCAGATTATTCAGTCCCTGTATGCCATTGGTTCCGGCGGGCTGACGGGACTTGGGCTGGGGAAGAGCAGGCAAAAATTCCTCTATTTGCCGGAGCCGGAAAATGACTTTATTTTTGCCATTGTCTGTGAAGAGCTGGGGCTTGTGGGGGCCTGTGTGGTGCTTTTTCTGTTTGCCCTGCTGATTATTCGGGGGTATTGGATTGCCATTCATGCCCGCGACCGGTTTGGCGCCCTGGTGGTGGTGGGGATTACTACCTTGCTGGCGGTGCAGGTCTTTTTGAATATTTCCGTGGTGACGAATCTGCTCCCCACAACGGGGATTTCTTTGCCGTTTTTTAGCTACGGAGGGACGGCGTTGTGTATTCAGTTGGCGGAAATGGGGATTGTTTTGGCTGTTTCCAGGCAAATTCCTGCGGCGAAACAAGGGTAGCTTGCAGCAGCTTTCGGGGTTGCTTTGGGTTTCTCTTCTGCCTCTTCCTCGTTACTCTGGTGATTTTCGTTTTCTGGTCCCGCCTCCGGCGGGTTACTTTCCAGCGATG
>CAJUDT010000030.1:0-23581 GCA_910585415.1 uncultured Flavonifractor sp.
GGTGTGGTCCAGACGGTTCTGGGCAGCGCCCAGAGTACCGCGGACGTCGGACACCAGGTTGATAGCGTTCTTGATTTTATCCACGGCGACAGCGGCGCTAGCCTGGTCGGCAATGCTGATATCGCCAATGCCCAGGGAACCCACGTGCATATCGCCCAGGCTGACCTTGAGCTGATTATAGCTGTCGGCAGTGTCGCCAATCTGAAGGGTCAGACCCTTGCCGCTGCCATTGGCGGCCTTGACCGTCTTGGCGGCAAAGGTGCCGGTCTGAATCTGCTTCTGAATGCCGTTGCCGGTGGTCAGATCAGCATCCCCATCATAGGTGCTCTTCTCCTGGAAGGTCAGCTTTCCGCCAGCTGTATCCTGGCCCACAGTAAACATCTCGTTATCTTTGGCAGCCACGGTCAGACGGTCAAGCGCTTCCTTCAGTGCATCACCCTGGGGCGCCAGAGCATCCTGAAGGACACCGTTATCGTCCACAAGGTCGCGGATGTCAACGGCCTTGAAATCAGCCCCCGCAGCCTTCACAGCTTCCAGAGTCTCCTTCGTGCTTGCAAACACGTAATTTGTGCCACCGATGGAGATGGTCATACCGTCCTTAATGTCAGTATCTTGGAGCGCAGTCTTGGTCACAGTGTTGGCCAGAATCTCTTCCACCTTGGGACCGCCTGCCTTGATAACCTGGGTACCCAAGTTCACCGTGCCGCTGTCATTTGTGCCAGCAGGGCTGATAACTTCAACATCAAAGTTTCCGGCGAAGCTGGCGGCAGTGGTCATTTTCAGGCCGGTCTTATCCATCTCAAATACCAGCTTGCTGCCATCGCTGGTGATATTGTAGGTTACACCGTTAATTTTAATGCTGGTATTATCACCAGCCAGTGCTTCGGCCAGCTTTTCACCGGTCAAAGAACCGTTAGCGGCCAGCTGCGTGCTGATCTCCGCGCCGCCAACACTGATACCAACCTTGCCAGCAACCGTAGAAGAGAAGGATACATTCTCCAGCTCGACGACAAACTTGGTGCCCACTGCATCCCGGCCATCCTGATGGACCATCGTGCTAGTGCCAAGATCGCCAATATCCGTACTGCCCTTCAAGTCAAAAATAGCCAGTGCCGCTTTGTTGTCGATGGCATATTCTACCTTATCGGCCTCCATAGAACCATCAAACAGCTTGATGCCGTTGAAGTTGGAGGAATCGGCAATACGGTTAATCTCGGCACGGAGCTGGTCCAGCTCCTTCTGCATCTGAGCGCGGTCGGTCTGGTTATCATAGGTGCCGTTGGCGGACTGGGTGGCCAGCTCGACCATACGGTTGAGCATGTCATGGACCTCAGTCAGAGCACCCTCAGCGGTCTGCACCAGGGAGATGCCGTCCTTCGCGTTCTTCTGAGCGGTCTCCAGACCGGTGATCTGGGCGCGCATTTTTTCGGAAATCGCCAGACCAGCGGCGTCGTCACCGGCGCGGTTGATCTTGTAGCCGGAAGACAGCTTCTCCAGGTTCTTCTTCATCGCAGACACGTTGTTGGTGTAGTTGCGATAGGCTGACATTGCCATAATATTGTGTTGGATTCTCATAACTCTGATTCCTTTCAAATTAAATTTGGGTTTCGCTGACGTTGCGCCTTCACATCCAATACTCCGGCGCGTTTGGGTGGGGTGCTGCGCTCCAGTTTCCGGCCGGACTCACTGGAAAACAACACGGGGAACTATATTTCGACCAGCTCGTCAGCTGGAAGAAACCGTAGAATTGCTCGCCGTTCCGGCGTTCTTCCTCCGTTCGCCGCGCAGGCACGCGGGCTGCTCCTTCCCGCTGCGCTCCCGTACCTCGCCGCGCAGAATTGGCAGCTCCTTGGGGGCCTGAATCGACATGCGGATGGCTGAGGTGGTGAACACCTGAATGACGATATCCTCGCCGATGGTCAGGTACTCCCCATCCTTTAATTGCAGTGACAACATGGCAAACTCCCTTCGCCTTACAGCCCCTCCCTGGGCTTGAAGCATAGTCATAATATTTTGGACGCCCCGGGGGGCTTTAGGTGTGCGCACACACCCTCTCGTTTCCCATTCTGTGGTCCGGGAAGCGTTGAGCGAAACGAAAAACCGCTCTTTTCGCTTTGCTCAACGCTCCCCACAACCGGAAGCATGGGCATTCACCGGCGTCCCAACCGGCAAAGCTGGTATATTTGCGGGCTAGGCGCTTTTTTTCTGCGCCTGCCGGTTGAAATACTGGGCCAGTCCCTGGGTCTTGATGTTTTGGGCGGTGTTGCTCTGCTTTTGATGCACCGTGCCGCACTGAGTACAGGTCCAGACCTTGGACGCTAAGGGGACTTCCTCCCCCACCTGCCCGCAGACGGAACAGGTTCGGGTGGTCGGGGCGTAGCGGTCCACAAGAATCAGCGGCTTTCCCTGCCGCTCCAGCTTGTACCGCAGGCATTTTTGAAAGATTCCATACCCGGCGTCCAGAACATTGCCCCGCGTCAGCGCCCTGGACAGCTCTGGCAGCGCGGCGGACTGCATACACACGGCGTTCCAGGCGTTGGCTATCCGCCGGGATTCCTTGTGAATAAAGTCGCGGCGCTGATTGGCAATGTGCTCATGGAGCAGGCGGTACTTTTGGACCATCTCCTGATAGTTCTTGGAGCCCGGCTGCATCCGGCTCAACTTCTGCTGCATGTTGGCCAGCTTCTCCTGGGAGCGCTTGAGCCAGTGGGGCGCACCGGCTGTCTCGCCGTTGTCCGCCACGTAGAAGTGCGGCATGGAATATTTTAGGCCGATGGTGGTTTCCGGGGTTGGGGTGATTATTTTGGGCGCTTGCTCTGCACATTCGTACAGAATGGAGCAGAAATACTTGCCCGTTCTGGTTTTCTCGACGGTAATCCGTTTGAGCTTCCACCACGCCTGGGGACGGCGGGAGAATTTTGCTTTGACAATCCCCGCCTTGGTCATGCGGATACCGTCTTTTGTGATGTAAATGGTGGGGCCCGATTCGAGCACATGGTTGCAGGCGGTGAAGGAGTCCTTGTCGTCCTTCTTGCGCTTGAATCTGGGGTATCCGAACGCCTCCGGGTGCTTGAAGAACACCCGAAAGGCCTGGGTAAGCTGGTTGTGCTCCTGAATGAGGGCCTGGTTGTCAACCTCTTTCAGAAACGGGGCCGCTTTCTTGTACTTGGCCGGAGTTGGGATGAAATGAGCGTCAGTTTCCAGATAAAACCTCTGCTGGTCCGCCAGCATCCGGTTCCAGATGTACCGGCAACAGCCGAAAGTCTTTTCAAACAGCTCCGCCTGGGCCTCCGTGGGGTAGAGCCGGACCTTGAGGGTGGTATACTGGATAATCCGGCCATTCTCTGCGCGTTGTGTGCTCGCTCTGCGCGGCATCCAGCTCCCTCCTTGCTTCGGCGGCGCGTTCTTCGCCGGCTAGCGGCTGGACACAGTCATTTTAGAAAGGTTTACTTTTCTGAAAGAAAATTCATTGCAAAAATTTGCGCCAAAAGACTTAATATTTCAGACTTTCGAGCCGAGTAAGTAAACGTAAGGCAAGCGGCCCAGCATTTCAGAAAAGTAAACCTTTTTGAAATGCTGGACCGCTGTTTTTGTTTTTATTGTAATGTCCTGGTGCTGCCGAGATTCGCTGCCGCAGTTGCTTTGCCTTTGTTCCGCAACAAATATGTGATAAAAATGCGAAAAAGGTGTGCCGTTGGAGAAATTTCATGGCACGCCTTTTCAAATCATATTTGATTGTATATGGCAAGGAAAAAAGCCGCGGCACTGAAGGGGCAGTCCTTCTATCATCTATGGCTTTGTGGGGATGTTGGTGTTTACCAGCATGTTCGGGACCTCCCTGCTGGAGCATCGGTTACAATCAACCACTTATTTCTCAAAGTCAGCCAGAGAGAAGAAAGAGTGGACAGAAGAAAATCGTTTATGGTTTTCACAAAAGCTGTGCTCCACCTTACCATTTATGTTTGGGTATGTAAGCCCCTTTCTCATCCTTCGGACTCCCAGGCAAAATCTGTTCCTCCCATCCCGGAAGAAAGACACCTTGCGGCTGCTCCAGGTTTATGGTATGATACCAGAGACTCTAAACTGCGAGGTGTCTCTGTGAAGATTGGCCGTGTGACAATTGATGCAAGGCTGGCCCTGGCCCCCATGGCTGGGGTGACTGATTTGGCCTTCCGCACCATCTGCCGGGAGCTGGGGGCGGGCTATACCGTCACGGAAATGGTAAGCGCCAAAGCCCTGTGCTATCAGGACAAAAAATCCCTCCCCCTGCTGCGGCTGGGAGAAGGGGAGCACCCTGCGGCCATTCAGCTCTTCGGCAGCGACCCGGCCTGCATGGAGCAGGCGGCGGGGCTGGCCGCAGAGTACGCTGGGGCGGACATTGTAGACATCAACATGGGCTGTCCCGTGCCCAAGGTGGCCCAGCACGGGGACGGCTCCGGCCTTATGCGGACCCCGGAGCTGGCCGTGCGGGTGGCGGAGGCCGTTATCCGCGGGGCCGGGGGGCGGCCGGTTACCGTCAAGTGCCGCCTGGGGTGGGACAAGGGCTCCATCAACTGCGTGGCGTTCGCCCAGGCCATGGAGGCGGCGGGGGTATCCGCCATCGCCGTCCACGGGCGCACCAAAACGCAGATGTACTCCGGGCGGGCCAATTGGGACTACATTCGGGCGGTGAAAGAGGCCGTACGGATTCCCGTCATTGCCAATGGGGATGTGTTTTCCCCTCAGGACGCCCTCCGCATCCTGGCCTATACCGGGGCGGATATGGTCATGATTGGGCGGGGGTGCTTTGGGAATCCCTGGCTCTTTCAGCAGTGCGCCGCCGCCTTGGCCGGGAAGGAAATCCCCCCCCTCCCTCCGCTGGCGGAGCGGGTGGAGACGGCAGTGCGGCAATTCCGTCTGGCGGCGGAGCAGAAGGGGGAGCACATCGCCTGTCTGGAGGCCAGGAAGCACTATGCCTGGTACCTGAAGGGGGTCCCCTACGCGGGCTATTATAAGGAGCAAATCAGCCACATCAGTACCCTGGAGGACATTGCCCGCATCACGGCGGGCATTCAGCGGGACTTGACGTAACCATATCGTTCCCGAAAGGCAGGTGAGGAACCCTTGGAGCAGGAAATGGAATTGGTCCGGCGGGCCGGGCGGGGGGACGAGGAAGCCTTCGCGGCCCTGATGGAGGACAATCAAAAACGGGTGTACAGTCTGGCCCTGCGGATGACCGGCAACCCTGAGGACGCCGCCGAGCTCAGTCAAGAGGCGTTCCTCCGGGCCTGGAGGGGGTTGGGGCGGTTTCAGGGGGAGAGCTCCTTTTCCACCTGGCTCTACCGGCTGACCTCCAATGTGTGCATAGACTTCCTGCGGAAGGAGAAACGGCGGCGGGACATCTCCATGACCGTCTCCCTGGAGGACGAGGAAGAGGCCCGGCAGGCCCAGCTGCCCGACGAGCGCTACAGCCCCCAGCAGGCCCTGGAGCGCTCCGAGCTCCGGCAGGCGGTGCGGGATGGGCTGAACACCCTCTCCCCGGAACACCGGCAGGTTTTGGTTCTCCGGGAGCTGGAGGGGCGCAGCTATGGCGAGATTACCGCCCTGCTGGGGCTGGAGGAAGGGACGGTCAAATCCCGCATTGCCCGGGGGCGGCTGGCCCTGAGAAATTATTTGGTGGCCTCCGGGAACTTTTCGCCCAGTGTCCCGTCCAAAGTATGACAGAAGAACGAAAGGAGGCGTCCGCCCATGATGGACTGTGAACACGCGGCGGAGCTCATCAGCGCCCAGCTGGACGGGGAGCTGACGCCGGCGGAGACGGCCATGCTGGAGGCCCATTTGGAGCAGTGTCCCCCATGCCGGGCCCTGCGGCGGGATTTTCAGGCCCTCCATCAGGTGCTGCTGGAGTCGGCGGCCCAATGGCAGGCGGAGCCCCCTGCGGACTTGACCCAGCGGGTCCTGGAGCGGGTCCGCGAAACAAAGACGGTCCCCTTCCGGGCACAAAAAAACCGCTGGAAGCAGCTGGCTTCTCTGGCGGCGGTGCTGGCGCTGGTTGTGATTGGAGGCGGGGCCTTTGTCCTGGGACAGGGAGGCGCTTCCGGCGGGAGGGCCTCCGGCGGCGGGGCCGCTGGGGGAGATAATGGAACTGGCGTGGCCCTGGCCATAGCGCCCAGGGGGAGCGATGGACCCACGGCGGACTGCGCCATTGCCCCCGTCAGTGGGGAGACCATGCCGGAGTCCACAGCGGAAGGAGACGGCATTTCCGCCCACAGCGGGGAGATCCAGTCCCGGCTGACCTCATCGGCTGATTTGCCGCAGGCGGCAGATGCACCGGAGGAAACGAATCCGTCGGAAGGAAACGCCAGCCTGTTGGAGCAGTATGGCCTTGAGGGCGGCATTATTTCAGGCAACGAAGCATGGCCCCAGTATCAGGGGGAGGGCTCGGTGGAAATGAAAGCGCCTGGTGAGGCCATCGACATTCAAACCTGCGGCTCCATGACGGTTCTCATCAACGGGGTGTCTTACTGTGCGGCAGAAGAAGCCTCGGACGGCAGCGAGAACTTGGAGGATCTCACCACCGTCCTGCATGAGGGCTATATGGTTCTGGGCCAGCTCTCCCCCGCGCCGGAAGAAACCGCGTCGGTGCAGTTGCAGGCGGATTTCTCCGGCATCGTCTACGCCAACGCGGAGGAGCCGGACCACGTCTATGTGTATGTAAGCACCAGCCAGTTTTCCGGCATCCAGCGCTTTGACCGCCTTGTGACAGAGGGGGAGTAAGGGCCCTCTCTGCTACAGGGCGCCAGTACAGAAAAAGGTAAAATCCCCCTTGGCCAGGAGAACGCCGGTTTCGGCGGTGATTTCCACCTCAACGAGGCAGGTGGTCCTCCCCCGGTGACGGACCGTGGCCTGAGCAGTCACACGGCCCTCAGAGACGCTCTTGAGGAAATTCAGGCCCCCCTGAAGGGTCACATATTTCCGCCCGTCCATCCGGCAGGCACACCCGCAGGCGCAGTCGGCCAAGGTATAGAAGGCTCCGCCATGGAGGATTCCATAAGGGTTGCGGCTCTCCGGGACAATGTCCAGAATTGCCTGAGCCCGGTCCGGCCCGGCGGGCTCCACACGGATGTGGTTGTGACGCATGAAAGCGTTGGCTTTGCTGATTTGCTGCTGCTGTGCTTCCTCCATCATGTCCTCCTAAGATAAAACCATTTGACCGTCTGTAACCTGTTCCACCGTGACCAGGGCCTCCACCCGCAGGTCCATCCGGCGCAGAACTTGTCCGCCGTCCCGCATGGCCTTTTCAATGGCGACCCCGACCCCCGCCACCTCCCCGCCGGACTTGGCGGCCAGCTCCAGAAGGCCAAGGATGGTCTGGCCGTTGGAGAGAATGTCATCCACCAGAAGAATCACGTCCTCCCGGCTCAGGTACGGCTTGGAGACACGCAGGGTGAAGGATTTTTCCTGGGAAAAGGAGTGGATTTCGGCGGTGTAGACCTCCGGGTCAATGTAGCCGGTCTGGAATTTTTTCGCGTACACCACCGGCACCCCCAGCGCCCGCGCTGTAAAGCAGGCCAGGGCTATGCCGGAGCTCTCGGCAGTGAGGACCTTTGTGATTTTCTCCCCCTTGAAGCGCTTGGCCAGGGCGCTGCCCAGGCGCTCCATCAGGTCCATGTCCATACAGTGGTTGAGGAACATGTCCACCCGGATCATGTCCCCCTCGCCTACAATCGCTTGACTCAACATGCGCTGTTTCAGCTCGTCCATATCGGTTCCCTTTCTTTCGACGGCCCCTGGGTCGGAGATGCTGCGGCTTCGTGGTTTCTATTATATCTTATTTTATCCGCCCCTGCAATATTGAAGGAGTGTCTAAATAAGATTTTTCATGAAAAAGTAAGAAGATTACAATCTGGAACAAATCTTCTTTGAAGAGACCTGAAATCTATTGTAATACAGAGCTTATTAGTGCATTTTTCATCAACACAAGACATAAAAAGCTGACAAATTCTCGAAGAATTTGTCAGCTTTCTTCAATTTCATAGCCCAATCAGCCCGACAGATACCGATTGTAAGGGGTGTAAACCTTCTTATTTAGAAATAACCTCATAAAATTTGGCGCAGGTTTCAAGCTGTACCCTCTGCTTTTGGAATTGAAATCGGGAACCGGATGTGTTACCATAAAAATGACAAAATGTGAGCTCATGCGGTTTTTGGTGTCCTGTTTCAAAACAAGGCGTATGATATCGATAAAGTGCGGCCAGTACGACCAGCGAGGAGGAAGCATCATGAAGTCAAACTTTGCATTCTTGAATCAGGCCTTCCCTGTATTAGAAAACTTTGGTGAACTGGCGGAACGGTATTTATACAGCGATTCCAATTCCTGCCTGATGAAGCTGGGTATGATTGGCGAAACGATTGTTAATTTGTGCTTTACTTACGACAAGCTCCCTTTGCCGCGGGACAACACAGCGGCGAACAGAATCAACGCGCTGTTCCGTGAAGGCATGATTTCCCATGATTTGAAGGATATTCTTCATGCTCTTCGCATCAAACGCAATAAGGCGACGCACGAAAACTACGCTTCTGTAGCGGACGGAAAAGCTCTGATTCAAATGGCGTACAGCTTATGTGAATGGTTTATGCAGACCTATGGGGACTGGAACTACAAAAATCAGCCCTTTGTCATGCCGCCGGAGGCATCGGAACCCGTCAGCGGCGCGATACAGAGCGAAGCGGCACAGGAACAGCAGTGGATTGCAGAGGCCGAAGAGGTCGCGGCAGCGGCCCCTGCCGTGGAAAAAGAAACCAGAAAGAAGCAGTCCAGCAAGGCCGCAAGCCAGCGCGTCAAATCCGAAGCAGAGACGCGCTATCTGGTTGATGAACAGCTCCGTAAAGTCGGGTGGGAGGCTGACACGGAAGCGCTATGCTATTCCAAGGGGACGCGTCCCGCCAAGGGGCGCAATATTGCCATTGCGGAGTGGCCGACAGATTCCACCGTCGGGGACCGGGGCTTTGTGGACTATGCTCTGTTTATAGATATGCAGATGGTGGCCACGATTGAGGCAAAGGCAATTCATAAAGACATCCCCTCAGTGATTGATTACCAGTGTAAGGATTATTCCAGTAATATCCGCAGTGCCGATGCCGTCTATCAGCTCGGCATATGGGGCCGCTATCAGGTGCCGTTTACCTTTGCTACCAACGGCAGGCCCTATTTGGAGCAATACGACACCAAAAGCGGCGTGTGGTTTCTGGACTTGAGGCAGCCGGACAACGCGCCCAGAGCGCTGAGGGGCTGGATGAGTCCCACGGGAATCTCCGAGCTGCTGGAACAGGATGTTGCCGCACGGAATCAGGAATTGCAGGAAATGCCCCTTGATTTGCTGCGGGACAGAAATGGTCTGAACCTCCGTGGGTATCAGATTCGGGCGATTGAGGCCGCTGAGGCGGCGGTAATCCGCGGACAATCCAGCATCCTGCTCGCCATGGCGACGGGCACTGGCAAGACCCGCACCATTCTGGGCATGATTTACCGGTTTTTGAAAACAGGTCGTTTTCGCCGAATCCTTTTCCTGGTGGACCGGACCTCTCTGGGAGAACAGGCATCCGACGTTTTTCGGGAGGTCAGGCTGGAGGATTTGATGTCCCTGGATAAAATCTACAACATCAAGGGGCTGGAGGACAAGACGATTGACCGTGAAACCCGGATTCAGATTGCCACGGTTCAGAGCATGGTAAAGCGCATTTTGTACCACGATGAGGATACCATGCCCGCTGTTTCCGACTTTGATTTGGTCATTATTGACGAGGCGCACAGAGGCTATATTCTGGACAAGGAGATGGGAGAGGATGAACTCCTTTACCGGAATCAGGTGGATTACCAGAGCAAATACCGCTGTGTTGTGGAGTATTTTGAAGCGGTGAAAATTGCGCTGACCGCGACGCCGGCCCTGCAGACCACGGAAATTTTCGGACAGCCTGTGTTTCAGTATACCTACCGCGAGGCGGTGATTGAGGGATATTTGGTTGACCATGACGCGCCCCACCGGCTGCCGACGAAATTGAGTACGGAGGGCATCCATTATAAAAAAGGGGATATCGTTGCGCGCTATGACCCTGTGACGGGCGAAATCACCAATGCGGAGCTGCTGGCCGATGAGCTGGACTTTGATGTTGACGCGTTCAACCGTCAGGTTATAACCGAGTCCTTCAATCGGACGGTTCTGGCCGAAATTGCCCGTGACATCGACCCCGAGAGCCCCGATGTACAGGGTAAAACTCTGATTTATGCCGTCAATGACAGCCATGCTGATTTAATCGTTAAAATCCTGAAGGAGATTTATACGGAAACGGGCGTGGACAATGACGCGATTATGAAAATCACCGGCTCGGTGGGGGGAGGTAATAAGAAGAAGGTTCAGAACGCCATCAGGCGGTTTAAGAATGAACGCTTCCCCAGTATTGTCGTTACGGTGGATTTGCTGACGACGGGGATTGACGTTCCCGAAATCACAACCTTGGTATTCATGCGCCGGGTCAAATCCCGGATTCTGTTCGAGCAGATGATAGGCCGTGCCACCCGCCTTTGTCCTGACATCCATAAGACCCATTTTGAGATTTATGACCCCGTGGGCGTTTACGACTCTCTGGCGGAAGTCAATACCATGAGGCCCGTTGTGACCAACCCGAACGCCACCTTCGCGCAGCTTTTGGAGGGGCTGGACGTTCTGGAGGGAGAACCGTCTGTGCAAAACCAGATTGACCAAATCCTCGCAAAGCTGCAGCGAAAAAGACGGCATATGGACGATGAGGCCATGGAACATTTTATCAGCATGACCGGAGGACAAGACCCGGCCCAGTTCCTTGCGGATGTTCAGCAGCGCAGGCCGGAGGACGCAAAACGCCATCTGCTTGCCCACGCGGAGCTGTTCAAAATGCTGGAGCAGCTCAAGCCGGACGAACGCCGTTCGGTTGTAATCTCCAGCCATGAGGACGAGCTTTTGGAGCATAGCAGGGGCTATGGCAGCAGCAGGAGGCCGGAGGATTACTTGGACGCGTTTGCCGCCTATATCAAGACCAATCTGAACCAGATAGCCGCCTTGAATGTCATCTGTACAAGGCCGAGGGATCTGACCCGGGAGGGCTTGAAGGGCCTGCGGCTGGCGTTGGACCGGGAGGGCTTTACCACCCAGCAGCTCAACACCGCCGTCTCTCAGATGACAAACGAGGAAATCACCGCAGATATTATCAGCCTGATTCGCCGCTATGCCATCGGCTCCACCCTGATTTCCCACGAGGCCCGTATCCGGCAGGCGGTGGACAAGCTGAAGCGGGCACATCCCTTCTCCAAGCAGGAGCTGAACTGGATTGCACGAATGGAAAAGTACCTGTTGGAGGAATCCGTGTTGAATGTGAGCGTATTCGATGAGGATGGCCGCTTCAAGGCCCAGGGCGGTTTTGCGAAAATCAACAAAGTGTTCGGCAGCAAGCTGGAACACATTGTTTTGGAGCTCAATGAATATCTGTACGATGATGGAGGAAAATCGGTGTCATGACAACCCAAGAAATTGTTTCCAAGCTCTGGAATCTCTGCAATGTGCTCCGCGACGACGGAATTACTTATCACCAGTATGTGACAGAGCTGACCTATATCCTGTTTTTGAAAATGGCGAAAGAGACTGGCGCCGAGGAGCAGATACCCGAGGTCTACCGCTGGGACAACCTGACCGCCAAAAGCGGTATTGAATTGAAGAAATTCTATAAAGAATTGCTGGACCACCTGGGCGAGAACGGTACGGGCCGGGTGCGGGAAATCTATCAGGGCGCGGCCACCAACATAGACGAGCCCAAAAACCTGGAAAAAATCATTGCCACCATTGACAGCCTGGATTGGTTTTCCGCCCGTGAGGAGGGGCTCGGCAATCTGTACGAAGGGCTTTTGGAGAAAAACGCCAGCGAAAAGAAATCAGGGGCAGGGCAGTATTTTACCCCTCGCGTGTTGATTGATGTCATGACCCGTCTGGTGAAGCCGCAGCCAAAGGAGCGCTGCAACGACCCCGCCTGCGGAACTTTTGGCTTTATGATTGCGGCCCATGAATATGTTGCGGCCCAGACCGACGGCTTCTTTGACCTTGACGCGGATACCGCCGCCTTTGAGCGGACCGAGGCCTTTACCGGTACGGAGCTGGTACACGATACCCACCGTCTGGCGCTGATGAACGCCATGCTGCATAATATGGAGGGCCCTATCACACTGGGCGACACCCTGTCCAATCTGGGCAAGGGAATGCGGGGATATGATGTGGTGCTCACCAATCCCCCCTTTGGGACCAAAAAGGGGGGTGAACGCGCTACCCGTGATGATTTTACTTACACCACCAGCAACAAGCAGCTGAACTTTTTGCAGCACATTTACCGCAGTCTGAACGCGGACGGAAAAGCCCGCGCCGCTGTGGTTCTGCCGGATAACGTCCTCTTTGCGGACGGTGAGGGCGAGAAAATCCGCGTGGACCTGATGGACAAATGCACGCTTCATACGGTCCTCCGTTTGCCCACTGGTATTTTCTACGCCCAGGGGGTTAAGACCAATGTGCTGTTTTTCACCCGCGGCAAGGCGGACAAGGGGAATACACAAGAGGTCTGGTTCTATGACCTGCGCACCAATATGCCCTCTTTCGGCAAGACTGCTCCGCTGAAAACCGAACATTTCGCGGACTTTGAGACGGCGTTCGAGGCCGCAGACCGCCGCGCTGTGCAGGACGAGCGGTGGAGCGTGTTCACCCGGGACCAGATTGCAGAAAAAGGAAACAGCCTTGACCTGGGGCTGATTCGGGATGATTCCGTCGTTGATTATGCCGATTTGCCCGACCCGATTGCAAGCGGTGAGGAGGCTATTGCGCAGCTTGAGGAAGCCGTTGACCTTTTGCAGAGCGTGGTGAATGAGCTGAAGGCTCTGTCGGAGGTGAAGTGATGGCGAAGAAAAAAGGGGCTTCTGCAAGCCCGTTTGTGCCGGTGGATGAGCAGCCGTATCCGATTCCTGAGAATTGGTGCTGGGTAAAGTTTTCCAAAATAATAGAGTTGATTTCTGGGCGTGATGCCGCTTTGGCAGATTGTAATAGTGAAGGTCTTGGGATACCGTATATTCTAGGGGCTAGTAATATTGAGAATGATACTTTTACTATTGAAAGATGGATTGAAGCACCCCAAGTTATCTCCAAGAAAGGTGATATCTTATTAAGTGTTAAAGGCACCATTGGAAAACTCTATATTCAGCAAGAAGAAAAAGTAAATATTAGCCGTCAGATTATGGCTATTCGGCCTACACAAATTCTGAAGAACAAATTGGCATATTTATTTCTTCAATCAGTAAGCGATGAATTGCGTGCAGCAGGAAATGGTTTGATTCCAGGAATTTCAAGAGTGGATATTTTAGACAAAATATTTCCATTTATGCCTCTTCCCGAGCAACAACGCATCGTTGACCGCATTGAAAGCCTGTTTGCCAAGCTGGACGAGGCAAAGGAAAAAGCCCAAGCGGTTGTAGACGGTTTTGAACTGCGAAAGTCTGCAATTCTGCATAAGGCATTTACGGGAGAGCTGACGGAGAAATGGAGAAAAGAGCATGGGGTGGGGCTGGATAGCTGGGAAACAAAGACATCTAAAGAATTATTCGACTATGTGACTAGTGGTTCCCGTGGCTGGGCGCAGTATTACTCCGAAACTGGTGCTGTATTTGTGCGAATGGGTAACCTTGACCATGGAACAATCAAACTAGATTTTTCAGATATACAGCACGTCCGTTTGCCTGACAAGGCAGAGGGTCAAAGAAGTCTATTACAAAAAAACGATATTCTAATTTCGATTACCGCAGATGTTGGAATGGTTGGCCTTGTACAAGAAATGAATTATGAGGCATATATTAACCAGCATATAGCATTAGCAAGGCCAAACAATGAAAACAATCCCGAGTTTATTGCATGGTATTTGGTTTCTGATGTGGGGCTGAGACAAATGCAGGGGAAGCAAAGAGGCGCAACAAAAGTCGGTTTGGGTCTTGATGATATTCGCTCTTTACAGTTATCAATGCCTCAAATACTGGAGCAAAAGGAAGTTGTTGCAATTCTGAATAAATTGATGAATAAAGAGCAGCAAGCCAAATCCGCCGCCGAAGCCGTCCTTACTCAAATCGACACCATGAAAAAGTCGATATTAGCCCGTGCGTTCCGTGGTGAGTTGGGGACGAATGACCCTGCGGAGGAAAGCGCGGCGGAGCTGATAAAAAGCATCTGCTCGAATTGACCCAAAATCCCGGCTGTCTATCCAGAACAGCCGGGATTTTGGGTCTTAACGCCACAAAGTCTAATTTTTAGCCTCCAATTCCCCCAAGCGGGCCTGAATCCCCAAGGCCGCCGCAGTGAGGGCGTTCACTGCCGAGAGCAAATCCACCAAAAGCTGATTTTGCTCCCCTGCGGCCTCCAGGAGGCGCTCCAAAAGCGCCTCTTCCCCCGCTCCGGCGGGGACGGGGCAGGAGCACCCCGCCTGACGGAACACATGTACATACCGGTTCATGGGCTCATCTGCGGCCTCCAGCGGCCGGGCCGGGCCGCTCTGGCTGTCCGGGCGGCTGCGGACCCCCTGCCGTCCCTGGGCTATGATCGCGCGGGCCGCCGCCTGCGCCTGCGCCCGCAGGGGGTCTTGGTCCCACCGGCGGTAACGATGATATGTCATAGCGCTTTCCCTCCTTTTTCCATCCATCCTATGCGTCCAATCTGGTTTCGGACCCCTTTTTTCGGAAAAACAAATTCAACGTTGACTTTTCTGTGTTTTGTGGTAAACTAAACTGTATCAAATGAGACAGAACGGAGGGAACACCATGGGGTAACGAAGAGCAGCACCGCAGACCGCGCCCTGCTGGCCAATACCTTCCTGTTTCAGGGAACCCGCCCGGAGGTCCTGGATTTTGCCCTCTCAGACCCCCGGTGCCGGTGGGAAACCGCCGCGAAGGGCGCCGAAATCTACACCCCCAGCCAATTTCAGCGGTGCCTGGGGGTAGTCCTGGCGGGGCGTATCCTGGTCACCAAGGGGCCCCTCATTATGAGCGTGCTGGAGCCGGGGGACCTTTTTGGCGCGGCCGCGCTTTTTCACGAGGAAGCCTACGCCGTCACGCTCACCGCCCAGCGCAGCTGCACCCTGCTGCTGCTCCCGCAGGCTCTGGTAGAGGACCTGATGGCGCGCTTTCCCCAGGTGGGACGCAATTACGTGGCCTACCTCTCCGGGCGGATTCGCTTTCTCTCCGGGAAAATCGAGACGTTGACCGCCGGACATGTAGAAGGCAAGCTGGCCCAATACCTGCTCGCCCACACCCGGGAGGGCTGGGCGGAGTGCTCCGCCACCGGACTGGCCAAGCGGCTGGGCGTGGGGCGGGCCTCCCTGTACCGGGCCTTTGATACCCTCACACAGCTCGGCCTCATTCGCCGGGATGGGAAGCGGATACAGGTATTGAATGAAGCTGGACTCTCTCAGGTATAACCACGAAAGGACGATGAAGCATGAGAAAAAAAGCATTTATGTTCGCTCTGAGCCTGGTTCTGGTGTTGGGACTTGCCGCCGGGTGTGCCCAAACCCCCGCCGCCAATTCCCCCACCCCCGCGCCGGAAGCCCCCTCTTCAACTCCCACTGTAGCCCCCACGGCGGAGCCCACGCCGGCCATTACGCCGGAGCCCCAGCCGGCAGACCGTGAACCTGTCCGCCTCGGCCTGCTCAAGGGCCCCACGGGCATGGGCGCGGCCAAGTTACTGGCGGACAACGAGGCGGGAACCTCGGCTCTGGCCTACGATGTGACCTTGGGGGCCGACCCGGCCAACGACCTTGTACCCAGACTCATCAACGGAGAGCTGGACGCGGCGGCGGTGCCCACCAATCTGGCCGCCGCCCTGTACAACAAGACGCAGGGGGGCGTAAAACTCCTGGCCCTGAACACCCTGGGGGTGCTCCACATCCTGGAGAAGGGGGACACCGTCCATTCCCTGGCCGATCTGGCGGGCCGGACCCTCTATGCCACCGGCCAGGGGGCCAACCCGGAATATGTCCTCAATTTCCTGCTGGAGCAAAACGGCCTCACCCCCGGAACCGACGTGACCATTGAATGGAAGGCCAGCGACGAGCTCACCGCCCTCATGGCCGCCGGGGAGCTTGACCTGTGTATGCTCCCGGTGCCCGCCGCCACCAGTGTCATGATGCAGAATCAGGAGGTCCGGGACGCCGTGGACCTCAACGACGCCTGGACCGCCGCCCAGGCCCAGGGGACCTTTACCATGGGCTGTCTGGTAGCCCGGACCGAGTGGGTGGAGGCCCACCCGGAGGCCGTCCCCGCCCTGCTGGAGGAATACGCCGCCTCCATTGCCTATGTCAAGGACAACCCGGAGGACGCCGCCGCACTTATGGAGCAGTCCGGCATCGTCCCCAAAGCCGCCATCGCCAAAGCCGCCATTCCGCAGGCCAATCTGGTCTATCTGGACGGGGAGGACCTGCTGGACATTTCCAGCTACTATGAGGTTCTCTTTGCCGCCGACCCGACCTCCATAGGAGGTGCCATTCCCGATGACGCCTTCTACTACGTCCCGTAATCAAGCCGGGAGGATATTACAAAAAACGGTGTTTCCCCTGGTGGTTTGGCTGGGGGTCTGGCAGCTCGCGTCCCTCTGGGTGGGCAAGGAGCTGCTCCTTCCCGGCCCCCTGGCCGTGGCGGAGCGCCTTGTCACCCTGGCCGGAACGGGGGAATTTTGGCGCACCGCCCTGGTGAGCCTGGGGCGCATTTTTGGGGGCTTTTTCGCCGGGGCCCTGCTGGGGAGCGCTCTGGCTGTGCTCACCAGCGCCTCCCCCTGGGCGGAGTGCCTGCTTGCTCCGGCGGTGAAGCTGGCGCGGGCGGTGCCGGTGGCCTCCTTTATTGTATTGGTGCTCCTGTGGGCACCTGGGGGGTGGGTGCCTGGGATTATCTCCGGCCTGATGGTCCTGCCGGTGCTCTGGGCCAACGTGTCCAAGGGGATTGCCCAGACCGACCGCCTGCTTCTGGAGGCCGCCCGGGTCTACCGGTTCGGGCGGTGGAAAACGGTGGCGTTGGTCTGCCTGCCCTCGGTGTTCCCCTATGTCTCCAGCGGGTGTTCCACAGGGCTGGGACTGGCCTGGAAGGCCGGAATCGCGGCGGAGGTCCTGTGCCAGCCCCGCCCGGCCATCGGCAGCCAGGTCTATGCCGCCAAGCTCACCCTGGACACACCCGGTCTGTTCGCCTGGACGGCGGTGGTCGTTTTTTTGAGCCTCGCCCTGGACCAGCTCCTGAGCCTCCTGTTCCGGCGGGCGGGAAGGGGGGCGAATCTGTGATAACTCTGGAACATATTACCGTCCGTTTTGGAGAAAAGACCGTTTTGGAGCAGTTCTCCGCCGTCCTGCCGGTGAGGGGCATCACCGCGCTGGCGGGGCCCTCCGGGTGCGGCAAGACCACCCTGCTGCGGGTTTTGGCAGGGCTCCAGCCGGTGGATGCGGGGAGGGTCGCGCTGCCCGGCCGGGCCTGCCTGCTCTTTCAGGAGGACCGCCTGTTGCCCTGGCGGACGGCGGGGGAGCACATCGCCGACGTACTTCCCCGCGCCCGCCGGGGGGAGGTCCCCCGCTGGCTGGCCCTGGCGGAGCTGGAGGGGGAAGCCCAAAGGTACCCGGCAGAGCTCTCCGGGGGGATGGGGAGGCGGCTGGCCCTGGCCCGCTGTCTGGCCTGCGGCGGGGAGGTGCTGCTTCTGGACGAGCCTTTTACCGGCGTGGACCTGCCCCGTGCGGCGCGGATTATGGCGCGGATTCGGGCCCTGGAGGTGCCGGTGCTCCTGTCCAGCCATCAGCCGGAAATTCTGGCCCAGTGCAGCCAGGTACTGGAGGTAACGGGTCCGCCCCTCCAGCTGCGGTAAAAACTACTCTATGAAGGTTTTATTAAAACGTGGGGGAATGCCTTGCATTCCCCCACGTTTGTTGCTATAATCAAGCCGCTCTCGACTGAATTTTTGTTGTGAGGTGTCACCATGAGCACGCCCGTTTCTGTCCATACGCCCCGCCGCACCCGGCGGTTTTCCTGGCCGAGAATCGGCTTTACGGAAGCCCAGGCCGCCTGGGCTGGCCGCGGCCTGTTGGCCGCGGCCCCGCTGCTGTCCTTCACCCTGGTGGAGGTCCTGAACTACAACAACCCGTGGACGGACTTTACCGCCGCCCAGCTGATCTTAAACCTCCTCTGGTACTACGCCGGTGAGGCCCTGCTGTACCTCCTGCTCCGGCGGCGGACCTCCGCCGTCAAGTGGGGCGTCGGGCTGGCCTGGGCCTTCGGGTGTGTGAACCATTACTTAATCTCCTTCCGGGGGCGGACCCTCTTCCCCGGAGATTTGCTGACCCTGGGTACGGCGGTGAACGTGGCCGGGCAGTACAATTACACCCCGGATTCCAAGCAGGTGATTACCTTCGCCATTTTATTGGCCTTTCTGGTGCTGATTTCCCTGCTGCCAAAGGAGGAAAAGCACGCCATTTCCTGGAAGCGGATTGTCCCCATCAGCGCCCTGTGCGCCGGGTATGCCGCTCTGTTTTTCGGCACCGGTCTGGTGGAGGCCCTGGAGATTGCACCCTCCATGTGGACCACCCGCGAAAACGGCCTTGTGCTGAATTTCTCCGTCTGCCTCAAGTATATGCGGGTGGAGAAGCCGGAGGGATACACCCCGGAGCACCTCGCCAGCCTGTCCCGGGAGTACCCCGGAGAAGGCGCTGTACTGGAGGATGGACAGCCGGTGAATGTCATTGTCATCATGAACGAGTCCCTGGCCGATTTGACCGTCCTGCCCGGTGTGGAGAGCAGCCGGGACGCCATGCCCTTCCTCCATTCCCTGACAGAGAACACCGTCAAAGGGTATGCCTATACCTCCGTTTTTGGGGGGACCACCGCCAACTCCGAATATGAGTTTCTCACCGGCAACACCACCGCCTTCCTCCCCGCCGGGACGGTGCCCTATCAGATGTACGTCTCCGCCGGGGACCCCACTCTGGTGGGACAGATGAAGGCTCTGGGGTATCGCTGCATCGCCTCCCACCCCTACCGGTCCTCCGGCTGGAACCGCCCGGCGGTGTACAGCAATTTCGGCTTTGACGAGACTTACTTTGAGCGGGATTTCCAAAACCGGGTCTATATGCGGGGGGACGCCCGGAGCGGCTATGTGTCCGACCAGAGCAACTATGAAAATCTGGTCCGCATGTACGAGGAAAAGAGCCCCGGTGAGCGCCTCTTTCTCTTCAATGTGACCATGCAGAACCACAGCGCCTACAACATGCCCTGGGACAATCTGGACCGGGAGGTCTGGCTTGCCGGGGCGCTGGAGGGGCGCTTTCAGACGGTGGACCAATATTTTTCCCTGGTCTATCAGAGCGACAAGGCCTTTGAATACCTAGTTACTTATTTCTCCCAGGTGGAGGAACCCACCGTTATCCTCATGTTTGGGGACCACCAGCCCCAGGTGGCCACCAATTTCTATACCGACGTACTGGGGGACAACCCCGATACCGCCCTGGCCCAGCGCAAGCAGATGACCCCCTTTGTCCTCTGGGCCAACTACGACATTGAAGAGCGGGACGGGGTGGAGCTGTCCCTGAACTACCTCTCCGGCCTGCTGATGGAGACGGCGGGCCTGCCCCTGACCGGGTACCAGGAGTTCCAGCGGGAGCTGTATGAGGACCTTCCCATCATCAATACCCTGGGCATCCGGGACAGTGAGGGGAACTGGTATGGAGAAAACGAGTCCCTGCCGGAGGATTTGGCGTCCCTGCTGTCCAGATATCAGGTTTTGCAATACAACAACCTGTTTGACAAAGACCGGCGGGCGGACAGCATCTTCAGCCTGCGGTAACGCCCGTAACCATAAAAGGAACCGGATGGACACACCCTGTCCATCCGGTTTTTTGCACGATTGTGCGCCCTACTCCGCAGGACCCAGGGCGTAGAAGGTAAAGGTGCCGGAGGCGACCATCTCCCCCTGGTCGTTGGTGAGGGTGGCCTGACAGACCTGAACGGTGCGGCCGGCCTTCTCCACCTGGGCCTTGCAGTAGATTTTGCCCTCCCGGCCCGGCTTGAAGTAGTTCATGGTGTTGTTGAGGGTCACGCACCGCAGCCCGGAGGAATGGGCCGCCACGCCGGCCACCGTGTCCGCCAGGGTGGTCAGACAGCCCCCATGGACGATGCCCAGCGGATTGAGCACCTCCGGGCAGACCTCCAGCTCTCCCTCCGCGCTTCCCAGGGCAATGTGGGTAATCCGCACATGACTGCCCTTGGCGTAGCCGTCGGTCTGGTTGACCCGCTCCGCCGCCTGGGCGTAAAAGCGGGCCCGCTCCTCTGGCGTACTATTGTAAAAATCCATCGAGAATCTTCTCCTCCGCTTCCTGCTCCGTGAGGCCCAGGGTCATGAGCTTGAGCAGCTGGTCCCCGGCAATGCGGCCGATGGCGGCCTCATGGACCAGCTGGGCGTCCACACTGTTGGCCACAATGGCCGGGATGGAGGAAATCCGGGCCTCTCCCATGATGATGGAGTCGCACTGCACATGCCCAAAGCAGCGGGCGTTGCCGGTCATTTTGGGGTAAAAGACCTGCTGGGACCCGTCCTGAGCCACAGAGCGGGAAATCACCCGGCCGGTGGCGTCCTCCCCGTCCAGGATAATTTCCATGTCGCTCTCGGCGGTCTGGTCCCCGTGGGTCAGGAGCTTTTCGGTGATGATGGCCTCCGCGCCGGGACCGGCAATAATCCTGGTCTCCCGCTTGGTGGAGTCCACACCCCGGATTTGCGTGGTCTCCATGGTGATGGAGGCCCCTTCCTCCAGGTAAACCACCGTCTGGGGGTTCATGATGCGCTTGCCGGTGCCGTCGCCGTCGCCGTAGTGGCGCTCCACATAGCGGACCTTGGCCCCCTTGCCCACATGGAAGGTGTGAAGGCCGTCGTGCTGGCTGGTTTCGCAGCCGGTGTTGTGGATGCCGCACCCGGCAATGATGTCCACGTCGCACCCCTCGCCAATGAAGAAGTCGTTGTAGACCATCTCCGACAGGCCGGTTTGGCTGATAATCACGGGAATGTGTACCGACTCGCGGACGGTGTGGGGGGCGATGCGGATGTCAATGCCCGACTTGCCCGGTTCCTCTTTGGTGGTAATCTCGATATTGGCCGTATTGCTCCGGGAGTCCAGCTGTCCGTTGCGGCGGATGTTGTAGGCCCCCTGGGGGGTCTTTTCCAGGTCCGCAATCTCCTTCAAGAGCTTCCATTCCGTTTGGTCCATACTCATCATTCGCCCTCCTGTGTCAAATAGCTGCACCCGGCCTTGGCATTGGCCAGGATTTCGGGGAAAATCTCATCGCGGGGCCCGTGCCGGGCTACCTTGCCCTCGCTAATCATGACAATCTCGTCGGCCAGACCGATAATGCGCTCCTGGTGGGAGATAATCAGCAGGGTAGCCTCCCGGCGTCTGTGGATGGCCTGGAAGGTTTCGGTGAGCTTGGCGAAGGACCACAGATCAATCCCCGCCTCGGGCTCGTCAAAAATCATCAGGCCGGCCTTGCGGGCCAGGATGGTAGCGATTTCAATCCGCTTGACCTCGCCGCCGGAGAGGGAGGCGTCTACCTCCCGGTCAATATAGTCGTGGGCGCACAGGCCCACCTTGGTCAGGTACTGGCACCCTTCCTCCCGGGTGAGGCGCTCACTCCCCGCCGCCAGGGCCAGCAGGTCCCGCACCCGCAGGCCCTTGAACCGGGGGGGCTGCTGGAAGCCGTAGCTCACCCCCAGGCGGGCCCGCCCGGTGATGTCCATGTTGGTGATATCGGTCCCGTTCCAGAGGATTTGCCCTCCGGTGGGCTGGACCAGACCCATAATCGCCTTGGCTAAGGTGGTCTTTCCGCCGCCGTTGGGGCCGGTGATGACAATCAGCTTATTGTCCCCCACCGTGAGGGATACCTTGTCCAGGATGTCCAGCCCCTGGCCGGACTCCCCCTCCACCTGATAGCTGAGGTCTTTCAGTTCTAACATATCGCCGGTGCTCCTTTGTAATAATTTCCGTGCGGGGGATATTGTACCATATTACTAGGAAAAATTCAAGAGCCTTTTGCGCCCTTTTGAAAAAGAATTTTCTGTTTTTGTCAACAAGCAAAGGGAGTAGACCCGCCGCGTGCCCACATCCCCTGCGGGCCCGTCTGGAGGGCGCGGGGGATTCCGGCAGGCCGCGGGCGGCCATGACCATCTGTACCGCACGGGGTTTTCCTGATTATATCAGGCCCCGAAGGGTTTTGCAAGGGCTCCGCGGGAGAAGGGGTTCCATGCAAAACGCGGACGCACCGGAAACCGTGCGTCCGCGTTGTATGGCCTTACCAGCCGAAGGGCCAGCTGAAATAGCCGTTCTGCTGGTTCTCCTGCTCCCGCTGGGCCTGCTGTTCCTCGACCAGTCGGGCTCTCAGGTCGTTCAGGTCCTGCTGCCGCTGCTGGCTGCTCTCGTCAAAGGTGATGTTCAGGGTTACATCCTCCCCGTCCCGGTAGACGGTAAACTGGGCGCTGTCCCCGGCCCGGAAGCGCTTTACCGCGTCCTGAAGGGCGCTGACCGAGGTAACCGCCTCACCGTCCACAGCGGTGATGATATCTCCCGCCTGAAGGCCGGCTTTGTCCCCGGCCGCGCCGGAGAGGACCCCGCTCACATAGGCCCCCTGAGGGATGCCGTAGCGGATAACCTGGTCGGAGACTTCATCCAGAAGAATGCCCACGTTGGGCTTGCCGGTGACGTAGCCATGCTCCATGATATCGCTGACCATCTCCACCACATCGTCAATGGGAATGGCGAAGCCCAAGCCCTCCACACTGGCGGAGGAGGAATTGCTGGAGGACAGCTTGGCGGTGGTGATGCCCACCACCTCTCCGTAGAGGTTGAACAGGGGGCCGCCGGAGTTGCCGGAGTTGATGGCGGTGTCGGTCTGAATCATGTTCATCATGGAGCCGTCGCTCATGGTGATGCTCCGGTCCATGGCGGAGACATACCCGCCGGTAAGGGTGAAGGTCAGCTCACCCAGAGGATTGCCGATGGCTACCACCTGGTCGCCCACGTGCAGGTCGCTGGACTTGCCGATGACCACTGGGGTGAGGCCCTGGGCCTCCACCTTGAGCACAGCGATGTCGTTTTCTTCCTCTCCGCCCACCAGCTTGGCGTCGTAGGTGCTGCCGTCGTAGAGGGTCACCTTGATGTCGCTGACCCCGTCAATGACGTGGTAGTTGGTCAGAATGTACCCATCCTGGGTGATGATGAACCCGGAGCCGGAGACGGCGTTGCGCACGGTTTGGCCCCACACGTTGGTGGCCACGTTGCCGCTGATGCCCACGGTGGAATTGACATTGGTGGCGTAGACCTCTGGGACGGTCAGCAAATTGCGGTCCTTCACGTTGGCGATGTTGACCACCGTAGGGGCCCGGTCGGACTGATAAATGGTGGTGGTCCCTCTCATGCCGCCCAGGGCCCAGCCTCCAACCCCGCCGGCCAGACCGCCAATCAGGGCGCAGCACAGGCCCACCGCGAC
>CAJUDT010000030.1:23591-24599 GCA_910585415.1 uncultured Flavonifractor sp.
AAACTTTGCCGCCAGCCCCTTCGATTTCCTGGGGGGCTCTGGGATGGGCTCGCTGACGCGGTAGCCGTAAGTTTCAATGATATCCTGCTCCTCCGGGGGGCGGTTGTAGTCGTTGTAATACATGGTTGCGCACTCCTTTTTTGACTCTATTCTCGTGGGAAGCCCGGTTCCCTTCAACGAAACTTAGGATACCCGAAATTTATGTATAAAGCATGAAGATTCTTCAAAAGAACTTTGAATAGATGGAAAACGATTTATTACCATATCCCCCAGCAAAAAGCGCCCGGAGCCTGATGCTCCGGGCGCGATTGTCTCAATGTTTTGGTTACTTGCCCAGCTGCTTGGCAATTTCCTCGGCGAAATTCTCCTGCTTCTTCTCGATGCCCTCGCCCTTCTCGAAGCGCACAGCGCTCTTGAGGGCGATGGAACCGCCCAGCTCCTTGGCCACGGAGGCCATATACTGCTCCACGGTCATGTCGCCGTTCTTGACGAAATCCTGCTGGAGCAGGCAGTTCTCCTTATAGAACTTGCCCATCTTGCCGGTTACGATGCCCTCTTTCACCTTTTCGGGCTTGGACGCCATCTTAGGATCGTTCTCCATCTGGACCAGAAGGATCTTCTTCTCTTCCTCCAGGGTAGCGTCGTCCACCTCGCTCTTGTCCAGGAAGCGGGGGTTCAGGGCGGCGATCTGCATAGCCATATCCTTACCCACCTCGTTGACCTGCTCGGCGGAGAGGCCGGTCTCCAGGTTCACCAGCACGGCGATCTTGCCGCCGGCGTGGATATAGGGCACACTGACCCCCTCGGTGAAGGTGGCGAAGCGGCGGACCTTGATGTTCTCGCCAATGACCAGAACCATCTCCTGCTGCTGCTGAGCTACGGTCAGGTCAGTGCCGTTGTACTTGCACTCCATCAGGGCGTCCAGGTCGGCGGGCTTATGGCTGACCACGGTAGCGGCCACGCCCTTGACGAAGTCCACGAACTTCTCGTTCTTGCCCACGAAGTCGG
>CAJUDT010000031.1 GCA_910585415.1 uncultured Flavonifractor sp.
ACGGCGGGTAACAGCCAAAGGGCTTGCAAGCCCCGTACCTACTCCGCCGCCCCCCGACCCCGGGTCCGGGCCCGCAGGCCCGGCGAACTTTGCCTACTTTCCTTCGCTGGAAAGTAGGCCGCCGGAGGCGGGACCAGCCAACGACCCCATAGGGAGTACCGAGGAAGAAGCAAAAACAAACCCAAATCAAAACAACAAAAATTCAAAGACCGGTGGTGAAACGTAATGCTGCAAAGACCCCGCCTGCCGCTAGGCGACTATTATCAATACCTGCTCCGCCTGGGCGTACTAAGGGAGGCCACCCCCCCGGCGGCCCTGCTGGAGCGCCCGGTAGCGCTCGTCTCCTGCGACTCGAAGCAGGTTATCCCAGGAACCCTTTTCATCTGTAAGGGCGCGAAATTCAAGGAAGCATATCTAAAGTCCGCCATGGAGCAGGGCGCGTTCGCCTATGTCAGCGAAACCCCTTATCCAGAAATCCCCCTCCCCTGCCTGCAAGTCAGCGACATCCGGCAGGCCCAGGGCGCTCTGGCCGATTTCGCCTACGGCCACCCCTCTGGGAAGCTGCGCATCACCGGCGTCACCGGCACCAAGGGCAAAACCACAACCTCCTATTATATCAAATCCATCCTGGACCACTTCCTGTCCACCCAGGAAAAAAAGCCCAGCGCCCTGCTGTCCACCATTGTCACCGACGACGGTGTGGAGCGCCGCCCCGCCAAGCTCACCACCCCGGAGCCCTTGGACCTGCAAAAGCACCTCTTCAACGCCGCCAGTGTCCAAGCCGATTTCCTCACCATGGAAGTCTCCAGCCAAGCGCTGAAGTATGGCCGGGTCATTGGCGTGGACCTGTCCTGCGCCGTCTTTCTGAACATCGGCGAGGACCACATCTCCCCCGTGGAACACCCGGACCTGGAGGACTATCTGAACTCCAAGCTCCTGATTTTCCGGCAGGCAAGGGCCGGGTGCATCAATCTGGACTGCGACCACGCGGACCAGGTCCGTGCCGCCGCTCAGGCGTGCCCCCAGGTCATTACCTTCTCTCAGAACGACCCCACGGCCAGTGTATATGCCTGGGATGTCCACAAGGACGGCCACCGCACCGTTTTTCAAGTGCGCACACCCCGCTATCAGCGGGAGCTGGCCATTTCCACCCCCGGCCTCTTCAACGTGGAAAACGCCCTGGCCGCCGCCGCTGTGGCGGAGGTCTACGGTATTCCCGAGGCCTCCGTGGTCCAGGGCCTTTTGACCGCCTTTGTGCCGGGGCGCATGGAGCACTACGCCAGCCGGGACGGGGAAATCTCCGTCATTGTGGACTATTCCCACAACGGTATGAGCCTGCAAAACGCCCTGCGCTCCGTCCGCGCCGAGTACCCCGGCCGGGAGCTGACCGTAATGTTCGGCTGCACCGGCGGCAAGGGCATTGACCGCCGGGAGGGCATGGGGAACGCCGCCGGAGCTCTGGCCGACCGTATCATCCTCACCGAGGACGACCCTGGCCCGGAGGAAATCGAGGACATCTGCCGGGACATTGCGGTTTTCGTCACCGCCCACGGCAAGAGCTATCGGGTCATACCCAATCGGGAGCGTGCCATTGAGGAAGCCATTTTGAGCGCCAAGCGGCCTGCGGTGGTCCTCCTGGCGGGCAAGGGCTGCGAGCTGGAGCAGAAGCGCAAAAACGGCCCCGAGCCCTGCACCCCCGACGGAGAACTTGCCCGGAGGGTCCTGGACCGGTACGACGGGGCGTGAGGGACCTGGAGCGGGCCTTTCAGGCGGCAGGGGCCGCAGGGTGGGGGAGCGTGGCCTTCGCCCGCCTGCGGCCCGCTATGCGCCTGGAGGACCAGCAGAAGGCGCAGGCCCTGTGTCCAGGGGCCCGAACGGTGCTCATTGCCGCCTTTCCCTACTGCGCCGGGGACCGGCCTGGAAATCTCTCCCTGTACGCTCGTGGGGAGGATTATCACCGGGTTTTACTTCGGCAGCTGACTCCTGTCAGTACAGTTCTCTCTCGTCTATACCCAGGGGAATCGGTCTGGGTTGGTGCGGACAGCTCCCCTCTGCCGGAGCGGGAGGCGGCACGGCTGGCCGGACTGGGTATCCTGGGCCGGCATGGCCTGATAATCGTCCCGCCCTATGGCTCCTGGGTGTTTCTGGGGACGGTGCTCACCAGCGCGGCCCTTCCCTTGGAGAAAGCGGCACCCGCCCCCCTGTGTGAGGACTGCGGGCGGTGCCTGTCCGCCTGTCCTGCCGGGGCCCTGGGGGCAGAGGGCCTATGCGAGGGGCGCTGTCTGTCCCATCTGACCCAGAAAAAGGGGGAGCTCTCCCCGGACGAGGAAGCGCTGATTGCCGCCCACCCCTATGCCTGGGGGTGTGATTTGTGCCAGCAGGTTTGTCCGCACAACGCCGGATGTGCCCTTTCCCCCCTGCGGGAGTTCCGGGAGGGGCTCATGGACACCCTGCGGCTGGAGGACGTGGAGGGCCTCACCAACCGGACATTTCGGGAAAAGTACGGAGAACGGGCCTTCGCGTGGCGGGGACCGGGGGTTCTGCGGCGCAATCTGAGCCTACAGCAAGGCGCATAAAACCGCCTGCTCAGACCAAACTAAGGGCAAGTTTGGGAGAGAGGCGGTTGTTTATGCGAGTACGCGATTTAATGAACCCCAGTGTGGTTTCCATCACCCCGGAGGAATCTGCGGCCCTGGCGGCGCGGCTGCTGTCCCGGCACGGCCTGGGCGCTCTGCCCGTGTGCGGGGAGGATGGCTCTTTGCGGGGCATTGTCACTGACCGGGACATCGTCTTGCGGTGCGTGGCGGCGGAGGAGGACCCGGCTCAGACCCCGGTCAAGCAGATTATGAGCCGGGGCTGTACTGTAGCCGCCCCCGACGATGACGCCCGGGAGGCCGCCCGGCTGATGGCCGCCAAGCAGGTCCGCCGCCTGCCGGTGCTGGAGGCGGGGCGCGTGGTGGGTATGGTTTCCCTGGGAGATTTGGCGGGCAGCGGCCGCTGCGACATGGAGGCCAGCAAGGCCCTGTGTGAGATATCCGGGAACATTCGGAGCGGCCCCTTTTCCTAAGCCCGCTGTTTAAGGCTTCGCCCTTCGTCCGGCGGCGGGGGGTATGCGCCTCCTGGAAGAGGAAACAGCACAGCCCCCGGCAGTTTCCCGCCGGGGGCTGGTGGATTAACCGTAAAACGCGTGTCCGCCAATCACCGCGATACACTCCTTATTGCGGGAGGCCCAGCAGCTCCGGCCTACGCCGTTGAACCAATAGGCGTTGGGGAGCACCATCGCCCCCTCCAGGCAGAGCTTGGCGGCAATGATGCTGCCGGAGTTGGGGGTCTTTTCCATGGCGCCGGTGCTCTCCGGGTAGAACTGGCCGGGCTGATAGATGACCTCATAGAGGGTATTGGGGAACGAGGGGTGTTTGACCCGGTTCAGCAGCACGTTGCCCACAGCGATTTTGCCGGTCATTGGTTGGTTGCCGCTCTCGTTATAGATGATGTGGGACAGGAGAAACAGGGCGTCCTGGTCATAGAACTGGTCGCCGGGAATGAGCGGCTCACCGTTGGAGGAAATCTGGACCGCGCCATCCTCCCAGCTCACGGAGGCCCCCAGGGCCTTGGCCAGGGTACGCACAGGGACGAGGGCGCTGGCCAGGTCCCCCTCTGGGGTGTAGCCCGCCTGAACCTGGTCGGGTACATAGAGATAGCGGCCGTTGGCGTAGAGATAGAGGTTGTCGATACGGGCGGACATCTCCAGGCCCTCGGCCCGGACCCGCGCCGCGCCGTCCTCCCAGAACAGCTCGGCCTCCGGCAGCAGAACCTTGGACATGGCGTGGAGAGAGACGTAGGTGACTTGGTTGACAACGGTGGTATGGGGGTGGTCGTAGAGGACGCCGTCGATGTAGATCGGCGGGTCGGCGGGGGCCTCCGCAGCATAGGCGGGGACGGCAGCGGCCACCGTAAGGGCCAGGCACAAGACCAGTGCCAGAAGATGCTTTCGCATGATAGGTCACTCCTTTGGCTGGTTGTTGTTTCCGTTGCGAGATTTTTTGTAACTGTATTGTAACCGATTTGAAACCAAAATGCAAGCATTTTTCGGTCGTATTGCGAAAAATTTGCTGACAAATTCCGCGGGCTGTTGTGGGATGAAGACAAGCATAAAGATGGGAGTGATATCGAATGCAGGAAGAAAAGACCAATGTCATGCGTTTCTTGGAACAAAAAAAGGTAGTTTACCGCCCCCACTGGTACGCCTGTCCCGACGGGGCGGTGGACGGAATTTCGGTGGCGGCGCTGCTGGGAAAGGATGCGGAAACGGTGTTCAAGACCCTGGTCACCCAGGGAGCCAGCAAATAATATTACGTTTTTGTTATCCCCGCCCAGCGGGAGCTGGACCTGAAGGCCGCCGCCAAAGCCGCCGGGGAGAAGTCCATTCAAATGCTCCGTCAAGCGGAGCTGCTCCCTCTGACGGGGTATGTCCACGGGGGCTGCTCCCCCCTGGGGATGAAAAAGCAGCTGACCACCTTTCTGGACGCAAGCGCCCAGGGGCTGGCGTCCGTCACCGTCAGCGCCGGGCGGATTGGGGCCCAGGTGGAGCTGGACCCGGAGGTGCTATGCCGGCTGGTCCGGGGGCGGTTTGCGGCGGTGAGCAAGGAACCGGCTTCGTGAGGGAACTTTTTTCCCTCTGGAGCCGTCTATGAATTTGACAACATTGGAAAGGAACGGTACTTATGAAACAGATTGCAGCACTGACCCTTGGCGTGGGGCTGACTGCCGCCCTGAGCCTGTCCGCTCTGGCGGCGGGGACCTCAGGCCCGCTGATTGCCCCCCCGCCCGGCGCACAACCGGAGGTGGTGGAGGTTCCGGCCACCGGTGAATGGTCCTCCGGCCTTCTGGTCCTCAACGGGACGGCCCTGGACCCCAGCGGCCTCCCCGCCGCCCCGGCCTATGACATGCTCCCCCTGCGCCTGCTGGCCGAGGCCGACCACGGCGGGGCCTACTGGGACGAGGAGACCAACTCCGGTTCCTTCTACCTGGAGCAGTATGTGGTGAACGTGGACTTCGCCACCGGGGCCATTACAGTGGACGACCAGGCGGTGGAGGGGAAGGCCCAGGTGGTCCAGGGGGTCACCTTCGTACCCGCCTCCGTGCTGGACGGCCTGGAGGGTTATGCGGTGAACCTGAACCCGGAGATGGATGTGGACCGCATTGACGTGACCACCCCCAACAGCGACCCGATGATTCAGCTGCTCTATCAGCTGGCGGACGCCGCCGGAGTAGGCTACGGCATGAAAACCACAGCCGCCGAGCTGGAGGAAACCAAGATTCTTTCCGAGGGCGTGTTCACCAAGGGCGTGGGCCTGCTGCCCATGATGACCAACCCGGACACTGTAATTTTGGGCAAGGTGGCCGAGGGCAAGCTGGAGCAGGCCAAGGCCGACCTGGAGGCCTACCGCAAGAGCCAGGAGGACACCTTCTCCTGGTATCTGGCTCAGCACCTGCCCAAGGTGCAGGCCGCTCAGGTGGCGGTCAGCGGAGACTGGGTGCTCTTTGTCATTGGCGAGAACGCCGGAGCCGCTGTGGAGCTCTTCCAGACATCTGCTGCCGGGCTGGAATAAAACAAAAACCGTGCGTCCCCCAGTTGGTGGGGACGCACGGTTTTTTATCTTTGTTTACTTCTGTGCCTCGCCGGCGGCGGCCTTGGGGGCCTCCTCCGCCTTGGCGGCGGGCTCTGCTTTGGGCGCCTCCTCCGGCTTGGGAGCGGCGGGCTTGGGGGGGGCGGGCTTGACCTCGGGCACCTTGCCGTCCACGGTAATCAGCTTGCGGGGGCACTTCTGGGCGCAGATGCCGCAGCCGATACACTTCTCATAGTCGATGACCGCCAGATTGTTTACCATGTTAATGGCTTCCTTCGGGCAGGCCTTGACGCAGAGAGAGCAGCCAATACAGCCGTTGTCGCAGCTCTTGCGCACGTCCACGCCCTTGTCGTGGGACGAGCAGGTGATGGCCACATGCCGCTTGGTCTTGTAGGGCACCAGGGAAATCAGGTGCTTGGGGCAGGCCTCCACGCACTTGCCGCAGGACTTGCAGGCGTCCTCGTCCACCTTGGCCACGCCGTCCACCACATGGATGGCGTCAAAGGGACAGGCCTTGACGCAGGAGCCCAGGCCCAGACAGCCGTATCCGCACCCCAGGTCTCCCCCGCCGGGGAGGATGGAGGCCGCGGTACAGTCCTTGAGGCCCACATACTCGTACTTCTTAAAATTCTGGCCGCAGCCGGTGCAGTGGACCTGGGCCAGCATTTTCACACTGTCCCCGGCGGAGACGCCCATAATCTCGCCGATCTGAGCGGCCACCGCCGCGCCGCCGGCGGCGCAGGCATTGACCGGGGCCTTACCCGCCGCCACAGCGGCCGCGTAGCCGCCGCAGCCGGGGAAGCCGCAGCCGCCGCAGTTGGCCCCGGGGAGGATGGCCGCGATGGCCTCCTCACGGGGGTCCTTCTCTACGGCGAAAGCCTTGGCGGCGAAAGCCAGCACCAGGGCGAACAGCGCGCCCAGGACGGCCAGCACCACCGTGCCGATGATGAGGGCATTGAGCAATTCAGGATTCATTTTGTCTGCCCCTCCTTAACCGAATACTTTCAGGCCGGAGAAGCCCATGAAGGACAGGGCAATCAGTCCGGCGGCCACCAGGGCGATGGGGAAGCCCTCGAAGGACTTGGGGAACTCAGAGAACTCCATCCGCTCCCGGATGCTGGCGAAGAGCACGATAACCACCAGGAAGCCCACGCCGCCGGTGACGCCGTACACCACGCTTTCAATGAAATTATAGCTGTTCTGGGTGTTCTGGAGCACCACGCCCAGCACGGCGCAGTTGGTGGTAATCAGGGGCAGGTACACGCCCAGGGCCTCATAGAGGGCGGGCATGGCCTTTTGCAGGAACATTTCGATGAACTGCACCAGGGAGGCGATGACCAGGATGTAGGTCACGGTCTGCATGAAGCCCAGGTTAAAGCGCACCAGGATGAACTCATTGATGGGCCAGCAGATGGCGCTGGCCAGACCCATGACGAAGATAACCGCCATGCCCATGCCGGAGGCAGTCTCCACCTTCTTGGAGACGCCCATGAAGGGGCAGATGCCCAAAAACTGCGCCACGATAAAGTTGTTTACCAGAACGGCGCCCAGAGCGATGGAAAAGAGCTTGGTCCACTCCATTACTTGGCCACCTCCTCGCTCTTAGTCTCGGTTTTCTTGGGCTTGTTGAGGATGTACTGCATGGCGGCAATGACCACCGCCAAGGTAAGGAAGCCGCCCACCGGGAGAATCATGCCCAGAGCGGGAATGCTCTCGGGGAGGATGCGGACGCCCTCGCCGCCGTTGAGAATGCCGCCGCCAAAGGTGCCCGCGCCCAGGAACTCGCGGATGACGCACATGATGACCAGGATTACGGTATAGCCCAGCCCCTGGAACACGCCGTCCAGCGCGGAGGCGGCCACGCCGTTTTTGGAGGCGAAGGACTCCGCCCGGCCCAGGATGATACAGTTCACCACGATGAGGGGGATGAACAGGCCCAGGGACTCGGACAAAGCGGGCAGGAAGGCCTTCAGAGCCAGGTCCACGATGGTCACAAAGCCCGCAATCACCACGATGTAGCAGGCGATACGGATTTTATTGGGGATAATCTTGCGCAGCAGCGAGATCACCACGTTGGCGCAGGTGAGAATCACCAGCACGGACAGGCCCATGCCGATGCCGTTGAACAGGGTGGTGGTGATGGCCAGCACCGAGCACATGCCCAGCAGCTGAACAGTGACGGGGTTCTGAAAGAACATACCGTCCATAAATTGTTGTTTCACATTCATCTTTGCAGCCCTCCTTAGCCCATGCTTGCGGCGGCGGCCAGGGCGCTGGTAACGGCCTCGCACACGCCGCGGGAGGTAATGGTAGCGCCGGTGATGGCGTTGATGGTTCCTCCGTCCTTGGTGACGGTGACGGTGCCGGTGGCCCCCACGAACTGGTCCTTAAAGGCCGGCTTGCTGGCGTTGGAGCCCAGGCCGGAGGTCTCGTTGGTGGCCACGATGGAAATACCGGTACAGGCGCCGTTGGCATCCACGCCCACCATGACGCTCAGGGTGCCGCTGAAGGAGGTGGCGGGGGTCACCTGGACCACGTAGCCCGCGTCCCCGGCCTTGTAGACGGCGTCCACGGTGCCGTCATCGCCGGTGTAGGCCAGCTCCTCATAGCTGTCGGCGGGGAGCACCTCGTTCATGGCCTTCTCCTGCTTGATTCTCTGGTTTTCCTTGATGTAGGGGTCGGTAATCAGGTTGGTCGCGCCCAGCAAGAGGGCCACCACCAGGCTGATGCCGAAGAGCACCAGCACCAGGGTCGCCATGCCGGGTTCCTTTTTGGTCGCTGCTTCACTCATGGCTTACCCCTCCTTTCCGGCCTTCTGGGCCGCCTTCTGCTGCTGGCGCATTTCCTTGGTGACGCCGTAACGGGCGGGCTTGCCCACCTTATCCAGCAGCCATACGCAGCAGTTCATGATGAGGATGGCGTAGGACACGCCCTCGGGATAGCCGCCAAAATAGCGGATGAACACGGTCAGCAGGCCGCAGCCCACGCCGAAGAAGATCTCGCCGTTCCGGGTGACCGGGCTGGTGACATAGTCGGTGGCCATAAAGAACGCGCCCAGCATCAGACCGCCGGAGCACAGGTGATAGAGCATCCAGGTAATCCGGTCGTTGCCGCCCAGGGGGAACAGGAAGGTGAGGACCGCCACGGTGGCGATGAAAGCCACCGGAATGCGGGCCCGGATCACGCCCCGCCAAATCAGGTACACGCCGCCCACAATCAGCAGCAGGGCGGACACCTCGCCGATACAGCCGCCCACGTTGCCCACGAACACGTCGGCCAGGGTGGCGTTGGGGAGGATGTGCTCCGCGCCGTGCATGAAGTCAATGCTCAGGGGGGTTGCGCCGGTGAAGGCGTCAATGTAGTCCTGACCCACGCTCATGCCCAGAGGGGCCCAATTGCCGGTGCCCGCCAGGGCCCAGGTGGTCATGGCCACCGGGTAGCAGAGCATCAGGAAGGCGCGGCCGCCCAGGGCGGGATTCATAAAGTTCTGGCCCAGGCCGCCAAAGAGCTGCTTGACCACCACGATGGCGAAGAAGTCGCCGATAATCAGCACCCAATAGGGCAGGGTCACGGGGCACACAAAGGCCAGCAGCACGCCGGTGACGGCGGCGGACAGGTCCTTGTTGGCCATGGATTTGTGCATCAGCTTGCGGTAGCCCCACTCGAAGAACTCACAGGCCGCCACGGATACCGCCGTAGCGATGAGGGCCCGGAAGCCGAAGAAGTAGACCGCCGCCGCCAGGGCGGGGACCAGGGCAATCAGTACGTCCCGCATCAGGGACATGGTGTCAATGGGAGAGGCCACGTGGGGCGAGGACGCCACCGTGAGCCTCAGCTTCTTTTCCTCGTTCATGCTTTGGCCGCCTCCTTTGCCGCTTTCTCTTTGGCCGCCAGGTTCCGCAGCTCCAGCTTGGTGACGCGGAAGGATTGGACCAGATGCAGTCGGCCGGGACAGATGTAGTTGCAGGAACCGCATTCAATGCAGTCCATGACGTTGAGGGCCTCCGCTTCCTTCCAAAGGCCCTTCTCGGCATACAGGTGCATATACACAGGGGTCAGGTGCATGGGGCACACGTTGACGCACCGCCCGCAGCGCAGGCAGACCTCCTCCGCCGCCACGGGGGCGGCCTCCGCCTTGGTGAGGCACAAAACGGCGTTGGTGCCCTTGATGACGCCCACATCCATGGTGAACTGAGCGATACCCATCATGGGTCCGCCGGTGAGCACCCGGTCGGGGTCCTCAGAAAAACCCTTGGCCTCGTCAATGAGGTACTGGAAGGAGGTGCCCAGGGGCACCAGCCGGTTGCAGGGCTCCTTGACGGCCCCGCCGGTGATGGTGACAATGCGGTGGGTCAGGGGCTTGCCCTCCACCACGGCGTCGTAGACCGCCGCAGCGGTGCCCACGTTGAAGACCGCACAGCCCACATGGGCGGGCAGTCCGCCAGGAGGCACTTCCCGGCCGGTGATGCGCTGGATGAGCTGCTTTTCCGCGCCCTGGGGGTAGCGGGTGCGCAGGGACTCCACCTGGATGTCTCCCCGGCCGCCCACCAGAGCCTTCAGGTGCTCGATGGCGTCCTCCTTGTTGGCCTCCACGCCGATGGTGGCGGTCTTGAGGCCAAAGGCCTGCATGAGGATGCGCACGCCGCCCAGGACTCTCTCTCCCTGCTCCAGCATGAGCCGGTGGTCGGCGGTGATGTAGGGCTCACACTCCGCGCCGTTGAGGATGAGTGTGTCCACCTTGCCGATGCCCGAGCTGATCTTCACATGGGAGGGGAAGCCCGCGCCGCCCATACCGGTAATGCCGGCCTCCTTGACGATTTCCACAATCTCGTCCGGGGTGAGGCTGGAGTAATCGGGATGGGGGGTGAGCTCGGAGCCGAAGGTATCCTGGAAATCGTTGTCGATGACCACGGACATGACCTTCGAGCCGCCCGTGTAGGGGCGGGGCTCCACCGCCGTGACCGTACCGGACACGGACGCGTGGATGGGTGCGCCAAGACCGGCGATCTCACCGATCTTCTGTCCCACCGTCACCTGGTCGCCCTTGGCAACGATGGGCTTGCAGGGGGCGCCGATGTGCATCGACATGGCGATGACCACCTGCTTGGGCGGTGCGCTCAGGGGCTTGACCGCCTGGTCGCGGGTTGCACCCTTCCGGTCATTGGGGTGCACGCCGCCATAAAAGGTTTGCTTCATAGGTCCACCTCGCAAATCAGGCCACACACGGGCCATTTTTATGAGTCGTTTGACCGGTATCTCAAACAGAACCATCATAACGCATATCACAGAAAATGTCCAGTGAAACCTTACAGTTTTCAGCTTTTTCCACGCAGAAATTTATTGGCCCTGGAAACCGGAATTTTTGTATATAAATCAGCTTGTCGAAAAAGTCTTGCGGACTTTCCCGCCAGACTGGGGGGCGGGCCTTTGGCCCACCCCCCTTATAAAATCCCCCAGGGCCAGGGGGCGCGAGGGCACTTCACTTGGTTAAAACGCAGAAGTTCCGCCCGTCTCTCCGAAAACCAGAAAGTTTGGATTGACAAAATCCCGCCGGGGGGCTATCATAACATCTAACTACCATTCAGGCAAAGGCAATGACCGGGCCAGTACAGGCGGCGCGCAAGCGCAGAGAGGGAGCGGCAGGTGTAAGCTCCCGTGAGGCCGCTTTGGAATGTCACCCGCGAGCCGGTCCGCTGAACCGCGCCCCTGTTTCCGCCGGGCGCGTCCAGTAAGCGGGCACGGACCTCCCGCCGTTACCGGGACATGGAGTGCGCGGGGTTGGACCCGCGAAATTAGGTGGTACCGCGGAGCGGCGGCTTCGTCCTAGGCAGGACGGGGCCGTTTTGTGTTTTTCAGGGGCCGCCCAAGGAGGTTTGGAACATCCATGAGAATGAAAACCGCTCAGATTTTGCTGGAGTGCCTGCTGGAGCAGGGGGTGGATACGGTATTCGGCTACCCCGGCGGCACGATTTTGAACGTCTACGACGAGTTTGAGCTCCACGGCTATAACCAAAAAATTCGTCATATCCTCACCGCCCACGAGCAGGGGGCCTCCCACGCGGCGGACGGCTACGCACGGGCCACCGGGAAGGTGGGGGTGTGCTTTGCCACCTCCGGACCGGGGGCCACCAACCTGACCACCGGCATCGCCACCGCCTACTATGATTCCTCCCCGGTGGTGTTCATCACCTGCAACGTCAGCGAGAACCTCATTGGCAAGGACTCCTTCCAGGAGGTGGATATCACCGGCATTTCCATGCCCATTACCAAGTGCAATTACTTAGTCAAGGACCCGGACGCCCTGGCCGACGTGCTGCGGGAGGCCTTTGCCATCGCCCGCTCGGGCCGGCCCGGCCCGGTGCTGGTGGATATCGCCAAAAACGTCACCGCCGCCGAGGCGGACTATACCCCCTTACCCCTGCCGGAGCACCCCAATCATGGCCGTCTGGGGGCCATGCTCCGCCGGGCCAGCCACGAGCTGAAGGCCCCCGAGCCCGACATGGGGGACATCCGCACCCTGCTGGACCTGATTGAGGCGGCGGAAAAGCCCCTGGTGCTGGTGGGGGGCGGCGTGATTCGCTCCAAGAACGCGGTGCCGGAGTTCCGCAGGTTCATTGAGCAGCTGGGGGCCCCGGTGGCCTCCACCATCATGGGCGGCGGAGCCTGTCCGGGCAGTCATCCCCTGTTCACCGGGATGATTGGAATGCACGGCTCCCACGCCTCCAACCACGCGGTGGACGCGTGTGACCTGCTGATTGCCATCGGCTGCCGGTTCTCCGACCGGGTGGCCACCCATCCGGCCAGCTTTGCCCACAATGCCAAAATTGTCCATATCGACATCGACCGGGCGGAGATTGACAAAAACGTCACCACCCACCACCATATTATCGGGGACGCCCGGAGAGTGCTGGAGCTGCTGAACGCCTCCCTGCCCAAGCATGAATACCCCCAGTGGCGGGAGTGGGTCTTTTCCCACCCGGAGGTCCCCCTGAAAAAAGACGATGTGCTCCATCCCCACGAGATTTTGGAGACCATCCAGGCCGTCACCGACGGGGATGCCGTCATCGTCACCGACGTGGGACAGCATCAGATGTGGTGCGCCCAGTACTACCACTTCTCCCGTCCGGGGCAGTTCATCACCTCCGGGGGCTTTGGCACCATGGGCTTCGGCCTGGGGGCGGCCATGGGGGCCAGTGTGGGCAGTCCCGGCAAGGTGGTGGTGCAATGTACCGGCGACGGGTGTTTTCGGATGAACTGCCACGAGCTGTGTACTGTGGAGCACTATCAAATCCCGGTGATTACCGTGATTTTCAATAACCGCACTCTGGGCATGGTCCGCCAGTGGCAGAACCTGATTTACGAGAAGCGGTTTTCTCAGACGGATTTGGACCGGGGGCCGGATTTTGTGGCCCTGGCCAACGCCTACGGCATCGACGGGGCGCGGGCGTCCACCCAGGCGGAATTTGAGGAAGCCTTCCGCCGGGCCACCGCGTCGGGGAAGCCCTATGTCATTGAGTGCGCCATTGACAAGGACGCAATGGTTCACCCCATGGTGTCCGCCGGTGCGCCGGTGACGGATTTCATCTTAGATTAAAGGAGGGTACGGACCATGACAGATACCAATATCACCCGCCGCACCCTCTCGGTGCTGGTGGAAAATGCCGCGGGCGTGCTGTCCCAGGTTTCCCGGCTGTTCTCCCGAAAGGGGTATAACATCGAATCTCTGGCGGTGGGAACCACCGACGACCCGGCGGTTTCGCGTATCACCATCGAGGTCATGGCCGACGGGGCCATGATTGAGCAGATTATGAATCAGCTGCGCAAACAGTTCCCGGTCTACTCCGTGCAGGAGCTCCGGCCAGAGCGGTCCATCCGGCGGGAGCTGGTCATGTTCAAGGTCAAGGCGGAGACGCCGGATATCCGCAACGAGGTCATTCAGATTGCCAACATCTTCCGGGCCTCCATCATTGACGTGTCCCTGAAATCCTTGACCCTGGCCCTAATCGGCGACGAGAGCAAGGCGGAGGCCATACAGCGCCTCCTGGAGGCTTTTGGGATTCTGGAGCTGGTGCGTACCGGCATGGTGGCCCTGGAGCGGGGCGCTTACACCATCGGAGACGAAACCAAGGAGCAGGCGGAATTTAATCTGGGTAAGAATTTCTTGTAATGCCGTTACAGCCGGCTCAAATGGTTCCGTCAATGAGAAGGAGAAGCCATGTCTATTTTGTCAGAGCGTTTATTGGCCCTGCGAAAAAAAGCGGGAATTACACAGGAAGAGGCGTCGGAACGGTCCGGCATCCATTACCGCTCCTACCGCCGCTATGAATCTGGTGAACGGGAGCCGTCCGCCTCTTCGTTGAGCGCTTTAGCCGACCTGTTTGGCGTCAGCACGGACTATCTGCTGGGGCGTCAGGAAACACCCTGACCGGCAGCGGGCGCAAGGCGCAGGCAGCAGCAAGAACTTTCTGTAACAACCCGTTTCCCAGCACACAGAGCACAGACCCCGGCAAATTCCACAGAGGTCTCTGTGTTTTCAAATAGATTATTTCTTCCAAAGAAAGGGGGAGAGCAGCTATGAAGCTGTATGAAACCATGTTACTGTCAACCAAAGGGAGGGTTTTCATCCGTTAGCCCTCCACGTATGAAGGAGGACATATGGACCGTATTACCTTACAAAAAGTTGATGAATCCAATTTTATCGCCTGCTTTAACCTGGAGCTGAACGACGGGCAGGAACAATTTGTATCCCATCCAATCAGGAGCCTGGCTCAGGCCTATGTCTATTATCAACAGTGTACCCCCTTCGCCGTTTTCAGCGGCGGCGAGGTGGTGGGCTATGTCATGGTCATCTATGACTATGACGAAGAGACCTACAACATCTGGCACCTGATGGTTGACCGGCGGCATCAGAGAAAGGGCTTCGGGCGGGCCGCGATGGAACTGGTGCTGGAGTATATCCGTACAAAGCCCTTCGGTGCTTCCAACCGCGTCCTGATGACCGTAAACCCCCAAAACTCCGCCGCCTGCGCCCTGTACCAGGCGCTGGGCTTTACGGAAACCGGGCGCTCGGACGAGGACGAAGTGGAATTGGGGATGACCCTCAGCTGAGGCTCATCTTTCCCAAAGATTGTATCACAGTTATCATTCTTTTCCCCAAGACTATGTTATGATAGACCCTAAATTCCCCAAAAACCGGCAAGAAGAAAAAAGGAGTGTATTACCATGGCAAAAATGTACTACGAAAAAGACTGCGAGCTGTCCTACCTGAACGGCAAAAAAATCGCCATCATCGGCTACGGCTCCCAGGGCCACGCCCACGCGCTGAATCTGCGGGATTCCGGCTGTGATGTGATTGTCGGCCTGCGCAAGGGCGGCAAAAGCTGGCCGGTGGCCGAGAAGGACGGCTTCCCCGTCATGACCGTGGCCGAGGCCGCAAAGGCCGCCGACATCATCATGATTCTCATCAACGACGAGGCCCAGGCCGAGATGTACAAGGCCGAAATCGCCCCCAACCTCACCGAGGGGAAGGCCATCGCCTTTGCCCATGGCTTCAACATCCGCTATCAGCAGATTGTCCCCCCCGCCGGTGTAGATGTGTTCATGGCCGCCCCCAAGGGCCCCGGCCACACCGTCCGCTCCCAGTACGTGGGTGGAAAGGGCGTGCCCTGTCTGGTGGCCGTGGAGCAGAACGCCACCGGCAACGCCTATAAAATCGCCCTGGCCTACATCGCCGGAATCGGCGGCGCCCGGGCCGGCGTCATGGAGACCACCTTCCACGACGAGACGGAAACCGACCTCTTCGGTGAGCAGGCCGTCCTGTGCGGCGGCGTGGTGGACCTGATGCGCTGCGGCTTCGAGACTCTGGTGGAGGCCGGTTACGAGCCCGAGAACGCCTACTTTGAGTGCATCCACGAGATGAAGCTCATCATCGACCTCATCAACAAGGGCGGCGTGGCCATGATGAACTACTCCATCTCCGACACCGCCGAGTTTGGCGAGTACGTCTCCGGTCCCCGTGTGCTCCCCTACGAGGAAACCAAGAAGAACATGCGCAAGGTCCTGGACGATATTCAGGACGGCACCTTCGCCGGCAAGTGGATTGCCGAGAACAAGAACGGCCGCACCTTCTTCAACTCCAAGCGGGCCCAGCTGGCCAAGCACCCCATGGAGATCGTGGGCGCGGAGCTGCGCAAGAATATGCTCTGGGGCGACGACCAGGACATGGACACCGCCTCCAACTGAGTTTCGTGAGGGCTTGCCATGCTTGAACTGATTTTGGGCGGCGCGGGCGTGCTCATTATCGCCCTGGCTCTATGCAACCCCCGCTTCTGGAGGGACCTGAAGCGCGGGCACAGCTCCATGGACGATGTGCTCCAGGAGGGCCGGGAGGACCTGAAGGCCGCTTTCAAGTCCCGGAAGAAGAAGGACGAGTAAGCCGCACTACCGCCGGTTTTCAACAAAGCAGCAAAACAGCCAGTCTGGTTTTGGTCAGACTGGCTGTTTTTGTATTGATTCAGAGCCGGCGCTTCCGCAGTAAGAAGGTGAGCAGGAACCACCCGGCCAGATAGAGGGTGATGGAGGCTCCGGCGGAGGAGCCGATATAATAGGCGGTCATGAGCCCCGCCACCCCCGCCGCCAGAGCGCCCAGCACCGAGCACAGGTGATATTCCCGCATATTCCGGGCCACGTTCCGGGCCGCCGCCGCCGGGAGGACCAGCAGGGAATTGATGACCAGCAGCCCCACCCAGGTCATGGACACCGTCACCACCAGGGCGATGGCGGCGGAGAATACCGCCTCCTGCCAAAAGACCCGGATGCCCCGGCTGTCCGCCAAGGCGGGGTGGATGGAGGACAGCATCAGCCGGTTGAAGGAGCACACCCACAGCCCCGCCGCCGCCGCCAGAATGCAGAACAGCAGGGCAATCTTTCCCGGCTCCACACTGAGGATATCTCCAATGAGCAGGTTGTTGAATTTGGTAAAGCTCCCCCCGTCCAGGGTGGCGATGAAAATGCCCAGGGCCACGGCGGTGGAGGAAAAGACCCCAATCACCGTATCGCTGGCCATATCGGAGCGCCGCCGCACATAGGTAAAGAGCACCGCGAAGGCCAGAGAGAGCAGCACCGCCGCCCACATGGGGTCGGCCAGCCCGCACAGAGCCCCGATGGCAATCCCCGTAAAGGCCGAGTGGCCCAGGGCGTCGGAAAAGAAGGACATGCGGCTCTCCACCACCATGGTGGACAGCAGGCCGAAAAGGGGAGAAATCACCAGAATGGCCAGGAGGGCGTTTTTCATAAAAAACATGGAGCCTGGCTGGGCCCACTCAAAGGGCAGCAGGTCCACAATCGTATACCAAAGGTTCACGCGCTCCCCCCCTTTCCCAAATCCAGGTGGAACACCGCCCGAAATTCCGCCGAGGCCAGCACCTCCCCCGGCGTACCCACCCGCAGGACCTCCGTGTTCAGCAAAATCACCTTGTCCGCGTACTGGTCCAGGGTGGCGAAGTCGTGGGTGGACAGGAGGATGGACAAATCGTACCGGGTGCGAATCTCATCCAGCATGTCCAGCAGCTGCTTTTCTCCGTCGATGTCCACCCCGGAGAGGGGCTCGTCCAGCACGAGGATATGGGGCAGGGGCTCCAGCGCCAGGGCCAGGAGCACCCGCTGAAGCTCTCCGCCGGAGAGGGCCCCCATGCGCTTGTCCATGAGCCCGTCCCCGTGGACCCGCGCCAGGCAGTCCGCCACCCGCCGCCGGAGCTTCCTCGGGGCGGGCAGGAACACCGGCCAGTCGGACACGGCGGCGGCAAAGAAGTCAAAGACGCTCACCGGGTCCCCCCGGTCGAATACCGGGGACTGGGGCACATAGCCAATGAGAGGCCGGGTCTTATCCCCGCCCGCCCGCTGGAACTGGATGCTCCCGGTGTGGGGGGCCTGCCCCAGGATGGAGCGGAACAGGGAGCTCTTTCCCGCCCCGTTGGGGCCAATCAGGGCCACAATCTCCCCGCAGTGGAGGTGGAAGGACACGTTCCGAAGCACGTCCTCCCCCCCGAAGCTGACCCCCAAATCGGTAATTTGCAGGCAGCAGGTCCCCGCGCAGCCGGGGCCGGTGTCCTTATGTCTGTGTACGCTCATCCCAGGGCCTCCAAAATGGTGTCGGTGTTGTGCTTCATGGCGTCGAGGTAGGGCTGTATGCCGGAGCCCTCACCGCTCATTATCATGTCCAGCTGATAAATCTCCGCCCCCGTCTCCCGGGCAATGGCGCGGGCGGCGGCGTCGGAGCCGTTCTTCTCGGTGAAAATCGCCGGAATATCGTACTCCCGCACAAGGGCGGCAATCTCCTTGATTTCGGCGGCGCTGGCGGTGCTCCCCTCTTCTTCCTCCACGGATTTCAGCAGAGTGAGGCCGTTGTCCAAGGCGAAATACTGAAACCCGTCGTGAAAGGTAATCAGATAGGGGCAGGCCAGCTCCGCTTCTTTCAAGGGGTCGTCGGGCAGGAGGCGAATGGCCGCCTGCATCTGCTGGGTGTAAACCTCCCCGTGGTCCGGGTCCAGGGCGGACAGGCCCTGAGCAATGTTGTGCAGCATCACCACAGCGGCCTCCTCCACCAGCCAGAAATGGGGGTCGTACTCCGTCTCATGGTGGTGGCCCTCGTGGCCCAGGGCGGGGAGAAGCGCAATGTCCTGGGAGCAGTCAATGACCGCAGCGGCGGACGCGGACAGGGCGTCCTCCAAAAAGTCCTCCAGCCCCCCGCCGTTGAGCAGGAGCACATCGGCCCGCTCGATGGCCTTCATGTCCTGGACGGTGAGGGTGTAGTCATGGAGGCAGGCGGTGGGCTGATTGACCAACAGCTCCACCTCCACCCCGTCCACCCCCTCGGCGACGGCGGTGGCGAAGAGGTAAATGGGATAGGTGGAGGCCAGCACATGAAGGGCGCCGTCCTCCGCCGGGCGGGGCGGGGCACAGGACGCCAGCAGCGCCAGAAGCCCCGCCAGCAGGAGGATAAATCTCTGTTTCATAGGTACTCCTTATTTTATGTTATTTTCTCTATTATACGCCAAAGGGCCGCGTTTGTAAAATAGGAGTTTTTCCTGGGGCCCCTTGTCAGCGGGCGGGGCAGTATGATAAGATACAAGCACGTGAATCTTGGAGGGAATCCGCTATGCTGCTTTCAGCCGAAGCTGTAACAAAAACCTATGGCGACCGCACCCTGCTGGATGGAGTCTCCCTTTACCTGGAGAAGGGGGATAAGGTGGGGGTGGTGGGCCTCAACGGCGGGGGGAAATCCACCCTGCTGCGCCTGCTGGCCGGGGCGGAGGAGCCCGACGGCGGCTCCGTCCTCCGGGACCCCAACGTCCGGCTGGAATACCTCCCCCAGGCCCCGAAATTCGAGCCCTCCCGCACCGTTCTGGAGCAGGTGCTCCTGGGCCTCTCCCAGGAACATCGCGCCCTGGCCGAGTACGAGGCCAAGGCCACCCTCACCCGCCTGGGAGTCCGCCGGTTCGACCAGCCCATGGGGGAGCTCTCCGGCGGGGAGCGGAGACGGGCGGCGCTGGCGGCGGTGCTCTCCCGCCCCTGCGACGTGCTCCTGTTGGACGAGCCCACCAACCACCTGGACAGTGACATGGTCCTCTGGCTGGAGGACACCTTGAAGGCCTGGAGAGGGGCTTTGGTGATGGTCACCCACGACCGCTATTTCCTGGAGCGCATCGCGGGGCGCATTGCCGAGGTGGACCGGGGGAGCCTCTACCTCTACGAGGGCAACTATGACAAATTCCTGGAGCGCAAGGCCCAGCGGGAGGAAAGCGCCCTTGCCTCCGAGCGCAAGCGGCAGGCCATACTCCGCCGGGAGTATCAATGGGTCATGCAGGGTCCCACCGCCCGGGGCACCAAGAGCCGGGAGCGCCTGGAGCGCTATGAGGCCCTCAAGGCCCAGACCGGGCCGGAGGAAAAAACTGCCTTGGAACTTTCCGCCCGCTCCAGCCGTCTAGGAAAAAAGACCATCACCTTAGCGGGCGTGGGCAAGGCTTTCGGAACCCGCACCGTCCTGCGGGATTTCAGCTGCCAGCTCCTGCGGGACGACCGCATTGGCATCGTGGGGGCCAACGGCAGCGGGAAATCCACCCTGCTCCACCTGATTGCCGGGGTGCTCCCCCCGGACAGCGGGACCGTGGAGGTGGGCGAGACGGTCCGTATGGGCTACTTCCGCCAGGAGGTCCCCCAGATGGACGGAAGTACCCGAGTCATCGACTACGTGCGGGACATCGGCGAGCGCATCGAAACCCCCGAGGGCATGGTCACCGCCTCCCAGCTTCTGGAACAGTTCCTGTTCCCCGCGCCGGTCCAGTGGAGCCCCATCGGGAAGCTCTCCGGCGGGGAGAAGCGGAGGCTCTATCTGCTCTCCATCCTGGCCGCCGCCCCCAACGTCCTGCTGCTGGACGAGCCCACCAACGACCTGGACCTGGAGACGCTCGCGGTGCTGGAGGATTACTTGGAGACCTTCCCCGGCCCGGTGGTGGCCGTCTCCCACGACCGGTACTTTCTGGACCGGGTGGTCCGGCGGGTCTTTGCTGTGGAGCCGGACGGACAGGTCCGGGCCTACCCCGGCGGGTATACCGAATACCTGACCGCCCGGCGGGCGGAGGAAACCGCCAAGGCCCCCAAACCCTCCGCCCCGGAGCGCCCCCGCTCCGCTCCCCCCAAGAAGCTGAAATTCACCTTCAAGGAGCAGCGGGAATTTGAGCACATCGACGCGGAAATCGCCGCCCTGGAGGGGGAGCTGGCCGCCAATCAGGCCCAGCAGGCCCAGCAGGCCAGCGACTATGTGGCCCTCCAGGCCCTCCAGGACCAGGAGGACGCTCTGGAAGCCGCCCTGGAGGCAAAAATGGAGCGCTGGGTCTACCTGAACGACCTGGCGGAGCGAATCGCCCAGCAGGAGGCCCAGCGGCGAACATAAGAAAAAAGGAGAACTGCCATGTACAATCTGTTAAAATCCCTGGTATCCCTGGCCTTGGCGGGTCTGCTGACTCTGCCGGGCGTGACCCCGGCGGGGTCCGTGGAGCGCTCCGGGCAGGAGGAATTTCGCGCCGTCTGGGTGGCCACCGTGTACAACCTGGACTACCCCTCCAAAGGCACCGCCAATGCCGCCGCCCTCCGGCGGGAGGCCGATGAAATCTTGCAGACCTGCGCCCAATGGGGCATGAATGCCGTCATCCTCCAGGTGCGCCCCACCTGCGACGCTTTCTACCCCTCCCAATTGTTCCCCTGGAGCCGCTACCTCACCGGCACACCGGGGACTGCCCCCACCGGGGGCTTCGACCCCCTGGCCTACTGGGTGGAGCAGGCCCATGCCCTGGGGCTGGAGCTCCACGCCTGGGTGAACCCCTACCGGGTGACCCGGGGGGGCGAGGCGGAGACCTCCACCCTCTCCCCGGATAACCCGGCGGTCCTCCACCCGGACTGGGTGGTGGAGTATGAGGACAATTATTACCTGAACCCCGGCCTGCCCCAGGTCCGGGAGCTGGTCATTCAGGGGGCCGAGGAGCTGGCCCGCAATTACGACATTGACGGCATTCACCTGGACGACTACTTTTACCCCGGCTCCGATTTTGACGATGCCGCCGCCTTTGCCCAGTACGGCGGGCGGTTTGGGGATATCGGCGATTGGCGGCGGGAAAACGTCAACCTGCTGGTGAAAACCCTGGGGGAACGGCTCCACGCCATCGACCCGGATTTGTCTTACGGTATCAGCCCCTCCGGGGTGTGGGGGGACAGCCGGAATCTGCCGGGGGGCTCCGCCACCACCGGCGGCTATGAGAGCTACCACGCCTCCTATGCCGACAGCCGAAAATGGGTCCAAGAGGGCTGGATTGACTACATATGCCCCCAAATTTATTGGTACATCGGCCACAAAAGTATGGATTACAGCGCCATTGCCCGCTGGTGGGCGGCTACCACAGCGGGAACCGACGTGAAGCTCTATGTGGGCATGGCGGACTATCAGGCGGGCAGCAGCGACCCGGAAAGCCCCTGGTACGGCACACAGGCCATTCAGGACCAGCTGGCCCTGAACGATACCCTCCCCCAGGTGACGGGCGAGGTGCATTTCCGGTATAAGCTCATCGCCGCCAATGCCGGACTGACCAATCTATACCAGCAGGTGTACGGAAAGGGAATCCCCCCCTCCACCCTCTCCCAGCGGGGGACCGCCTACGCCACCAGTTATTCGATTCTGGTGGACGGCAAACCGGTTTCCTTTGACGCTTACGCCCTGAAGGACGCCAGCGGCAACGACACCAATTACCTCAAGCTCCGGGACGTGGCCCATGTGCTCAACGGCACCGCCGCTCAGTTCGACGTCACCTGGGACGAGCGCCGCAGTACGATTATGCTCAACCCAGGCACCCCCTACCGCTCCCCCAACGGAAGCGAGATGTCCACGCCCTTCTCCGGCGACCAGAGTTATACCCGTTCCAATTCCGCCGTGCTGGTGGGTACGGACACGGTACACCTGAGCGCTATCACCCTCACCGATGCCAACGGCGGCGGCTATACCTACTTCCAGCTCCGGGAGCTGGGGGAGGCGCTGGGCTTCGGCGTGGAGTGGGACGCTCAGGCGGGGGCGATTCTGATTCAGACGGACGGTTGATTTTTTCCAGGTCGAAGTCTGACGCTCTTGTGGGAATGTCTAGTGACTTCCATTGCATTATGGGGTATACTAGGACCAAAGGAGGGGTTTCTCGTGAAGGAAACTATCAAAAATTGGAAGGTCAGCTTTCTTTTGGCCGCTGTGCTCTATCTCGTGTTGGGGCTGGTGCTGCTGCTCTGGCCGGGGACCACGGCGGCGGTCATCTGTTACGCCTTTGGCGGTATCCTGGTGGTCTATGGCGCGGCGGCGATTCTGAGCTTCTTCCTCAGCCGGGCGGCGGCTTTCGTCTTTGACCTGTTTTTGGGGATTGCGGCGCTGGCGCTGGGGATTTTCCTGCTGGTGCGTCCGCAGGTCATTATCTCCATTCTCCCCATCGTGCTGGGGCTGTTCATCCTGGTGGACGGCCTGCTGAACCTGCTGCGGGCCTTTGAGCTGCGGCGGCTGGAGTACCAGCGGTGGGGGGTCAGTCTGGCTCTGTCGCTTATCTCGCTGGCGCTGGGGCTGGTGATCCTCTTCCACCCCTATTTGGCGGCGGAGGCCCTGGTGATGGTCATTGGCGGCGTGTTCATCTATGAGGGCGTCAGCGATATCTGGACCATTTTCATGGTAGGCCGCCTCACCAAAGAGCTGCGCAAGCGGATGCCCATCGAGGTGGACCCGATTGACGTGGAGTAAATAACGTGCAGGGCCCGGTTCCGTACAAGGAACCGGGCCTATTTTGTTTGATTGATATTGTGCTTCTATTGTCTCAAAAACTCCAATACCCGCGTGTGAAAGTCCCTGGCTTCCTCGTAGGCGGCGTGGCCAAGGCCCTCGCAGAGGGATAAGCGGCTGTTGGGAATTGCTTCCGCCAGCTCCAGGGCGGCGTTGGGGCCTATTACGCGGTCCTCGGTCCCGCCGATAATCTGCGTGGGGCAGGCAATGCGGCTCAATTCCCCCCAGGCGTCATGGTCCAGGCAGGAGGCGGCTTGTATGAGAAAGCGCTGAAACTCCTTGGGCTTTCCAAGGCGGGTCAGGAGGGGATACAGACGGCGATACCGTTTCAAATAGTCCTCAGAATAGGAGCGCTCTGTGGTGTCGATTACCAATCCAGGATAGTCCCCGCGCCGGGCCAAATCCATCCAAATATGTACCGCTTCCTCCATTTGAGGGGTCCGCCGGGCCGCAGTCACCGCCAATACCAGACGTTCCACCAAATCCGGCCTCTGAAGGGCCAAATGCTGGGCAATCATTCCCCCTTGTGATACCCCTAGTACCGCCGCCCGCGGAATCCCCAAGGCATCCAAAGCAGACGCCTGATCACGGGCCATATCCCTGGTGGAATATCCCGGGACCAAGGGCTCTTTTCGGCTGAACAGGAATACTCGAAACTCCTTGGCATAGACCCGGTAAGCCAGGGCAAAGGGAAGCGCTTTCCCTTTGACTGTAGATAGACCATCTCCAAGACCAGGAATCATCACCAGAATACGGGAACCGGTACCAAAGGTGATGTAATCCATGTTGCCCTGTTCAACCCGGACCGCCCCATTTTTCGCATGATACAGCATACCAATATACCTCCATATCTCCCATCCCCCGCCCATTTTCATCACCGCACCGACTCAACCCCAAAGCTATCAAGCAGAAGATGGCAGTCCGAAAGGCGGCATGAGTACAGCCAAAGGCAGGGCAACTGCTGCCAAGTCTTGCAAGGGGGATATCCGCCCGAGGGGCCAATGGCCGAAGTGTTGAGGG